>JBBQCC010000074.1:0-15625 GCA_038318285.1 Planctomycetota bacterium | reverse complement strand
GTGCGCGCGTCGGCGCTCGCGAATAGGTCCGAGCCCGCGACGCTCGGTCCGAAGTCACGCGGCGTTCTCGTGCGGGTGACGCACGACGTCGCGGCCGTTTTCGAGGCGCTGCGCGACGGTCGCGAACCGCCGCGTGCCGCGAACAGGACACCAACCTGGATCTGTGCCGTGCCCGCGCCGCGCGCGCTGGCCGGCACGCGGACCTTGCGTGTCACGGACGACGTCGCGCGCATCCTCGCGCTGCTCGACGGCTCGCGCAGCATTCACGAACTCGAAGCGCGCTCGCCCGGTTTCGCGGCCGCGATCGAACAGCTCGCACGGGTCGGGCTCGTCGACACGGGCGCCCCGACCATGGACTCGGCTCGACAGAAGGTTTCGACATCATGATCCAACGCGAATCGTTCCCCGTCAGCCTCGTTTTCCCGCCGCAAGGCCATTTCACACAGCCCTACCTCGCGTTGCCGTGCTTGAAGGGCTGGCTGCAGGCGCACGGCTTCGACGACGTCGAGCTGATGGACGCGAACATCGAGGCTTACGACGCGTTCCTGGAGCGCGGCTACCTCGAACGCTGCGGCCAGCGCGTCGCCGCCCGCCTGCCGCTCGAGCGTTTCTCGGAGAAGGACACGCTCGGCTTTCGTGACCTGTCCGCCTTCCGCGCGGCGAGCGAATGCGCGGCCAGTGCCGCCGCGGTCGCCGCGCGCATCGACGACGCGAAGTCCGTGATGCGCGGCGGCGCGTTCTACGACGCCGACCGCTACGTCCCGGCCGTGCGCACGATTTACCACGCGCTGCGCATCGTGTCGGCCGCGCACTTCCCGAGCGAACTGACGCCGCACAACTTCACGATGCGTTACGGGAACGACCGTTCGTCGGAAGTGCTGGCCGCCACGCGCGACGAGGAGGAGAACCCGTTCCTGGCGTTCTACCGCGAGCGCGTCCTGCCGCGCATCGTCGCGCGACGCCCGCGCGTGCTGGGGCTTTCGATCATCTACGGGTCGCAGCTCGTGCCCGCGTTGACCTTGGCGCGACTCGTCAAAGAAGCGCTGCCCGATTGCCACATCACCGCCGGCGGCGGATTTCTGGCGTACATCGGCAAGAAGCTGATGAACGCGCCGGGAATGGACGCCTGCCTCGACAGCCTGATCTTCCACGAGGGCGAGGCGCCGCTGCTCGCGCTGTGCGAAGCGTTGCACGAAGGACGCAGTCTCGAAGGCGTCGGTTCGTTGACGTGGTTCGATCGCTCGGGCGGCGGGGTGGGCAGCGAAACGGTCCGCACCGTCGAGAACGCGTCCGGGCATCCGATCCGCCTCGACGCCGCGCCTGCGCCGGACTTCACAGGGCTGCCGTTCCCGCTGTATTTCTCGCCCGAGGTCGTCATCCCCTACGACGTGAACCGCGGTTGCTACTACGGCGAGTGCACGTTCTGCACGCTGCCGACCGTGATCGGACCGGGCTACCGAACGCGCAGCGCGAAGACCATCGTCGACCACGTGCTGCAACTGCGCGACGCGCTGGGCACGCAGCACGTCAACTTCATCACCGATTGCATGCCGCCGGGCCTCCTGCGCGACCTGCCCGAGGAACTGATCGCGCGCCGTGCGGGCATCCACTGGTGGGCCGACGCGCGCGTCGAGCCCAAGGCTTACACCGAAGATGGCTGCGCGCGACTCGTCGCATCGGGCTGTCGCAAGCTGCTGTTCGGCTTCGAGACCGCGACGCCGCGCATCTTGAAGCTGATGAAGAAGGGCCAGAGCCTGAAGTCGGTCGTCGAGGTTGCGCGCAACTGCTCCCGCGCCGGCATCAGCGTCACGTTCTACGCGATGGTCGGATTTCCCAGCGAAACGCGCGCGGAGGCGCAGTTGACCGCTGATTTCCTGGTCGAGCATGCCGACATCGTGCGCGAAGTGTCGCTGCAGACGTTCCACATCGACGAGGAGAGCCACGTTTTCCGCGATCCGGCGGAGTTCGGCGTGCGCATTCGCTCGGACGCGTCCGCGGACTTGCAGCTGTACCACGACTACGAGGCCGACGTCGGCATGACGCAGGGCGAAGCAGCCGAGATGTTCGAGTCGATGATGGCTGCACTGCGCGCCCGCTATCCGCTCTTCTCGGGCGACAACATCTTCTGGTTCATGCAGAAGAGTCACTACTTCCTGCACCTCGCGCGCGGGACGAGCCCGGACGAGTTCGTGGCGCGCTGTCGCGCTCGCGCTGCTCGCCGCGCGGACGCGACGCCGCATCCGACGCTGAGCCTCGGTGCGGAACTGCGCGCGGTCGCGATCCCCTTCTCGTGGGCCGGAGCCGTTGCAGGCCTCGCGACGCCCGCCGCGCGCGCGGCACGACCCGAGTTCCTGACGGGACGCTACGTCGCGGACGCCGAAGCCGAAGCGGCTGCGGGCACGCAGCCCCTGCGCCCCGACGCGCGCGTGCTCGTGTACTGCGGCGAGACGGCCGAGTTCGCGGAGCTGCGCCCCGACGGAGCGCGCGCGCTCGACGCGCTGCGCGCGGCGAGCAGCCTCGACGCGCTGACCCGGGGCCTCGGCGCGAGCGCGCGCGAGAACGTCGAACGCTTCGCGGGGGAGCTTGCACGGCGCGGTATCCTCGTACGCCGCATGGAACCCGCGCGCACCCCGGCCCTGAGCCCGTCATGAAGACACCCGAAAAGAAGCCCGATCCCGAACCGGCGCAGAACCCCGCGCGCATCAGAGGACCGAAGACGCGCGAGGAACGCGGCGCGGAAGCGACCCTGCCCGAGCTCGATTTCGACAAGCTCGACTTGCGCGTCGAAGTCGTCGACGAGCGGATCAGCCCGGGCGAAACGAACGTCTTCGACAAGTGACGGACCTCCCCTGGCGCAACGCCGACGGTCTCTACGAAACCCTCCCGATCCAGGCGCGTGTTCGCGACTATCCGTCCGATTTCCCGCGCGCCGGATATCCCGAGCGCTTGAATGTGTTCTGGCGCATGACGGAGCGCGGTGAGTCGGGTCTCGGAGCACCCGAGGAAGTCGCGCAGTTGCAGCTGTTCGAGGAACGCCTGCTGACCGCGGTCGAAGCCGACCGCCACACCGTGTGCTCGATCATCCTGACCTGGAACGGTCGCCGCGAATTCGTGCTGCACACAGCCGACGTCGAGGGATTCCTGACGCGCCTCGGCACGATGCCGCACGGCGAGGACAACTACCCGATCGAGATCCAGGTCGACACGGATCCCGAGTGGACGTACGACCGCTCGCTGACGCCGCCGACGAAGCGCGCGAGCTGATTCCGCGCTGGAATCTTCACAGCGGCTCGACCGCCGTCGGCCCGTGGACGCTGGGCGTCGAGCACCGACCCCACTGCACGCGCTACGATCGCGAGCAAGGAGATCGCCCCATGACTCAAGCCAGCGACGCCGCTTCCGACACGTTCTATCCATCGCTCTCGTACGACGACGCGCCCGCCGCGATCGATTGGCTCGAGCGCGCATTCGGCTTCGAACGCAGGCTCGTCGTCCCCGGACCGGACGGCACCGTCATGCACTCGGAGCTGTCGTTCGGAACCGGCGTCGTGATGGTCTCGTCGTCGAAGCCCGAGAAGCACCGCATAGGACCGCGCGGTTCGCGCGACGTCGCCCAAGCGCTGTGTGTGCGCGTCGCGGATCCCGATGTGCTGTACGCTCGCGCAAGAGCCGCCGGGGCAGAGATCATCGAAGAATTGCGCGATGAAGACTACGGCTCGCGCGGGTTCATGGTCCGCGATCTCGAGGGCCATCAGTGGTACATCGGCACCTACCGACCGGGCGCGTACTGGTGATTGCGTCCGCGCCGGCCACCTGATCGGCCGACTCCGTGGCGCGATCCGCGCGAACACCGACGGAATGGGCCGCACAACGTCGGATTCCGAACTCGCGAAGGACCGCGCCCACCGGACACCATCGATGGCGGGTCTCCCCAGGCATCGTCCGGGAGAGAGATGGCCGTCCCGATTCGATGCGGCGCTGTTACTCTCGATTTCGCTGTGGGGTGCTCGTTTCCTCGAGCTTCCCAGAACTCCCCGAACCAACCACAGTTTGCCCCGAAGTTCACCGACCATGCGTATCAGCTCCCTCACCTTGGCCATCTGCGGCCTTACGACCGGTGCGTTCGCCGGTCAGCTCATCGGCATCGACAGCTCGCGAAACCTCTTCGACATCGACATGGCGACCGGAGTGCGGACGCCGCTCGGCCAAGTCAGCTCGAATGCCGGCACGACCGGCGCTCTGACGCGCGACAGCTCGAGCGGCACCATCTACCTGTCCTCGACGAGCCTCGACTCGCTGTTCACCTTGGATCTCGGGACCCTGAACGCGACACTCGTCGGGTTCTACGGCTCGTCGACTGTCGTCATGCACGGTCTCGAATGGGACAGCTCGCTGAGCACGCTCTTCGGCGGTTCCAACGGCGACCTGTTCAGCATCGACCCGATGACGGGTGTCGCGACCCAGGTCGCCGCGTCGGGCCTGACGTCGTTCACGAACCTCGGCTACGTCCCCGGTGCCGATGTGATGTACCTGACGAACAGCATCACCGACTCGCTGTACACCGTCGATCGCATGACCGGTGCGGTGACCTTGATCGGGCCCCTCGGACCCGCATCGACGGCTCCACAGGAGCTCGCGTACGACACCGACAACGGCGTCATGTACTTGATCGACAATTCGACGGACAACCTGTGCACCGTCGACCTGGTGACGGGCGTCGCGACGCTCGTCGGTTACATGGGCTCGTCGAACATGCTCGGCATGGTGTACATCCCGAACGGTCCGGCGCCCGTCACGCCGTTCTGCTTCGGCGACGGCTCGGGCACGGCCTGCCCGTGCGGCAACGCGGGCGCGGCCGGCAATGGTTGCGCGAGTTCCGTGAACGTCAACGGCGGCAACCTAACGGCCAGCGGCAGCCCCAGCATCGCCGTGGACACGCTGGTGCTGCAGGGTTCTGGCATGCCGAACAGCTCGGCGCTGTACTTCCAGGGCACCGGTCAGCAGTCCGGCGGAGCGGGAGCAGTCTTCGGTGACGGTCTGCGCTGCGCCGGCGGAAGCGTCGTGCGTCTGGGGACGAAGAACAACATGTCGGGTGCGAGCGCGTACCCGAACATGGGCGATCCCACCGTCTCCGTGCGCGGCATGTGCGCGGCCGCCGACGTCCGCACCTACCAAGTGTGGTACCGCAACGCCGCCGCCTTCTGCACGGCCTCGACGTTCAACCTGACGAACGGCATCGAAGTCACCTGGACCCCATGATTCGCTGAGCCCGGATCGAAGCGCGACGCGAGTCGCCAACGGGCCGCGCGGCACTTGCCGCGCGGCCCGTGTCGTTCACGGACTGGGCTTGTGCGCGCGAATCCGCGCTGGTCCGAGCGGATCCGCGCGCGGGTACGACCTGATCAGCGTGCGTTCAGCCGCTTCACGACGCCGCGGCCCCCGGGATCCATCGTTCCGGGGTACGTTGCTTGCAGGGATCGTTCGCCTCCGGACTCCACCGAACCTCCTGATTTGCCCATGCTCACACGACGAATCCTGTCTCTGCTCGCTCTCGGAACGCTCGCGATCTCGGCCCACGCAGGTCGATTGATCGCGATCGACGCTTCGCGCGAGCTGTTCGATCTGAACCCCGTGACCGGTGCGAAGACCTCGATCGGTTTCGCATCCGCGGGCGTGGGGACGCCCGGCGACATCGCGCGAAACGACGTCACCGGCACCATCTACGTGGCCTCGATGAGCCTCGACCAACTTTCGAGCCTCGACCTCGCCACCGGGAACACCACCCTGATCGGTTCGTTCAGCTCGACGACCGTCATCATGCTCGGCCTCGAATGGGACAGCACGCAACATGCGTTGTGGGGCGCCTCGAACGGCAACCTGTTCCGGATCGGCGAGACGAACGGCGCTACGACGCAGATCGGGACGTCTGGCATCACGTCGTTCACGAGCCTCGGGTACGTGCCCGCGACGGACATGCTGTATGCAGCGAACGCCGGAACCGACCAGTTCTACAGCGTGAACCGCGGCACCGGCGTGTTCACTGCGATCGGGCCGTTGGGCGCGGGCGCGACGAACTCGAGTTCGCTCGCGTACGACACCGACAACGGCGTCATGTACATGATCGACAACGTCGCGGACAACCTCTACACGGTCGACGTCGTCAGCGGCGCGGCGACGGTCGTGGGGTCCACGGGCGCTGGCAACTTGCAGGGGATGCTGTACATCCCCGGCTCGACGCCGTTCACGACGTACTGCTCGGGGAACGGCAGCGGCACGGCGTGTCCGTGCGGCAATGCCGGCGCGGCCGGCAACGGTTGCGCGAATTCGGTGAACGCGGCCGGCGCTCACCTCTCTGCCACCGGCAACGCGAGCGTCGGCAATGACACGATGGGACTCCAGGCCGGCGGCATGCCGAACAGCTCGGCCCTCTACTTCCAGGGCTCGGCGTCGCAGAGCGGCGGTGCGGGCGCGGTCTTCGGTGACGGTCTGCGCTGCGCGACCGGGACGATCATCCGACTCGCCACGAAGTCGAACTCGGGCGGCTTCAGCTCGTACCCGGTGTTCCCCGACCTCTCGGTCGCGGTACGCGGCCAGTGCATGCCGGGCAACCTGCGCTTCTACCAAGTGTGGTACCGCAACGCAGCGGCGTTCTGCACCACCAGCACGTTCAACCTGACCAACGGTGTGTCGGTGACGTGGCTGCCGTGAGCGTCTGAAAGGGACGCGGTTCCAGGGCGGATCCGCGAAGCGCACTCACACGCGGTGCATGAAGCGGAACACGCGCTCGTGCATCACGCGCACGACGTAATCGTCGGTACCGCCCAAGCACTCCAGGCACTGCTTCAAGTCGGTGAAGCGCGACCCGGGCGGCAACTCCACGGTCAGCACCATGTGGAAGTAGCCCTCGATCATCTTCTGCGAGATGTCGTGCACGCTGGCGCCGGATTTGGCGAGCGCCGAAGTGATCTCCGCCAGCACACCGGGTCGATTGCGCCCGACCGCCGTGATCACGGCGTTCGTCGTCGTGTCGTCGTCGTCGGGCTCGGGCAGGTTCGGCAGCGAGCGTCGCGCGCGATCGGCGTCGGGACCGCGATCGGGTGTCGGTTCGGTGTACGCGCCGCCGGTACCGGTCACGATGCGGATGCCGAGTTCCTCGGCGGCGGCCAGCGCGTGCGGCGTCACCAAGGTTTCCTCGTCGACGACGATCTGCCCGCCGGCCGGAGCCAGGCGACGCACGTCGTCAACGGTCAGGTAGCGGCGCGCCACGGGAATCCGGGGATCAGAGGTGCCGCACGAGTTCGGGGTGCGGGCTCGCGATCACGACCTCGCGCGCGAGCAGACCGCGCTCCTGCGCCGAGCGCGCGGCGGCCGCGACCGAGCTACGCACGTCGCTGACCTCGCCGGTCAGCGTGAAGAAGCTCTTCCCGCCCAGGCCGTTCGCGACGCGCACGTCGATCAAGTCGACCGTCGCCGTCTTCAGCGCGATGTCGGCACTGGCGATCGTCGACGCGACGGTCGTGGTCTCGACGACGCCGATGGCGTCCAGCGTGCCATTGATGCGACCGCCCTTGCGTTTGAGCATCGGCACGATCTGTTCGTGCACCTGCGGGATCACGAGTTGGTCCACCAGGTCGGACGCGGCCAACGCGGCGCCGCGTGTCGCGCTGGCGCGCACATCGGCCACGGGGCCCGTGAACAGCATCACGTACTTGCCCGGCTGCACCGGCGTCGCGAAGAGCATCTCGACGCGCGCTTCCTTCAGGACCGCGTCGGCGACTTCGACGCCGCGCGCGACGCTGCACAGCTCCAGCACGCCGATCGCGACGTCCATCTGGGCGTCGCCTTGGATCTCGGGATTGTGGTCGTTGCGGTTCATGACGTTCCTTTGCTGCTCTCTGCGGGCCGATCCTGCGCAGGCCGATCGTGTTCGCGGGTGGGTCCGACGACGCGGCCCTCCTCGAGTTCCATGGTGTCGATGATCGCGGCGATCGCGGTCTGGAATCCGATGTCGTGGCTGCGGCCGATCGCGTGGCGCGCGGCGCGCCCGAACACGACCAGCACGCGCTCGCCGATGCCGGCGCCCAGCGGATCCGCGGCCACGATCGTCTCGGCCGACTCGCGGCCGTCCGTCGTGAAGGGCCGCACGACGAGGAAGCGCAGCCCGATGAGACTGGGGTCCTTCTTCGTGGCCCACACGTTGCCGACGACGGTGCCGACGAGCATCAGCGCGCTCCCTTCGCCGGCGTGACCGCGGCCGCGCGCGATTCGGCGGTGGTCATGCGCCACGACGCGGGTGCGTCCGGCACGTCGAAGTCGTCGACGATGCCCACGATCGCTGCTTCGAAGGCGAAGTCGCCGTCCAGACCGAGCTGCGCGACGCGCGCAGCCTTGCCGAACGCGACGACGACGTGATCCCCCATCGCCGCGCCGAGCGGATCCGCGGCCACGACCGGCGTCACCTTGGGTGCGCCCGGATCGCGTCGCTCGTCGAGCGCTTCGACGACCAGGAGACGCAGACCGGACAAGTCCTGGACTTTCCGCGTCGCCCAAACTTCGCCGACCACCCGACCAAGGAACATCAGAGCGTCCCCGCGTTCGCACGACCGCGCAGGCCTTCGAGCGCGCGTCGCACGGCCTTCACGGCCTCGTCGATCTCGGCGTCCGTGCCGGCGAGGCGCAAGCGACCGACCGCGCCCTCCGCGCCCAATCCGACGATGCGGATCGGCGACGCCTTCTCGGCCTCGTTCGCGGCCAGCGTCACGTACACGGCCGGATTCACCTCGAGCGTGTACAGAGTGTCGTCGCCCAGCACGAGCATCCCCGCGCGCGACTTGTTGATCATCATCGCATGGGTGTCGCTGATCTTGCGGATGATCTCGCTCGTCATCACGTTCGGCTTCAGCGCGTCGTCCATCGTCACGCCAGCGGCCTGCAGGATCATCGCGCCGGCTTGACGCACTTGTCCTTGATCCGGGCCGTGCACCTCCAGCGTTCCGTAACTGCGCTCCGTGACGAGCGCGCCCGGCTTGACGTCGCAACCCTTCAGCGCGACGTCCATCAGCCGATTGATCACGATGCCGGGTTGCACCTCGAGCCAGAACGCGGCTTCGCCCGTCACGGGGAAGTACCCGTTCGAGTTCGTGGCCACCGTCGCGGCGAACTGGGGTTGCATCTGATCGATGAACACCGCGCCGCGCAGCTCGATTCCGCTCTGCGTCATGGTCCGTCAGCCCCGGCTCGGATGCCGAGACACGCGGCTCACTTCGATTCCGGGAGCGGCGGCAGGAAGAGGTCGAGGTCGCCTGCCGGACGCGGGATCACGTGCTGGCCGACCAACTCGCCGACGCGCTTCGCGGCCGCGGCACCGGCTTCGACGGCGGCCTTCACCGCGCCGACTTCGCCGCGCACCAGCACGGTCATCAGCGCGCCGCCGCTGCGTTCCTTGCCGATCAACGTGACTTTCGCGGCCTTGCACATGGCGTCCGCGGCTTCGATGGCACCGACGAGACCTTTCGTCTCGATCATGCCCAGGGCGATCATGCTGTCCATCGTCTCGATCCTCTGCGTGTGGGGTCAGGAAGTGCTGTGTCGGTTCGCGCGGCGCTGCTCACGCCTTGCACGAACCCGTGGTGATCTCGTGGTGCGCGCAGCCCTTGCACGGGCCGAGCGGACAACCCGCGCCGGCGTGCGAGAGCAGCGATTGGATTTCGCTCGTCGAAAGGCCGGAGCCTTGGCGCACGCCGCGCGGCGTGTTGCCAGCGACCGCGGCGCTGGTGGGCATCGCAGCCGGCCGCGGCAACGTCGCCGTGGATGTCGTCTTGGACGTCACGAACGTCGGCGGCACGCTCTTGGTGCCCGCGCCGACCTTCGAGGTCCAGGATGTCGTCGCGGCCGTGGAAGTCGAGGCCGTCGTCGGCGCACTCGCACGCGCCGACTCGACGGCGGAAACGCTGGGATTGCCGCGCCAGTTGCTCGACGCATCGGCCGTGAACGCGCTCGACGACGCGCGCGGCGCAGCACCGGTCAGCGCAGGATCGCCGGGCAACCCCGACCCGCGCGGCATGCCGTCCTTCGTCAGCGCGGCGACGCGTTCGTGATCGCGTCGCTCGATGTCGGCCCAATCGCGGCGCGGGAACGCGACGCGCTTCACGTTGATCAGGTGGCGCGCGGAGATGTTGTCGCTCGTGATGTTGCCGGCCTGCGGTCCGCAACCCAGCGAGAACGACGCCACCAAGTTGGTCGAATAGCCGACGGCGCCCTGCGAGCAGGGTCCGTTCACGACGATGCGATTCGCGGGCTTCTCCAGGAAGAACGCGTCGAGCACGCGCTCGTCCTTGGCGTGGATTCCCAGCGTGTGCCCGAGCCCGTCGGACTCCAGCATCGCGATCGAGACCTTGCAGCCCGCCTCCCACCCTTCGACCTGGTGGAGCGACAGCACCGGCGCCAGGATCTCGATCGAGAGCGGCCAGTCCTGGCCGACGCCGCCCTGCCAAGCCAGCAGGATCGTGGTGTGTTTCGGCACGGCGAAACCGGCCATTTCCGCGATGCGCCAGGGATCGATACCCACGATGTCGGCGTTCATGTGGCCGCGCACGTTGCACAGCTTCGCGAGCTTCTTGGTCTCGTCTTCGTCGCACACGTGCGCGCCGCGTTTCACGAGTTCGGCGACGAGCTGCTTCGCGATCGGTGCGTCGAGCACGAGCCCTTGCTCCGAACAGCACAGCGTCGCGTTGTCGAAGCTCTGGCTGGCCGTGATGGCCGCCGCCGCGTACGGGATGTCCGCCGAACGATCGATGTAACAGGGCACGTTGCCCGGTCCGACGCCGTACGCCGGACGACCGGAGCTGTACGCCGCCGTCACCAGCCCCGTCCCGCCCGTCGCGAGGATCAGTGCGACGTCCTTGTTCTTCATCAGCGCGCCGGTCGACTCGATCGTCGGATTCGGCAGCACGCACACGAGGTCCGGCGGTCCGCCGGCGCGCTCGATCGCGCGACGCAACACTTCCACCGTCTCGCCGATGCAGCGCCGCGCGCGCGGATGCGGGCTGATGACGATCGCATTGCGACCTTTCACGGCGATCAGCGCCTTGAACAGCGTCGTCGACGTCGGGTTCGTCGTCGGGACGATGCCGGCGATGACGCCCGATGCCGTGCCGACTTCGACGATGCCCGTGCGCTCGTCGCGCGAGAGGATGCCAACCGTCTTCTCGTTTTGGATCGAGGCCCACGTGCCCTCGGACCCGAACAGGTTCTTCAGGACCTTGTAGTGGATCTTGCCGATCCCCGTCTCCTCGACAGCGAGACGCGCCAGGTCATGAGCCGCCGCCGCTCCGGCTTTCGCCATCGCGGCGCAGAGCGCATCCGTCTGCTTCTGGTCGAACCCGTGGATGCTCTCGCACGCGCGCTTCGCGCGCGCGACCGCGTCGCGCACGTCCTGCAACGCGCGGAGATCCGGATCGATGGTCTGCACGGAAGGAGCGCCTCAGCGCGGCGCGTTCAGTCCGCGCTCTTGCCGCCGGACTTCGCGCCGCCGGCCGCCTTCGGCACCGGCGACATCTTCGGCAGGATCTTCCACAGCTGATCGTGCGGGCGCGGGATCACGTGCACGCTGACCAGCTCCCCCACGCGGCGCGCGGCGGCCGCGCCGGCGTCGGTGGCGGCCTTGACCGCGCCGACCTCGCCGACGACGAACATCGTCCAGTAGCCGGCCGTGATGTTCTCGCGGCCGTGGAGTTCCACCATGGCCGCCTTGACCATCGCGTCCGCGGCTTCGATGTGACCCACGAGACCCTTGGTCTCGACCATTCCCAGCGCTGTCGGCTTCATGGAGGCGTTCTTCTCGGCGGACCTTTGGACTCGGGGACGTGCCGCGCCCGGCGCAGCCCGTCGTCAACGAGGCGCGAAGTCTAGCGCGGCGCGGGTGCGGAGCGAGTGCTCCGAGCGCAGAAGGTCGGATCGAGGGCAGAACCACGGAACCCGTCCGGTCGATCCGGGGGTCGATCCAACGGTTGATCCAACCCGTGCGGCGTCGTTGTGGAAGGGCCCCGCGCCTCTCTAAGCTCGGCGTGTGACGAGCACGCTGCTCACCCGGCTCCTGCGCCTGCGCTTGTGGGTCTCGGAGAGACTCCGCCCGGGCGAAAACGGGGTCACGCTGTTCTGGGCCGGCCTGATCGGCGTCGCCGGCGGCCTGGCCTCGCCGGTCTTCGCGGCCGCCATCCACGGCGTCATGTGGCTGTTCACGGGCCAGACGTCCGATCTGGCCATCATCGCGGCGCGGTTGGATCCCTGGAGCCGCGTCCTGATCCCGACGGCGGGCGGGTTGATCGCCGGTCTCATCCTGCACTTCGGCGTCCGCTTCTCGCGCGGCAAGAAGAGCATCGACTACATGGAAGCGGTCACGCTGGGCGACGGCGTGATCCGCGCGCGGCCGACGCTCGTGCGCATCACCTCGTCGATCTTCTCGATCGGATCGGGATGTTCGCTGGGACGCGAAGGTCCGCAAGTGCAGCTCGCGGCCTTCCTGGCCAGCGCGATCGGCCGCATGGCACGCATGCCGCGACCGCGCCTGCGCCTGCTCGTCGCCTGCGGCGCGTCGGCCGGCATCGCGTCGGCGTACAACGCGCCCATCGGCGGCGCGCTGTTCGTGGCCGAGATCGTGCTGGGCTCGATCGCGATGCAGACGTTCGGCCCGCTGATCCTGTCGTCCGTCATGGCGACGGTCGTCGCGCGCATCTTCCTGGGCGGCGAACCACGCTTCATCGTGCCGCGCTTCCACCTGGTGACGTACTGGGAGGTCGCGCCCTACCTGCTCCTCGGCCTCGTCGCGGGCACGTTCGCGCTGTGGTTCCTGCGCGGGCTGAACGCGACGGGCGAGCTGTTCGGGCGCTGGAACGTTCCGATCTTCGTGCGCATGGCGGTCGGCGGGCTGATCGTGGGCCTGTTGTCGCTGTACGTCCCGAACGTGTGGGGCAACGGCGACACCGCGGTCAGCGCGATGCTGTCCACGAACCTCGTGTGGACCGCGGTCTTGACGCTGCTCGCGTTCAAGGCGGTCGCGACGGCCGCGACGGTCGGGTCCGGCGCGGTCGGTGGCGTGTTCACACCGACGCTGCTGGTCGGCGGGCTGATGGGCGGCCTGTTCGGGATCATCGTGCACGCCCTGCTGCCCAACATCACGGCGGAGCCGAACGCGTACGCGTTGGTCGGGATGGGCGCGATGCTGGCCGCGACGACGCTCGCGCCGCTGATGGCCATCCTGATGCTGTTCGAGATCACGCTCGACTACGACATCGTGCTGCCGCTGATGCTCGCCTGCGTGACGGCCTACACCGCGGCGCGCGGATTCGGCGCGAAATCGATCTACTCCGACGCTCTGCCCAGCACGCCGCCTTCGACGCTGCCGCCGCTCGACACGGTTTTGGTGCGCGACCTGATGCGCGCCGATCCGCCGCGCGTCGAGGACAACGCGCGCTTCCAGGCGATCGTCGAGAAGTTCGTGACCCATCGGCACAACAACCTGTACGTCGTCGGGCGCGACGGCCGGTTCCGCGGCGTCATCCCGCTGCACGAGATCAAGCCGTTCCTGAACGATCCCGCGCTGGCCAAGCTGGCGATCGCGCAGGACGTCCTGCGCGAGGAATTCCCCACCGTCCGGCCCGAGACGACGTTGCGCGAGACGTTGCAGCGCTTCGAGGGCCACACCGGCGAACGCCTGCCCGTCCTGGACGTCGACCGCGTGCTGGTGGGCAGCATCTCGAAGAGCGACCTCCTGTTGACGCTCGCCGGGAACAAGTCGTGAGCATCGCGAGCTGGTTCCGGCGCACGTTCGTGCCCCTGAAACGCATCGACCCGCGCTTCGGTTCGATGACGTTCCAGCGCATGAGCGGAAGGCACGGACCGAGCTACTGGGAGGGTTCGGGCACGTTCGCCGACGAAGAGGTCGAGTTCCTCGTCGACGGCGACGAATCCGGGCCCACGGAGGAACATCGCGAACACGTGCGCCGGCTCGAGCTCACATGGCGCGAAATCGAACCGCGGCTGGCTCACCACCTGGCGAGCCGGGTGCCCGCCGCGGAACTTGGCGATCGTTCGCGCAGGCTGGCCGACTGGTCGCTCTCCTCGCTGGCGTTACCGTCGAATCCCGCGACGTCACGCCACGATCGTGCCGTGGAGATCGGATACATGGAGTGCGGCAGCGGCGAACTCCTCACTTTCGAGATGGACGGATTCGAACCGCGCGCCGCGCGCATCGGCAATTGATCTCATGGCGGAACTAGGTCTCGAAAACATCATGGTCACCTTCGGCGGCACGCCGCTCCTCGAGCGCGTCTCGCTGCAGATCGAGCGCGGCGAGCGCATCGGGCTGCTGGGTCGCAACGGCAGCGGCAAGTCGACGCTGCTGCGCGTGTTGTCGGGAGAGCTGACGCCCGACGACGGGCTCGTCACGCGGCGCCAGGGCGTGCGCATCGCGGGTTTGTCACAGCAGGTGCCCGTGTCCATGCCGGGCACGGTGAACGAGTCCATCCACGGTGCGCTGCGTGCGGCGGGCGTCGAGGAAGGTTGGCAGTCCGAAGCGCGCTGCGACCAAGTGATCGCACAGCTCGGGCTGGAACCCGGCGCACTCGTCGACACCTTGTCGGCCGGCGCGAAACGGCGCGTCCTGTTGGCTCAGGCGTTGGCGATCGATCCCGACGTGTTACTGCTCGACGAACCGACGAACCACCTCGACATCGACACGATCCGGAACTTGGAGGAGCACATCGTGCGCCGCGGCGGCGCGCTCGTGCTCGTGACCCACGACCGCGCGTTCCTGCAGGCGGTCGCGACGCGCATCCTCGACCTCGATCGCGCGAAGTTGCGCGCGTTCGATTGCGGTTACACGGCCTACCTCGAGCGCAAAGAAGCCGTTTTGGAGGCCGAGCGCCACGAAGCTGCCGAGTTCGACAAGAAGCTCGCGCAGGAAGAGGTCTGGATCCGTCGCGGCATCGAGGCGCGGCGCACGCGCAACATGGGTCGCGTGCGCGCGCTGAAGGCGATGCGCGAGGAACGTGTCGCGCGCCGCGACGAAGTCGGACGCGTGCGCGCGGCCGTGCAGGAGGGCTCGCGATCGGGCCAGATCGTGCTGCGCGCCAAGGACCTGCGTCAGTCGTTCGGGATGCGCGAGTTGCTGGGCGGATTCTCGCTCGAAGTCCAGCGCGGCGACCGCATCGGCATCGTCGGACCGAACGGCTGCGGCAAGACCACGCTGGTGAAGATCCTGCTGGGCCAGATGGAGCCGACGAGCGGCACGGTGCAGCACGGAACGAACCTCGAGGTCGCGCGCTTCGACCAACTGGCGGCGACGCTCGATCCCGAGCGCACGATCCAGGAGAACCTGTCGGGCGACGGCGACACCGTCATGGTCGGCGGCGTCGCGCGCAACATCATGGGGTACATGAAGGACTTCCTGTTCCGGCCGGAACAGGTCCGCGAACCGGTGTCGCGCTTGTCGGGCGGCGAGCGCAACCGCGTGCAGCTGGCGAAGCTATTGGCGCGACCGTGCAACCTGCTGGTGCTGGACGAACCGACCAACGACCTGGACCTCGAGACGCTGGAGCTGCTCGAGAACCTATTGCTGGAGTACCAG
>JBBQCC010000073.1:0-15801 GCA_038318285.1 Planctomycetota bacterium | reverse complement strand
CTGACCCGCTTCGCTGTACCTACACCGCATGCTGTAGAAAAGCGAAGAGCACCCCACAGCCGGTGGGGTGCTCTTCGACAAAGCCCAGCGAACCGGGTCAGCTTCCGTGTTCGCGCGTGAGGTTCCGGTGCCCGCCCTTCGTCACGAGC
This sequence comes from Planctomycetota bacterium, assembly GCA_038318285.1. Classification (GTDB taxonomy): domain Bacteria; phylum Planctomycetota; class UBA1135; order UBA1135; genus JAEUHZ01. The sequence continues at coordinate 15,652 of JBBQCC010000073.1, read as the reverse complement.
ACATTGTCCTCGATCCGGATGCCGCCGTGCGGTGTCAGGCGGTCGACGAGGCTCCAATCAAACAGGTCCTTCGTCACGCCGGTCCGGTGCGGCCGCAGCAGCATCTCGATGAAGTAGAGGCCCGGCTCGATCGTGAAGACCTGTCCGACCTCGACCTTGCGCGTCGTGCGCAGGAACGGGAACTCGCGCGGCGGGGGCACGGTTCCGCCTTCGGGCGACTTTTGGCGGCCGCCGACGTCGTGCACCTGAATGCCGAGGAAGTGGCCCAGCCCGTGCGGGAAGAACGGAGACGTGACCCCGCGTTGGATCGCTTCCGGGCCGCTGACTTTCAACACGCCGACGCGGTGCAGCAGGTCGCCGATCTTGGCGTGGGCGGAGGCGTGCAGGTCGAGGTAGGGCATCCCCGGTTTCACCTCTGCACACAGCTCTTGCTGCAGCTTCTCCATACCCGCGACCAAGCTCTGGAACACGGGGTCGGCCTTCTCGGTCGTCCACGTGCGCGTGATGTCGGACGCGTAGTGGTTCACTTGCGCGCCCACATCGATGAGGAGCACGCGACCGCCGCCCGTCTTGCGCTTGCCGCAGTAGTGCAGGATCGCGCCCTTCTCGTCGAGGCCGACGATGCTCTCGTAGGGCAGGTCCTTGTCGGTGCAGCCGACCGCTTCGACGTAGGTCTGGTGGATCTGCAACTCGCTGGCGCCCTCGCGGAACGCGCGCTCTGCTGCAGCGTGGCCGCGCACGCCGAGCTTCGACGCGGCGGCCAGGCAGTCGACTTCGTACTCCGTCTTGTACGCGCGGTCCCAGTCGAGGCGTGACGTCAGCTCGAGCGGGTTCAGCGCATCGCGCAGGATTCCGTGTGCGGTCGCTTCCTCCTGCCGGTCGCCGATGTACGCGGTGCGACCGCGGATCGTCAGCTCGCGCCACGCACGCTCCACGTCAGGAGCTTCGACGAGGTCGAACTCCGACGCCCAGTACGGGTTGCCGAGCGCCGCTTGCTCGTACCAGTAGTCCTCGGGTGCGACGCGCGCGAGGCGCGGCTTCTTGCCGGCCTGCAGGTGCAAGAGGTGCGCGGGCCCGTCGAGCGGCGTCCAGTGCGCGAAGTGCGGCGTCGGCTTGAACGGTGCGTCCTGGTCGTCGGCGAAGTAGGTGAAGGGCGCGCCGGCTTGAATGACGACGCCGTCGAAACCGGCGGTCGCGAGTGCGGCGTCGAGCTTCTTGCGGCGTTCTGCGACGTGCGCGGCGTAGTGCTTGGAAACCATGTCACTTCACTCCGTGCATCAATTTATTGACGAGGCGCGAGGCGAGGAAGAGCGCACCCCCGATCGCGATCGACATCCACACGATCGGCGTGAATGCGCTGACGTACGCGGGCAGCGCGTCTTTACCCGTCGCCGCGGCCTCACCGACTTCGGAGCTGCCCGCCAGCTCCGAGAAGAGTCCCGCGGCGTAGTTCGCGCACGCGATCGAGACGAACCATGCGCCCATGACCATGCCGGTCATCTTTTCGGGGGCGAGCTTCGTCACCATCGAGAGGCCGACGGGCGACAAGCACAGCTCGCCGCTCGTGTGGATCACGTACAGGCCGACGAGCCAGAACCACGGGATCGTTCCGGCGTCGCTCGCGGTCTGGATGCCGAGCAGCAGCAGCGCGAAACCCAGCCCGACTTGGATCAGGCCCAAGCCGAACTTCGCGGGGATGGATGGGTTCGCGTCCCTGCGTGCGAGCCACACCCACAGCGCTGCGAACACGGGTCCCAGCACGACGATCCCGATGGCGTTCACGGACTGGAAGTCCTCGGGGACCATCGTCCAGCCGCCCAGCGAGAGCTGTCGGATGTGGTCGCGCGCGAAGAAGTTCAGCGAGTTGCCGGCCTGCTCGAAACTGGCCCAGAACGCGACGTTGCAGAGCAGCAGGATCAAGAGCGCGAGGATGCGGTCGCGCGTGACGCGCTCGCTCTTGAGCGCGAAGAACAGCAGGTACAGCGCGATTCCGCCGCCCAGTCCGATCAGCGAGTAGCCGACGACCTCCTGCTTGCTCAGCAGGAAGTAGATGACGGGGATCGCTGCCATGCACCCGACCGCGACGGCGGCCATCGATCCGAAGCCCTTGCGTTCCGGCGGTGCGTCGCCCTTGCCCTGCATGTGCTTCTTGCCGAGGCCGAAGACGATGATGCCGAGCAGCATCCCGATACCGGCCAGCATGAATCCGTAGCGGTAGTCCGGAATCGTGGCACCCGTGATCGGATCGACCTTGTCGCTCATCCAGCGCGAAATGCGCGCGCAGAAGATCGGCGCGAGGAAGGCACCCAGGTTGATGCCCATGTAGAAGATCGTGAACCCGCTGTCCCGGCGCGGATCACCCTGCGGGTAGAGCTTGCCGACGAGCGTCGAGATGTTCGGCTTGAACAATCCGTTGCCGACGACGATCGTCGCGAGTCCGGCGAGGAACCAGCTCTCCTCGCCGCGCATCAGCATGAACTCGCCGCACGCCATGATCAGGCCGCCCAGCAAGATCGAGCGCCGGAATCCGAGGATGCGGTCGGCGATGTAGCCGCCGAAGATTCCGAGTGCGTAGACGAGCGCCGTGAAGGCGCCGAAGCTCACCGACGCATCCGCCTGCGTCTTGTCGAATTGATCGACGACGTAGAAGACGAGCAGTGCCCGCATCCCGTAGTAGCAGAAGCGCTCCCACAGCTCGGCGAAGAACAGGACGAACAAGCCGGACGGGTGGCCGAGGATCGTGCGTTCCTCGGTCGATGCGGGTGAATCCATGCGTTCCTCGTGGTGGGGGGCGGGCAGGAGGGGGAATGCGGGATCCTACTCGTTGCTCCGCGAGGCGCTAGCACAAGTGTCCCGTCCCCCAAGTCTCTTCGACGAGGCGCCGTGCTGGATCGTGGCTGGCAAGGCACGCCGCCGACGCGTAGTCGCTGCGCTACTCGGAGGAGGCGTAGCGCGGCCAGCGTCGATCCAGCGCGGCGGATCGTTGAAGAGACTTGGGGGACGGGGCACTAGCATCGGATCGGTGTCCACAGCTCTGCACGTCGTCCCCGCCTCTCGCGAGCATTACGCCGAATTCAGGCGGTTCTTCGCGGGTCTCGAACTCGACGATCCGGTTCCGGACATCGGGCGTTGGAGCGCGGAGATCGCGCCGTGGGCCTTCTTCTTGGCCGAGGGCGAAAAACTCGTCGGCTACGCGTTCTCCGAGGTGTACGGCGATCTCGGATACGTGCGGCACGTCGTTACGTCTTCGGATGCCCGCCGCCGCGGCGTCGGGCTCGCGCTGATGCGCGAGCTGGCGGCGCGGTTCCGTGCCGCGGGCGCGACGCGGTGGGGACTGAACGTGAAGCGCGACAACCGCGCCGCCATCGCGCTGTACGCGCGCTGCGGCATGTACCTGGAGTATGCGACGCACGTACTGCGGTTCGACTGGGCCGCCTTGCCGCGACTGCCGCGCACTGCGAAGCCGCTACTCGCGCGCATCGTCGACACCGATCACGATCGCGACGTCGAGGCCGCGTTCCGACTGCCGGACGGCAAGGTCGCGCGGCTACGTGGGATGCGGGGCAACGTGCTGATGCAATTGATCGAGCGTGAGGCGCCGATCGCGTTTGCGCGCTTCGATCCGGCGTTTCCCGGCTGCTTCCCGTTCAAGGTTCAGACCCCGGACCTGGTACGGCAACTTCTCGAAGCGCTCGCGCCGCACGCGCGCGAGGGCGATCCGTGGATCCAGATGGTCGTCGAGGACGACGAGGCAACTGCGGCGCTGCTGCTGGCCTGCGGCGCGCACGAGACGCTCGAGATCGTGCACATGGGCGGCGTGATTCCGTCAGCGGTTTGATTCGCGCGCCAAGCGGGTCTGCGCGCGACCCAGGACGATGCCGACCGCCAGCCACACGATCGCCAGCGGTCCACCTGCGAGCGCGATGGCCGCGAGCGGTACGCCGAGTCCGTCGCGCAGCCCGCTGAAGCTCCAGGCCGCGATCAGATCGCCGGCGCGGTACACGAACGTATCGACGAAGTTCTTCGAGGCGTACTTCACGTCGCGCTCGACGACGGTGTACAGCGACTCGCGAGCGGGTTTCGCCGTCGCGTAGTTGCTGGCCGTGAACAGGACGCTGGCGATCGCGACCGCCAGCAGTTCGGGCGGCAATCCCAAGGCCAATTCGCCCTCGCCGAAGATCTCACGGCCCTTCCAGATCATGAATCCCAGACCGAGGCACGCGAGCCCGCCGACGATGGGTTGTGTCAGCAGCGCGAACGTGACGCCCAGCGCGCGGATCAGCTTGCCCGTGACGAACAGCTGCATCAGCAGCGTCAAAACGTTCCCCGCCAGGTCGACGTTCGCGTAGTACGCCGAGCGCGCGTCGCGTGACGTGATCGCGTCCGAGACCAGGTTGCCGGTCTGGAAGTACAGGATCGTCTTGAACAGCGTGTAGAAGAACGTGAACGCGCAGATGCCCTGCAGGTACGGGCTGCTTGCGACGTAGCCGAAACCGCGCCACATCGATTTCGGACGCGCGCTCGCCGCGAGGGGGGCCGTGGGGTTTGGCTCCGAGTCACGCACGAGTTCGCGCGGTGAATCCGTCGCGTGTCGACGCACGAGTGCGTGCACACACACGACCGCGATCTCGAGCAAGACGCTGGCGACGAACAACAAATTCAGTCCGCCGACGCGCACCACCAACACGCCCGCCAGCGCGGATCCCGCGACGGCTCCCGCCGTTCCCCCGACCGAGATGAACGCGAAGAGTCGCTTCGCTTGGTCGAGTCGGAAGATGTCGGCCGCGAAGCCCCAGAACACGGACAGTGCGAACAGGTTGAAGACGCTGAACCAGATGTAGAACGCGTAGCCCAGCGCCGTGGTCCACTCGGCCGGCGCGAACCCGAACGCGGCGCGAAAGCACAGGAAACACGCGACGGACGCGTGGTAGACGAGCGGCAGGAACTGACGCCGCGGCAGGCGCGCGATCAGCGCCGCGAACAACGGTTGGACGGCCAGCGACAGCAGCAGCGTGCCCGTCCACACCATCGGCAGCTTGTCCGCGCCGCCCGCGATGCCCAGTGCTTCGCGCACGGGCTTCAGCAGGAAGTTCGTGCACAGGAGCAGGAAGAAGTACGCGGTCGCCCACGCGACCGAAGCGCCCTCGCCGGGCCGGATGTCGACGAGTCGGGCGAGCCACGCACGACTCGGCGGGCGCGGCGGGGGAGACGGGGGAGGCGGGCTCACCATTGCGGCCCAGTCTGCCGTGTGGCGGCAGCGCACGAAGTGCGGACCAGGAAAGAGTCGTGGGCGTTCCGGCGCGCCGCAGGCCTCGTCGACATGGGCCTCGTCGCCATAGGCCTTGTCGACATAGGCATCGTCGACATAGGCATCGTCAGCGCACGGCCAGCGCCCACGCCCCGACCACGCACGCCATGGCCGCCGCACAGATGACCGCTTGTCGCGTGATGTCCAGGCGCAGCCGCTGCCGTCGGATGCGGCCGAGTCCGAGGCCGATCAACGCGCCGGCCGCGAAGCCCAGCCCGTGTGCGCCGATGTCCACGCGCTCGAGGCCTTCGAGCGATCGCGGGTCCTCGACGTGCACACCGCCCGCACCGAGCCACGCGAGCAGTCCGAAGCCCATGACGACAGGCACCCAGCGACGCCACGCCTTGTAGCCGAGTTCGCTGCGCCGCACGTATTCGTAGGCGACCTGTACGCCGAGCGCCCCGAACACCGCGGTGGATGCGCCCAGAGAACGATGCGAGATGCTCTGCATCCAGGCGTTGGCGTAGTTGCCGAGCGCGCCGGCGGCGAGGATGCTCCACCACGCGAGTCCGACGCCGACGCTCTGCGCCAGGATAACGCCGAGCACCGACCCGAACACGATGTTGCCGGCCAGGTGCGAGAGGTCGGCGTGAAGCGTCAGCGCCGTGATCGCGCGCCACCATTCACCGGCGCGGATCTTCACCGCGTCGGCGCGGCCGAGCGTCTCCCAGTCGACGCCGTACCGGAACGACTCCTGGAACGAGTAGCAGATGCTCAGCACGCCGCCGTACACGATGGCGGCGTGGATTCCCTGCGAGATCGGCGCCGGAAAAGTCTCCTTCGGCGGCCAATCGACGTTCTCGCGTCGATAGCGTTCGAGCTCGGTGGCAGCAGCACGCGCGTCGTGATCGCGCACGACGAGGACCTGCTCGCCGCCGACTTGCATGACGCCGCTGGCGATGCCCAGGGCCTGCAACGTGAGCACCTGGTATCGGATCGTCCGCGCATCGAGCGATCGCGCGACCTCGATCCAGGCCCAACCATGCGGATTGGACGGCATCGGCTGCGACGGAACCGGTACGGACGGACTCGATTCGGGCAATGGCGGATTCGAGCGGGTCGGTTCCAGGGGAGGCTCTCTCGCCGCGCCTTCTCCGACGCGGTGCCTATACTGATCGCGCTCCGATCTCGTTTCCACCACGCACTCCGAAGACACGATGACGCTCTCGTACTGGCTCGCGCTCGCGACCGCCTTTTCGCTACTCACGCCGTCCCAGGCCGAGCGGCAGACAGGGCCGGGCACGCCGCACGAATTGCGCGTCGAGTACCGCGTCGACCCGATTGCCGTCGACGACGCGCGTCCGCGTTTCTCCTGGGAACTCGACGATGCGCGTCGTGCCGCGGGCCAGTCCGCGTTCCAGATCCTCGTCGCGACGAGCGAAGTGCTGCTGCGCGCCGAAAATGGCGATGCGTGGGACAGCCTGAAAGTGCTGTCGTCGGACACGTTCGGCATCGAGTACGCCGGAAAGGCGCTCACGCCGGATCGCGCGTACGTGTGGATCGTGCGCACATGGGACGCGCTGGGCCGACCGTCGCCTTGGTCCGCGCCGGCGAAGTTCTCGGCGGCGCCCGGGCGCGATGCGGCTCCGAAGGCCTCGTGGATCCGCGCCGGTCGCGCGCCGAGCGGGTCCTTGATCGGTCACAAGAGCGAGATCGCCAAGACCGAGGACGCGTGGCCGTGGGTGCAGTTCGATTTCGGTGGCAACGTACAGTGCGATCACGTGCGGCTGCATCCCGCGCGACCGGACGGCGACATGTCGAAGCCCGGCTCGCAGTTCCCGTTGCGCGTGCGCGTCTACACGGACGCACGCGGGAAGTTCGAGGATAAATCGATTCGCATCGGCGAATACGATTGGCAGGACATCCCCGATGCGGGTGCCGCGCCCATCGACATCGACGTCGGGCGCTATACGCTGCGTTGGCTTCGGATCGTCGCGACGAAGATACAGCCCGACGGCGAGCACGGTTACGCGATGGCGCTGGGCGAGATCGAGGTGCTCGACGGCGCGCAGAACATCGCGCCACGCGGCGTGATCACGGTCAGCGGCTCCTCGGGCGAGTCGGGCTGGTTGCCCGTGGCGCTCACCGACGGCGCGCTGGTTCCGACGCCAGAGGCCGACGGTGACACCGAGTCGCTGCCTCGTCTGCGCGGTGAAGTGACGATCGACGGAGCTCCGACGCGCGCAATCGTCCACGTGGCGGCGATGGGGCTCTACGAGATGACGGTGAACGGAGTTTCGGCCACAGACGTTCGACTCGCACCTGCATGGCAGGACTACTCGCAGCGCGTCGCCTACCAGACCTACGACATCGCGAAGCTGCTCGCGCCGGGTGACAACGTGATCGGTGTCCAACTCGCCCCGGGTTGGTACGCCGGGCGCCTCGGGCTCGCCGGGAAACTCGGTGGCGGACGCGAGCGCGGGTTCTACGGCGCCGAACCGGCCTTCTACGCGCAGGGCGAGATCGTGCTCGAGAACGGCAAGCGCGTCCCGATCCGCACCGACGAGAGTTGGCGTTGGAATCGCGCGGGGCCCGTGGTGAGCGCGGACCTGCTCGACGGTGAAGTTCGCGACGTGCGCAAGCTGGTCCCGGGCTGGGATGCGCCGCGCTTCCAGGGATCGGACTGGCGTCCGGTCGAAATCGCGAACGACCTGAAGCCGACGCTGTTCGCCGACCGCGCGGATCCGATTCGCGAGCTGGACGTGCAGCCGGCGTTGTCAGTGTCGCGTGTCGGGCCCACGACGTACGTTTACGACTTCGGCCGAACGTTGGTCGGTGTCGTGCGGATCCGGATGGTCGGGGCTTCGGGCCAGACTGTCACGTTGCGTCACGCGGAAGCGCTCGACGCGAACGGACATCTCGACACCTCGAACCTCGGTTCTGCCGCACAGACGGATCGCTACACGCTGCGCAACGGAGCCCTCGAAACGCTCGAACCGCGCTTCACGGTGCACGGATTCCGCTACGTCGAGGTCGAGGGGCCCGAGTCGGCGCTCGACCTGAGCTCCATCGAAGCCGTGATCGTCGGCAACGACGTGCGCGACACCGGCTCGTTCACGTGCTCCGACGAATCGCTGAACCGCGTGTGGCGGGCGGCGACCGCGTCGCTGCGCTCGAGCTTCACCGGCGTACCTACGAACTGTCCCGAGCGCGACGAGCGCGTGGGACGGCTAGGCGACGTCGGCGCGCTGACTCCGTTCGCGCTGCACGCGTTCGACGCGTCGAACTTCCTGGGTTCGTGGCTGACCGAAGTGCGCGCGGCGCGGACCACCGACGGTCGCTTCCCCGACTTCGCGCCGGATCCGTTCGAGAGCGACTCGAAGGCGCGCGGCACTCCCGGCGAGGCCGACGCGGCGGTGTCGATTCCGTGGGAGATCTTCTTGCGCACGCACGACATGAGACTCTTGCGATCGAGCACGCCGCCCGCAGTCGAATGGGTGAAGTTCGTCGCGTCGAAGAACCCCGACGGCGTCTGGCGCAAGGAGCGTGGCAGCGACACCGGCGACCGTTCGAGCGCGGCCGAGTTGAGCGTGGACGGCAAGCCCTGCGAGAGCTGCGCCGTGCAGAAGGACCTTTTCGCGACTGCTTGGCTGGCGCACTCCGCGCGCATCGCCGCGAAGATGACGTTCGCGATCGGCGACGCCGCCGGGAACCGCGCGATGGAAGAGGTCGCACAAGACGCGACAGCGGCATTTCGGCGCGAGTTCGTGTCCGGCCGTCGACTCGTCGGCGATGCGCAGGGCGCGTACGCACTCGTGCTCGATTTCGAACTGTACGAGTCGCCCGGACAAGCCCAGGACTTCGCCGATCGCCTCGCTGCGCTCGTGCAGGAGCAGGGCCGTCTGAACTGCGGCATCCACACCGCACACCGCGCGCTGCTGGCGTTGTCGCGCTTTGGCTATCACGCAGTCGCAGTGCAGCTCGCGCAGCGCAAGACGATGCCGTCGTGGGGGCACATGATCGAGAGCAGCGCGAACACGACGTGGGAACGGTGGGACGCGATCACGCCTGCCGGCCTCCTGAATGGAGCGCGCGAGAATTCGCTGAACAGCCCCGCGCTCGGCGCCATCGGCGAATGGATGGTGCGCGAAATCGCCGGCCTGCAGCTGGTGGACACGCATCCCGAATCGGGCGCCGTCTCGATCGACTTGGGCAGCGGCGGTTCGACGCGTTCGAGCGCGGAGGGCGCCGCGCCCTGGTCGCAGATCCACTTTGCTCCGCGCCTCGGCGGCGGATTGACGCACGCCTCCGCCGAACACCGCTCGATCGCGGGTTGGGTGCGCAGCGGATGGAAGCTCGACGACAACACGCTGACGTACGAGTGCACGGTGCCTCAGGGCGCGAGCGCGACGCTCGATTTGCCGGCGAAGGGCGAATCGGCAGTGACCTTCGACGGGAAACAGCTCGCGGAATCGAAAGCGCTGCGCATGCGCGCCGGTTCGCCGGGAACGGTGCGCATCGAGCTGCCCGCAGGCTCGTACTCGTTCCGCTCGGAGATTCGCTGAGCGATGCGACGGCGCGCGTTCTGGATCGCGCTGCCGATCGCGATCGTATTCGCGTTGTGGGCGGGTCCCGGCCTCTCCGAGGAGGACAAACTGCCGCCGCCCGCGGTCGCGGAGCCCCTCGTCGAACCGCCGCCGGAACCCGAGGCGCTCCCGGAACTCACCTTGCCCGCGCCGCAATCACCCGTGTACCCGCAGTGCGACGAACCCGCGGATCCGGGACCGGACGGCGATCAATGAGCGCGAACTCGACCGCCACCAGCGCGACGATGCGCGCTTCCTGACGACGCGCTGGTCGGTCGTGCTGGAAGCCGGGCGAGCAGCCTTGCCCGTGCGCACCGCCGCGCTCGACGAACTTGCGCGCGAGCCCGGGCTCAGCCGCGTCGGAAACCGAGCAGCCAGCACGCGATGAATGCGAGCGCGGTCGGGATGCGCGTCTTCAAGAACTCCGTGATCGGCACGTCGGGCTTCAGGTTGAGGATCCAGGCCTGCGTCGCCTGCACGAGCGCGCCCCAATCCATCTGGATCGTGCCGCGCGCGACGAGGATCTGGATCGCGACGAACGCGACCGCGATCAGGATCAGCGCGAGCTTGAACACCTTGCGCGTCGAGTAGCCCAGTGCGAATCCGATCAGGCCGAACAGGCTGGCTTCGGTGACGACCGGCAAGATGCTCTGCCACCAGGACACGTTTTCGCCGTGGTCCTCGGCGGCGTGGGTCGCGAAGCTGCGCGCGCTCTCGGGCATCGGATTCGCCGCGGGCGTCGTCGGCTCGACGATCAACATGCGCGCGGCGACCGACGCGACGAGCACGAGGGCGATCAGGACCAGCACCGCCTTCTGGAAGGCGGGCATCGGGCCGTGCTGCGGGGTTCCGTTCGACATAGCGGTCACGCTCCGACCTCCGGGCGATGGACATCGCGCGGTACATCCGAGGGTTTCGTCTGGACGGTGCTCGCGCCCGGAGTCCGGCGCAAGACCGCTAGCAGGCTGATCCCGTCGCGGTAGGGGGAGGGGCTGTGTTCGCGCAACGCGCGCACGAGCGGCCCCGCCTCGCGCTCGAACGTCCAGCGGAGCAGCGCGTTGATCGGCGCAGCCGGCACAGCGAGGTCGGCACCCGTACCGTGCGTCGGCTTCTCGGTGCCGCGCAGACGTCGCGCGCCGCGCACGAGCGGCGCCAGCAGCGCGTTGCAGTACGAGACGACGCGCGATTCGAGCGGCAGGTCGCGCCACGTGCGCTCGAGGCGTTCGCGCGTGTACCGCCGCCAATGTTGGCTGGCGACGTCGTGCGCGCTCCACAGCTCGGGGTGCGCGGGCACGGTCACCACCACGTGCGCGCCCGGACGCAATGCGCTCACGATGGTGCTCAGGAAGTGAAAGTCGTCCTCGACGTGCTCGATGACGTCCATCAACAGGACGAGGTCGGCCGTGCGCGCCGCATCGACGACCGGGCCCAGCTCGTCCGCGCGTCGAAATCGTGCCTGCGGGAACCGCTCGCCGGCCAACCGCACAGCAGTCTCGGAGGCATCGAAGCCCGTGACGTCGTGCGCGTCGGCGAGCGAACCGGCGTTGCCGCCCGTGCTGCACCCGACGTCCACGACAGCGAGTCGGCGACCGGCCGCGATCTCGTTGACCAGCGCGCGCAGGATGTGTCGCCGCGCGGCGAACCACCAATGGCGATCCTCGATGGTCGCGTTGTGGGCCTGGATCTCGTCGCGCATGGGCACAGAAGGTGCGATCGGCGGGTCGCGCGCGCCAGGGGGCGCCGCAGTCGCTATCTTCGGACGCGTGCCTTTCGCCGCGTGCATCCTGATCAGCGCCAGCCTCCTCGCGCTGCCGCAAAAGCCGAAGTTCGAGACGTGTCCGTGGTGCAAGGACGATCCGTCGCTGATGGCCGCCACCGGCGTCGTGTCGCACGGGCCGATGCCGATGGGCGCCGCGACCAGCGTCGAGTTCGCTGCGGAATTGCCCGCGTCGCAGTGGATCTTCCTCGAGACGGCGCACATCCGCTGGGCGTCATCCTTGCCGGAACAGAAGGTCGATCGCGACGAGCGGGAGCGTGTCGAAGCCGAGCTCACGCGTTTCTGCCTGATGTCCCCAGGGAGGTGAAGAAGCTCGATCCGTGGTTGCGGCTGCACCTCATCGCGCTGCGCGGCGAGGACGTCTACACGCGCTTCCAGGAGCTGATCCGCGTCACCGACGACGATTTCCCGGCCGAGCGCAAGGCCGACGGGCCGTTCATGGGCGCCGGGAAATTCCTGGGCGAGAAAGACAAGTTCGAGATCTCGCTGCACTCGAACAGCGCCACGCACCGCCTGTTCACGCGCAGTTTCAGCGGCACGCAGGTCACGAACGCGCTGCGCTGGCACTTCGCTGGGCTGCACAAAATGCACGCCTCGATCCCGTGCCAGGACCCCGACCTGCGGCAGGACAAGTGGCTCGTGCCGAATATCGCGCACAACCTGAGCCACCTCTTCTTCTCGGCCTACAAGCACTTCTCGTACGACCCGCCGCTGTGGATCGACGAGGGCCTCGCACTCGCCATCGAGAAAGAAGTGGAGCCGCGCTCGACCACGAACGAGGGCGAGGAAGGCGGCCTGCGCGACGCCACGTACCCGGCCGATTGGTCGGACGCCGTGCGCAAGATGCTGGCGCGCGGTCGCGCGAAGCCATTCGCCGAGCTGATGTACATGAAGGAAGTCGGCGCGCTCGATCGCGACGCGCTGTTCACCGTCTGGTCGATGGTGCGGTTCCTGATCGAGACGCAGCCCGAGGGCTTCGCGAAACTCTGCGGCGGCGTGAAGGGCCAGTTGGACGAGCAGGGTTCACCGACCGGCAAGGACCTACCGGGGCTGCAACGCAAGCTGCTCAAGGAGATCTTCGCGTGGACGCCGCAGTCGTTCGGCGAGGTCTGGCGCGCGTGGGCCAGCGAGCCCCCGCCGACCAAGAAGTGAAGCCCAGCTGCGCCTGGAACCCGGTGCGCGAGCAGAACGAGCGGCGATCGTTCGTGCACACACGGCCTGTGCGCTGACGCACACCATGGCGGAGTGCCACGAACGAGAAAAGTTAGGGGGAAATAGCGGCGGACCCCTGAGCCCGCCACGCCTTCATCCTGGGGGTCGTAGGCGCCAGCATCCCCGCCCGAGTCCATGTTCCGAGTTACACTCACACCCTTGGCCGATCGGCCCTTCACGAGTGCGCGCGATCGCGCGCGATCGGGCGAGAAAGAGGCACTGGACGAACTCGTCCGTCGCTTCTATCCAGCAGTAGAGGCGCTGGTTCATCATCGGCTCGCCACGGACCTCCGTCAGGGACGGCCCTGGTTGCACGCACGTTTCAGCACCGGCGACGTCGTGCAGACCGTCTTCCAGAGCGTGCTCCTCGATGTCGGCGCCTTTCAGGGCAAGACCGAGGAGTCCTTCGTCGGCTACTTGGCCGCGGTCGTGCACAACCGCATCATCGACGCGCTCCGCTTCCACGAGGCGGCGCAGCGCGACGGCCGTCGCGGAAGCCAGATGCCGACCGGCTTCGACTCCGCCGGCACGGAGGTCGATCCGGCGGATTCCGCGATGTCGGCGGAGGGTCTCGTCCGGCTACACACCGCGCTCGCGTGCTTCGGCCCGCGCGAACAACACCTCCTGCGTGCTCGCATCGACGGCGTGGCCTCCTTCCTGGAACTCGCCGAGCAACTCGGGTACGGGTCTGAGTCAGCCGCGCGTCGCGCGTTCTTCGATGCGCAGGCTCGATTGGTCGTGCTCCTCAAGGATGACCCGTGAGTTCCTCCGTCGGTCCGGAATCGTCCGAGTTCGGGCGTGATCGTCACCCGTCCCGACTCGAGGAGGCCGTCTCGAAGGCGCTCGAGTTACGCGATGCGGGTCGAACGGAGTGGCTGCATGAGGCGTGCTCGGAAGTGCCCGAACTCGAGAGCCAAGTGGGGAAGCTCGTCGAGCAAGCGCACCTGCTGCCCGGCCTGATCGCGAAGACCACACTTCTCGACCCGATGATCGGGCGCTGTCTGGGCGGACGGTTCCTGCTGCGCGAGCGAATCGGAGCGGGGGCAATGGGCGTCGTCTACATGGCGGAGGATTGCGAACTGCGGCGAAGTGTCGCTTGCAAGGTCGTCCGTCACGGCTTGATGGCGCCGGAGCAAGTGCTCGAGCGCTTCGACCGCGAAGCGCGCGCGATGGCTGCGGTCCAGCATCCGTCCGTCGTCACGATCCACGACCGCGGGTGCACCGAGGACGAACAGGTCTACATCGTCATGGAGCTGGTGGACGGCGTGCCGCTCTCCGATCTGCTCGAGCTTGCTCACCGGCGCAGTGGGAAGTCGCGCAACGATTCGGCCGTTTGGCTGGACGGAGATCACGGGATCTCGCTGCGCGGCGAAGTGAGTTTCCTGCGCACGGCCGTGCGTTGGACTGCGGACCTCGCACTCGGCCTCGAAGCCGTGCACCAGGCGGGTGTTCTCCACCGCGACATCAAACCTTCGAACATCCTCGTGCGGCGCGAGGGTATGCCGGCACTTCTCGATTTCGGCATCGCGCTGCTCGAGGGGAACGGCTCGATCACGCGGGGCGCCACGAGTCTGGGCACGCCGTCGTACATGCCGCCCGAAGCGTTGGAGCACGCGGCCAAGCGCACGCCCGCGAGCGACGTGTACGGACTCGCCGCGACGCTGTACCACATGGTCACGTTGCACGCGCCCTACGAGGGATCGCCGACGCAGGTGATGACGGCGCTGGCAACCCGCGAACCCGTTCCGGCGGGACAGGTGCGGCCCGGTCTGCCTCGCGATCTGCAGGCGATTCTCGAGAAGGGAATGCACCGCGACCCGCGTGCGCGGTACGCGTCCGCAGCAGATTTCGAGGCCGATCTGCGCGCCTTCCTGGAGTACCGGCCGATCACCGCGCGTCCCGTGACGCGGATCGAGCGCGTCACACGCAAGCTCATGCGCTCGCGAGTCGCGCTCGGTGCGCTGGCGACGTTGCTTGTCGTCGGCGCACTCGCCGGAGCGCATGCATGGCGCGACCACGAGGTCGGCCTGCAGCGCGCACGATACGCCGAGCTCGCTCGGCACTTCCCGCCGAACTTCAGCGTCGTGGGGGCGGCGAATCGCAGCTACCGGTTCGCGGCCGATCGGGATGCGCTCGCAACGCTTCTCGACGACGCGGCAAGAGTGGCCGTGGACCCGTTGCCGACCTACCTCCTGCGCGCTTCGTTACGGCAGGATCACGGGGATCCACTCGGTGCTGCGTCGGACATGCGCGTGGTGGCTGACTCGGTTGCGACGCCGTTCGCGCGCTCGCTCGCCTCGTGCTACGCGTCAGCGAGGCCTGGGGTCGACGGCATCCGCTCGATCGATCTCTCGCAGTTGCCGGAAGCTGTGATGCCGGTCGATCGATATCTGCTGGCCTATCATCGGCTGCGACAAGAGAAGGTCGCCGAGGCCATCGACCTGCTGTCGGATCCCGATGTGCGGCGCATTCCGCATGCCGAGGAACTGTTCCTGGTCTCGACGAACTTCGACGGCGAGAGCCGGCTCGAACAGCACAGGATCGCCCTCGAGCGCTATGCCGACCTCGTTCGCTTGGAGAGCCGCATCGGCGAGCTAACGGCTACCACGGCGCACATCGCCGGCCGGATGCTGACCATGCAAGGCCGCTTCGAGGAAGCCGCGCGCGCTTGCGACGAGGGCATCGCACTCGCTCCGCGCTCCCACGTGTTGCGCATCACCGCCGGTTTCGCTGCGTTCGCGTTGCGCGACCTGGACACGGCGCGCTCACACTTGAACGTGGCGCGCGAACTACGCCCGAACTACTTCCGGCCGGTCCAGGATCTCATCT
>JBBQCC010000072.1:0-15806 GCA_038318285.1 Planctomycetota bacterium | reverse complement strand
GCGTGACCGCGCTCGGTGGCATGGCGTTCCTGGCCGGCGGTCATCTCCCCGGACGCGGCAAGTACGGCCCGAACGTGGAGCGCGCGCTCGACTTCGTCCTCGCCGCGGTCCAGGACGACGGCTACATCACCTACGGCGGGTCGCGCATGTACGACCACGCGTTCGCGACGCTGTTCTTGGCCGAGATCTGCGGCATGACGCACCGCGAAGAGGTTCGCAAGCGCTTGCAGAAGGCGGTCGACTTCATCGTGCGCTCGCAGAACGAGCAGGGCGGGTGGCGCTACGAGCCCTACGCGACCGAGTCGGACATGTCGATCGTCGTGTGCCAGGTCATCGCGCTGCGTTCCGCGCGCAACATCGGCATCCGCGTTCCGCGCGCGACGGTCGATCGAGCCGCGCGCTACGTCGTCGATTCCGCGGTGACGCGTGATTCGGGCTTCGACGGGCCGGGGTTCGTCTCGATGAGCGAGGTCGGCACGTTCCACTACCAGAAGCAAGTGCACTCGCGTTCGTCGTTCCCGCTGACGGCCGCCGGGGTCACGGCGCTGCACGGACTCGGGATCTACTCCGACGACCTGATCAAGAAGGGTCTCGACTACCTCGCGCGCAACCTGCAGGAGTTCAACTACAGCTACGGTTCGCGCGGCCGCGGGCATTACTACTTCTGGTACGGCCATTACTACGGTGTGCAGGCCATGTACACGGCCGGCAGCCCGTACTGGGAGCCGTACTTCCAGGACCTGCGCCGCGAGTTGATCACGATGCAGAACAGCGATGGATCGTGGCCGAACGAGCAGGGCCCGGGGCCGGCGTTCGGGACGGCGGTCGCCGTGCTGATCCTCGAGATCCCCTACCGCTACCTACCGATCTTCCAGCGCTGATTTCCTCCAGCGCGGCGCGCGCGACCCGCAACTCGACCCATCCCCGCCAACACGATGACTCCCGAACCGAATGCCGCGCCGCCGAACGCGCCGCTGCCGACGACGCCCGCGCTCGATCGCCTGATCGATCGCGTGCGCGCACGTCTCGCGCGTCTCGTCGTCCTGCACGGCGTCGGGACCGTCGTCCTCGTCGCGGCGGCCTGGATCGCGTTCGCGTTCCTGGCGGACTGGTCGCTGCACCTGCCGGCGCCAGTGCGGGTCATTCACCTCGTCGTGCTGATCGTGCTGCCGACGGTCTTCGCCGTGCGCACGCTCGTGCGACCGTTGCGCGCCCGTCCGAACCGCCCGGACACGGCGGTGCTGATCGAGCGCGCGCACCCCGGGCACTCCGAACTGCTCGTCAGCGCCGTGGAACTCCGCACCGCGAAGGATCCGAGCGGCGACCGCGAACACATCGAGCGCGTACTCGTGGACGCCGACCGTGCGGCGAGCACCATCGACGCCGATCCGGTGCTCGACGCCCGCGGTCCACGCCGCCGCGCGGCTGCCGGCTTCGCGGCCGCGGCCGGGCTCGGCGCTCTGTTCTTCTGGAACGCCGCGGCGGCGGGCACGTTCCTGGCTCGCATCGCGGGGGGCGCGACGCCCTGGCCGCAACGCACACACCTGGCGATCGAGATCCCGATGTCGTCCGCGAACGAGTTCGCCGCGACGACGCCCGGAGAGGCCGCTTCGACGAACAAGGCTGTCGACGGCGAGATCGTGGTGCGCGTCGCGCGCGGCTCGGACGTCCCGGTGCTCGTCCACGCGCTGGGCGAGATCCCTGAGGAAATCGTGCTGCACTTCGCGGGCGGCCACCGATCGGTGCTGGGCTCGACGGGTGGACCGATCTTCCGCACGCTCCTGCGCTCGGTGCAGGAGGACATGGTCTTCCACGTCACCGGCGGCGACGACCAGGACGAATCCCCCGTCGCACGACTCGTCGTGTTGCAACCGCCCGACGTGCTGCGCGTCGCCGTCTCGATCCGCCCGCCGCCGTACAGCGGGCTGCCCGAGCGCGTCGAGTTCGATCCCGACGTCGAAGTGCTCGGTGGTTCCGAGATCGTCGTGCACGTGCTGACCACGCCCGCCGACGTGACGGGACAGGTCCGCCTGTTCCCGGAAGACCGCGTGCTGCCCTTCACTTCCGCGCCGTTTCCGCGTCAGGCCGACGAGCCCGCGACGACCGGCTTCGCGGTCTCCTGGACGCCCGATCGCAGCGTGCGCTACCGCTTCGAACTCGTCGACGCTCAGGGCCTCTCGAACCCCGACCCGGGTCTGTTCGGCGTCACCGTGATCGAGGACCGCGCACCGGAAGTCGAAGTGCTCTCGCCCGGTCGCGGCGATTTCGACACGGTCGCGGGCGGGCTGTTGCCGTTGCGCGTTCGCGCGCAGGACGACTTCGCGCTGGCGCGGCTCGGGTACGAAGTGTCGCCGCCGGGCGTCGAAGCGGGACAGGGCATGCTGCGCGATCTCGCCTGGCGCGATCTGACGCCGGAAGAGCGCGCTGCGCTCGAGCCCGAACGCGGTCCCACGTCACGCGCATCGGCCGTTGCGCGCGCGCGCCTCGCTGTGCGCGACCTCGCGGCGCTCGCGAGTGGCGCCGGGGATGCACCGGCCACAGCGTCAGGCGACGCGCAGCCGAACGGCGCGCAGACGGAAGACTCGGGGCTGGTTGCCGCGGCGAACGCCGGCGTCGCGCTCGAGGGTCAACAGTTCCAACTCGTCGTGCGCGCACTCGACGCCGCCGAACCCGTCGCGCACGAGGGTCGTTCCGCCGCCGTGCGCGTGCGCGTCGTCGCGACCGAAGAGTTCCTGCGCCGCGTGCAGGATCGACTGGCACGCGTGCAGAGTCAGACCGGTGCGCTGCTGGAGCTGCAGCGCGAGAAGCGACGCCTCGTGCTCGACATGCTGGCCGCGCTTTCGAGCGACGCGCCGGGCACGGACGAGACGCAGAGCGAACTCGCCCAGGCACTGACCGGCGAACGCCGCGTGCAGGGCGATGCGCGTGCGTTGGCGCGCGAGCTGTCGAGCGCCGCGGAAGCCGTCCTGTACGCACGCGTCGACGAACGCGCGGGCGCCGCGCTCGAGATCCTCGACGCCGCGTTGGGGCGCTCCGTCGTCCGCGGTTTCGATCCCGAGCCGTGGCGCGAGCTGTTCCGCGCGACGCGCGGCGGCGAGCAGGCCGGAACCGGGCTGACGGCCAAGCTGATCGACATCGCGGCGCTGGCGCTCGAAATCAGCGAGGACCACGCCACCGCCGCCGTGAACGAACTCGCGCAGGCCGTCGACGCAACCGACCTGGCGAAGGTCAGCGCACACCTCGCGACGGCCGAGAAGTCGCAAGCAATCGTCGTCGAGCGCCTCGAGCGCCTGCTGGAACGACTCGCGGAGTGGGACAACTTCCAATCCGTGCTGGGACTGACACGCGACATCCTGAACGGTCAGAAGTCGCTCAGCGAGCGCACGCGCTCGAACGCGAAGGAGAAGTGACATGCGCATCCTGACTTCCTGCCTCTTGTGCGCGCTGGTCGGGACCGGCACATGGCGCTCGGCCGCGGCGCAGGAATCGCGGTCGGAGTCCCAGCTGGCCGAGGACCAGGCGCTGCTCAAGCGCCAGCTCTCGCGCCTGCGCCAAACGATGGAAGTGCTCGCGAAACGCTTCGAAGACGAAGGCCGCGCGCATGCCGCCACGCTACTCCGCGACGGATTGAAGCAGCTCGACACGCGGCCCGAAGACGTCGGCGCGAAGACGATCGAAGAGCTGATGGCCGCCGCGCAGGAGAACCTCGAAGGCGGTCGCTCCGTGCAGTCCATCGAGGCGCAGGAAGCCGCCGTGCGCAGCCTCGAGCGCCTCTACTCGATCCTGACCGATCGCCGCGGGCTCGAAGATCTGCAGAAGTCGCTCGACGGCCTGCAGGAACTCCGCAAAGACCTGGGCGAGCTGGCGGAATCCGAGTCCAAGCTGCGTCAGGAGACCCGAGCGCTGCGCGAGCGTTCCGCGACGCCCGAGCAGAAAGAACTGCGCGCGGCGCTCGAGCGCGCAGAGGCCCAGCAGCGCAGCTTGCTGGAGCGTACGCAGGCCGTCGCGCGCGACACGAACGATCTCGACCTCGCTTCGTTGGAGCGCGAGCTCGACGCGTTGCTCGCCGAGCAGCGAGCCGACGCGGGTGTGCTCGGGGCTTGGAAACCCGAGGAAAAGGACGCCCTCGAGGCCGCCACGCGCGCGGCGGAACGAGCGGCGAGTCCCGCGGCGCGTGCGCAGCGCCTGACGCAGGCCGCCGCGGAGTTGCGAGCCGCGGCGCGCTCGGCGCGCACGCCGGAGACGGACCTGAACGAAGCGCAGCGCTCGCTCGAGCGCGCCAGCGCGCGCGAGGAACGTCACGCGCGCGCCGCAGCCAACAGTGCCGCGGATGCAGCGGCCCAACGCGCCGCGGAAGCGCTCGCGAAGGGCGCGCAGTCCGTTCGTGAAGCCGCGGCCGGTCGCAGAACCCGCGAGGAAGCCGCGAGCGAACTCGAGGCGCAAGCTCGTGCGCTGGAGAACGAAGCGGGTGCGGAAGCGCGTGCCGCCGAGTCCGCGCGCGACACGGCCGAGGCCGCGCTCGCCCGGCTCGCCGATCCGCGCACCAGCGCCGGGACCGCCGCCGAAGCCGCGCGCAAGGCGCTCGAGGCGGCGAAGTCCGCCGCGAAGGCCAGCACCGCCGGCACGCCGAGTTCCGGCGAGGCGAAGCCCGAACCGACCGCGGACGACGCACAGCGCGCCGCGCAGGCAGCCGCCGAAGCGCAGATCGCATCGCAGGAAGCCGCGCGCGCACTGCAACGCGGACTCGAGGACATGGAGCGCGTCGCGCCGATCCTGGCGCGATCGCAGAAGTCGGCGGCCGAACGCGCCGAGAAGTTGGCCGAGTCGCTGCGTGCCCTTCCGGGAGAGGGCGCGCAGCAGCGCGAGAAGGCCGGCGCCGAATTGGAAGCCGCGGCGCGCTCGGCCCGCGAAGCTGCGGAGGCCGCACAGAGCGCGACAGCCTCGTCGTCGAAAAGCGAGGATGCCGCGCACGCCGCCGATGCGGCCTCGGCCGCGGAAGCTGCGCTCGAACGCGCGCAGGCCGCCCTGCAGTCGGCACGCGCCGCACGCGCGCAGTCCGCGCAGAGTTCGCAGGCCGGTGCGCAGGCCGGTGCCGAGCAGGCGCTGAAGGCCGAACAGGAAGCGCTCGCGAAGGAGACCGAGGCGCTGCAGAAGGCCGCGCAGGCTGCGGGCCTTTCGCCCGAGGCGCAGCGCGCCGCCGAGGAGGCCGTGAAGTCGGCCGCCGAGGCGATGCAGCAGGCGGCGTCCCGGATGAGTGCCGGCCGACCGAGCGAAGCCTCGGGCTCGCAATCGCAGGCGCTGGAGAAGCTGCAGGAGGCCGCCCGCGCGGCCGAGTCCGGCGGCACGCCACGCACTCCCGAGGACAAGGCCGAAGCGGAGAGGCAGAAGGAGGAACAAGCGCGCATCCGCGCCGAGCTCCTCAAGCTGGCCGAGAAGAACCGTCAGCGCGAAGGCGCGAAGCCGTCGAGTTCGATGGACGGCGCGTCGCGTTCGGCGCAGCGCGCCGAGGATGCGCTGGCGGACGAAGACCTCTCGCAGGCCGAGCAATCGGAAGCCGACACCGAGCGCCAGATGCGCGAGGCGGAGCGCGAACTCGGCCAAGAAGAGGAGCAGTACCAGCGCCTGCGGCAGGAAGAACTGCTCTTCAAGATCGCCGAGCAAGTGAAGACCTTGACGGAAGAGCACCAGGCGCAGATGCGCGCGACCATCGAGGTCGACTCACAACGCAAGCCCGGCGACCGGCCGACGCACACTTCGCGGCTCCGGCTGCGCAAGAT
This sequence comes from Planctomycetota bacterium, assembly GCA_038318285.1. Lineage (GTDB taxonomy): Bacteria > Planctomycetota > UBA1135 > UBA1135 > JAEUHZ01. The sequence continues at coordinate 10,029 of JBBQCC010000072.1, read as the reverse complement.
CGGCCAAGCCGAGCAGCAACTCGGGGCGCGCGCGACCGACATCGGGAAATCGATCCGCGCCGAGCAGAGCCTCGTCTTCGCGGAGCTCTTGGACCAGGTCGCGCGCGACCTGGACTCCGTTGCCCGCGACCTCTCCGAGGAAGGCGATTGGCAGAGCGGCGAGCGCGTGCAGGCGCGCCAGCAAGACGTGGAGCAGGCGTTGGCCTGGCTCGCGGAAGCCTTGCAACAGGAGAAGAACCGCCGGCAGCAGGAGCAGCAGTCGCCTCCGCCTGGTCAGTCCCAACCGCCGCCGCAGAATCGGCTCGTGCCCGACGTCGCCGAGCTCAAGCTCCTGCGTCGCGTCGGCGTGGACGTGACCGAGGAGATCGAACGCCTACGCATCCTCCACCCCGAGATCGAAGAGGGCGGCGAGATCGATCCCCTGCTGCTCGAAGACATCGCGCGCCTCGGCTTCCGCCACGAGCGCGTCAGCGACCTGTTCCAGAAGTTCCGTGCGCGCCTCGGAATCCCGGCGCCGAGCGAGGAATGACCATGCACGCCCCCATCGACAGCGCACGGTCGTTCCGCGTTCGCTTCGCGCGCCTGTGCGTCGCCGGCGCTCACGCCCTGTGCGGAGCCAGCGCGGTCGTACTCTGCGGCGCGAGCGCAGTCATCCTGCGTGGCGCGAGCGCAGTCATCCTCTGTGGCGCAAGCGCAGTCATCCTCTGTGGCGCAAGCGCAGGCGCGCAGTCGCCCGAACGCAAGCCGGACATCCAGCCGGACAAGCCCACGGTTTCGCCGACCGTTTCGCCGACCGTTTCGCCGACCGTGAGGCCCACCGACAAGGTGGACGAACCGCCGGTGCGCGTCCAGCCGCCGCAGGACGACGCGCAGCGCGAGATGGTCGAGCTGTTCGGCAAGGTCGAACGTGATCTGCGCGCGATCGATCGCCTCCTGCAGGAGGCCGCGCGCGCGCCGAGCGGGGTCAGCGGCGGATCGGTCGCGGAGCAACTGCGCAACGCGCAGACGTCGGGCGAATCCGTGCAGCGCGACATCGACCGGATCGTCGAGCTGGCCGCGCGCCAGAACCCCTATCCGTCGGGCTCGCCGTCCCCGTCCGTCGAGCCGTAGGCCGGGTGGAGCCCGAGGGAGGGTCGCGGCGAACAATCGACGGGCCGCGAGGCCACGCCCTCGCAGCCCGAGTCCGGCGGCAGCGAACCGAAGCCCGGTGACGGCCAGCCCGAGCCGGGCGGCGAGAAGCCCAAGCCGGGCTCCGAGAAGAAGCCCGGCGAACAAGGGGGTCAGCCCGCGGACGATCCGAAGGCTTCACAGTCGAAGCCGGAACAGAAGCCCGGCTCCAATCCTGCGGCCGGCGCGCCGGGTTCGGCGACGCAGCCGAACGACGCGCGCGATCGCTGGGGCGACCTCCCCTTCCACGCACGCGAGGTGTTCCGCAACGAGGGCGGCCGCGACATGCCCCCGCTGTATCGCGACTGGATCGACGCGTACTACCGGCGCCTCAACAAGCGACCGTGAACGGCGGCGCAGCGACGATTTTCGGCATCGTTGCGCTGCTGGCTGCGACGTCGGCGAGCGCGCGCGGCGACAGCCCGGCGTCCCTGCGCGAGCGCACCGGCGCGGACACGGGCGCCGCCTCCGCGACGACTTCGCCCGCGAGGAACTCGACCGCGAGCGGCGATCAGGCCCTGCTCGGCATCCGCGGGGACGAAGCGCACCGCCGCGCGCTCGAACGCGGGCTGCTGTGGCTCGAGGCGGCACAGGCGCGCGGCTCCGACGGAGCCTTCCCGTCGCAGGGCGCACGCATGTCGAGCGCTGGCACGGGCCCCGCGGCCGAGGTCGGCGGCTTCGCGCCCGTCGCCGTGACGGCGCTGGGCGCACTGGCCTTCCTTTCGAGCGGCAGCGCCCCAGATCGCGGACCGCACGGGCGCGCGTGCGCAGCGGCGATCGACTGGCTCGTCGCGCGAACAGACGTCGACCCGCGATCGCAGCATCTCGGCTTCGTTTCGCGCACGGGCGACGCGCTGAGCCGCATGCACGGCCACGGCTTCGCGACGCTCGCGCTCGCTCAGGCCTGGGTGATGTCGCCGCACACGCAGCGCGGCGCGCGCATTCAGATGGCCCTGCGTGCCGCGGTGCACTGCATCGAAGCCAGCCAAGGCGTCGAGGGCGGCTGGGACTACGAACCGCGCAAGGGCATCGCACACGAGAACTCGATCACCATCACGGCCGTGCAAGCACTCCGCGCCGCGAAGGGAGCCGGAGTGGACGTGGATCGCTCCGTCATCGCGCGAGCCGTGGACTACGTCGGACGAACGCAGAAGGAAGACGGGTCGTTCCGCTACGCGCTGGGCGATTCGGCCAGCTCGGTCGCGCTGACGGCGGCCGCCATCGCGACGTTCGAGATGACCGGCACGTATTCCGGCAAGCCGATCACCGAGGGCTACGACTTCCTCGCGCGGCGTCTTGCGCTGCGCGCGTCTGCAGGCGTGATCGAGGGCGACCTCATCGTCTGTCCGTTCTACGAGCGCCTGTACCTCGCACAGGCGTTGTGGCAACACAGCGACGCGAGCGTGTTCGCGGCCTGGTGGCGCGCGGAGGCGCCGCGCGTGCTGGCCAGCCAGAACGAGGACGGCTCGTGGTCCGACCCACGCTTCGGCGACGTCTACGCAACGGCGATGAACTGCCTCGTGCTCGCAGTGCCCGAGGCGATGCTGCCGATCTTCCAGCGCTGAGCGCGGAAGCGAGTGGCGCCGCTGCCTACGCCCCCCAGTTCACGACGAGACCGTTCGTCAGATTGAACGTGTCCGACGTGCAAAAGCTGGCCGCGTTGCGGTACCAGACTTGGTAGACGCGTTGGTTCCCGGGCGCGACGCCGCCGCGCACGCTGACGGACGCGTCCGCGCCCTCGGGGTACTGCGAGACTCCGGCGACGTTCGACTTCGTGCCGAGGCGCACGACCGCGCCGCCAGCGCAGCGCAATCCGTCGCCGAACACCGCGCCGCTGCCGCTGCCCGCGATCGTCGTGCCCTGGAAGTACAGCGCCGACGAGTTCGGCATGTGAGCGCCGTGCAGAACCAGCGTGTCCGCGGCGATGCTGGCGACGCCAGTGGCCGTCAGGTCGGCTCCGCCCGCGTCGATCGAGTTCGCGCAACCGCGCCCGCTCGCGCCCGTGTTGCCGCACGGGCACGCGGTCGCGCTGCCGTCACCCGAACACGCCGATGCGTACTCCGACGCGCGCTCGATCTGAATGCCATTCATGGACCCGAAGCCGGTCGTCGTCATCAGGTCGATCGTCAGCGCGCCGCCGACGACCGCGACGTGGTGCAGAGCGTAGGTCACGCCCAATTGGTGCGCGCCCGTCCACGGACCGCCGACGTCCTGCGCCGCGTCCGTCGAGCCGGCGACAGCGACGTTCGTGCGGAACGTCGTGTTGTCGGGCGCCCAGGCGTAGGTCCGGACGGTGTACGACCCGTCCGCGAGACCGGCGAAGCTCCAGCTGACGACCGAAGTGGGTCCACCGAGATCGACGACGTCGTCGAGCAGGTTCTCGTCGTCGCCGCTCGTACCGACGTTGTCGAAGTCAAAGTTGAGGAATCCGCCGCTCGACGTCATCGTCGCCGCGACGGGCGCGCCGTCGAGGCCGACGAGCGGCGCGGCGATCGCCGGGGCGGCGACTCCGCTCCACGCTCCGGCCAGTCCTGCCGCGGCGTAAGCGGCCGAGGGCAGCGGGAACATCCCGTTCCCGCCGACGTCGACGTTGAGACTCTGGGCCGCGCTCGGCGTCGCGGATGTGGCGACGGTCGCGACGAGAGTTGCGGCGAGGAATGCGGAACGGAACGAGGCGTGGGTGCGGATCATGGTGCTGGCTCGGGCGTACGCATCCGCGCTCGCGGGGTGCGTCGATCCCTCGATCGTAACGCCGATCGCGCGCTACATGCGGAACGTGGCCGAGAGCGCGAAGAGAATCTCCTCGGAGTCCCCCGCGGGCGAGTCCTCGTCCAGCGCGCGGTAGTACGTGACGCTCGGCCCCAGCCACATCCCCTGGTACGGCCAGTCGGCACCGATCCCGAAGTACACGCCAGTCGCGTACGGATCGAGCGGCTCTTCCTCGTCGTCCGTGGTCCAGCGCACGAATCCACCGGCGCGCACGAACGGCCTCCAGCCCTTCGCGTACCAAGTCCCGCGCATGCCGGCGTTCGCCTGCCAGATGTCGAGATTCTTCGCGTCCGGAAGCGACACGTGCGCGGCCGTATAGCCGATGCCGAGTTCGATCGACGGCGTGAGCACGGTACGCGAAAGGTCGAATCCGCCGTCGATTCCGAGCGCGATGCTGTCGTCGATCGGGTCGTTGCTCGGCGCCGTGCGGTCCAGGAACCCGACCGAGAAGCGCAACCATTCGCGCGAAGGCTCGCCCTCCGGCGAACGCCATTCGGGCCGGATGGTCTCGTAACGCGAATCAGCCGGTCGCTCGGCCGCAGGTCCGCGACAGGCGCACAGCACGACCGCGAGGACCGCGCAGGAGACGAAGGACTTTCCCGACATTCGAGCATCCTCACGCAGCGGTCGGGCACTGTCCAGCGCGGTACTGTCCAGCGCGGCACGGATTGCCGTGCTACCCTTCGATCATGGCAGTCTGCGCGAAGCGTCCCCTCCGGACGCGGTCCGGAGCGTCGTTCGCACCGATCCGCGCCGGCACCCTCGCCCTCGCCTGCGCGCTGACGGCCACGCGCGCCGACGCGCAAACTTGCCGCGTCTTCGGACCGCTCGACGCCGGTGCGCGCGTGAGCCAGGCGCGGCTCTACGATCAGGTTTGGTGTTCACCCGCGCGCACGGGCAACGACTGGACGTTCGTGTGGAGCGCGGGTCAGGACATCGTGCTGCGACGCTTCACGTGCGACCTGACGCCGATCGGCAACGACACGCTGGTCAACACGACGCTCAACCTCGAAGTGCAGGACGAGCCCGCCATCGGCGTGGCGACCGGCGGCAACTTCCTGGTCGCATGGTCCGAACGCCACGGCTACGACGGCCAGCAGATGGGCATCTTCGGCCGCGCGTACTCGAGCGCCGGCACGCCGCTGGGGCCCGAATTCCAGATCAACCAGGTCTGGAACGCGTCGCAGTGGCGCCCGCTGATCGCGCCCACGCCGAACGGCGGATTCGTCGTCACCTGGTCCGGCGACTGGGACGGCGACTCCGTGATGCGCATCCTCGCCTCCGACGGCACGCCGATCACCGGCGACATCGCGATCAACCAATACGACAACGACGCGCAGGTCGATCCGGCCGTCGCCGTCGCGCCCGACGGGACGATCTTCGCGGCCTTCGTGGACTTCTCCAGCCACGGTTCCGTCGGCTCCGGCCTGAACCTGTGGGGCCGGCGCTTCGCGGCGAACGGCACGGCGCTGGGCCCCGAGTTCCCGCTGCCCGGGAACTTCGTCGACGGCGATCAGCGCGTGCCGCGCGTCGGCGTCGACGCGGCCGACAACTTCGTCGTCGTGTGGCAGGACGCGCTGGCCGACGGTTCGAACACCGGGATCGGGCTGCGACGCTTCGGCGGGGACGGCACGCCGCTGGGAGCCGACGTCCTGGTGAACACGACCACGGCGGGCGCGCAGACGAACCCCGTCGTCAGCTTCGACTCGGGCGGCAGTTTTCTCGTCGCGTGGGAAGACTGGTCCGCCGGCACGCCGCGCATCCGCGGACGTCGCTTCGGCATCCACGGCGCGGCGCTTGGCGACGATTTCCTGCTGTCGCCGGCGGATGTGCATGCGGTGCGTCCCGCTCCGTGGTCGAACGCAGCCACGGGCGAGATCGTCGTCGCCTACGACGTGTGGAACGGCAGCGAGTACGACGTGCACGCGCGCCGTTTCCTGGAGAGCGCGGGGCCGCAGACGTTCTGCACCGCGAAGACGAACTCGCAGGGCTGCGTGCCGTCCATCGACAGCACGGGATCGCCCAGCACGTCGTCCGGGTCGGCCTACACGATTCGCGCGACGTCCGTGCTGAACCAGAAATTCGGGCTGCTCGTGTACGGCACGAATTCGGCGTTCACGCCCTTCCAGGGCGGCACGCTGTGCGTCGCGAGCCCGCGCCGCATCGGCTCGCAGAATTCCGGCGGAACGGTCGGGCCGCCGGACTGCACGGGCACGTTCGCCTTCGATTTCAACGCGCACGTGAACTCGGGCCTCGATCCCGCGCTCACGACGGGCAAAACCGTCTCGGCGCAGTGGTACTACCGCGACGTGCAGGACCCGACCGGATTCGGTTCGGGCTTGACGGACGCGCTGCGCTTCACGATCTGCCCGTAAGGCCCGCGCGTTCGACGCGGGTCAGGGCCGTGCGCTCGTGGCTCCCGCGCTCCAGATCCTTCGCGGCGACGCGCGCGGCTCGATCGTCTGGAACTCCCCGGTCGCGAGGTCGTGCAGCTTGATCGTCGCGAGCGCGATCTGCGGACCGAACAGATCGAGTTCCCACTGCGGCTCGCTGCCCAGGGTGGGCAAGGAGAACGCGACGAGGATGTCGCTGCCGACGAGCGCCAACGGCTGCAGCGCGCCGCGCAGTTTCAGCAGGCGGCCCTCCCCGCCGCCGAGCGGGACGCGCCACAGCGCGATGTCTCCGCGCTCGTCGCGGCGCGTCACGAGCAAGCTTTCGTGCGCCGGATCGGCCAGCGCGGACTCGCCCCATGTGAGCGGCGTCGCGCCAGCAGGAGAGATGGCATCGACGACCTCGACGGACCATGCGAGGCCGTCCACGCGCGGTTCGGTCGCGCTGGAGGCGTCGTCGTCCGAGCCCGGTACGTCGATGGACGCGCCGCCAGGCATGGGCCGCTCGCGCGGCGCGATGCACGCCACGCGCACGGCGTCGATCCAGGCCGGTGTCGAGTTCCGGCAAGCGAACTCGGACTCGCACACCGCGCCGGTCGCGAGCGTCACGATCTCGAGCCGCCGCAGCACGCCACCGCGCGAGCGCGCATCGCCCTCGTCGAACGGCGAGAGGATGGCCACGCGCTCGCCGTCGGGCGCGAGGCTCATCGCCGAGATCGCGCGCGCATAGCGCAGCACGGGGCGATCCGATCCGCCGAGGTCCGCGCGGTGGATCGACAGCCCGGCGCGATCGTCGCGCACGGCGTACACGAACCGTCCACCCTGCGCGGGACCGGCCAGCGCGACGATCTGTCCGCGGATCGCGTGGTCGCGGCGCACGCCGCTCGGGAGCGACGTGACCTCGATCGACGCGTCGCCGCGCGCGGAGAGGTAGGCACCCTGGGTCCTGCGCTGGAGATCCGTGGACTCCAAACCTTCCACGGGCGCGAACGCGGATTCGCGCGATACGAGCGGCAAGTCGATGTGCGCGGGCGCGGAGCAACCCGCGAGAAGCGTGACACACGAAATCAGGAACGACGGGCGCATCACTGCCGGGCCTCCAACACGTACGCCGTGCCGCCGCGCGCCATCCAGACCCGCTCGAGGTCCGCGCGGCGGTACGTGCGCCGAACGCGGTCCGCCTCGTGCACCGCAGGATCGTTCACGACGCAGTCCCCCGCTGCGTCGAAACCGACGAGCACGATCAGATGACCAGCCGTCGATTCGTAGGGCGCGCCCTGCAGTTCGCCCGATTCGACCGCGATGCTGATGACGATCGGTGTCTTCTCCGCGATCGTGCGCTCGACGGCCGCCCAGTCCGAATAGCGCGTCAGGTAGCCGGGCACGCCCAGCGAGTACGCCGCCTGCACGTTGCGCGGCCAGTTCCCGTACAGGTCGTGCGCCGCATCGAACGCGCGCGCGGCGACTTCGGCGGTGCTCGCGTGGATGCCGCGCCAATCGAGAACCATCGCGACGGAAGTCGGGCTGCAGATGCGCGCAGTGATCGCGGGGGCTTCGACCCCTTGCCTGCGGGGGGTGACGTCGAGCACGACACCGAGTGGCCTCGGGTCGGACGCTGCGACCGGGGACACGGAGCGCTTGCGATCGCTGAAGCACAGGCGCAAGCGGCGCACGTCGACGGATCCGGCGTCCGCAGCATCGGTGGAGGCACGCACGCGCAGCTCGGCGCCCACGAAGAGTTCGTCGCCGCGGAAGTAATCGATGTCCACGCGGCCGCCAGCGCACGTCGTCACGCGCGCATCCAGCGGAGGGACGAGCGCGGACTCGCCCCAATCGCCGAGGTGCATCCAGGGTGACCAGGCACCATCGATCCCCGAATCGACGTCTCGTTGAACGCGCAATTCGACGACGATCGCGGTGTGTGCCGGCACGTCGACGTTCCACGAGACGAGCAGGTCGCGGAACGCGTGCGCGCCGCGTTCGACTTCCGTGGTGCGCGTGTCGGGGTGACCGGGCTGCGGATCGAGCCGGCACGCAGTCGCTTCCGCTGCGCCAACCCCGGCGTCGGCTTTCGAAACCGCGCGCCAGCGCGCGTCGCGCAGTTCGGCGTACACCGGTCCTTGGAGAACGGCAGCGGGAACAGCACCGGGAACGGCAGCGGGACGAGCCCCGCGGAGCGCGAGGGGAACTGCGACCGGGACGACGACGAGAGCGAGGAGCGCAGGGAACATCGGCGGGAATCTACGGCTTGAGCAGGGCGTCCGCACCCGCTCGAACGCACTCGCCGGCACGCAGGCTCGACCCGGCTGCGTGCGGACGCGCACGGCGGCGAGCGGTCCCGCCATCGCGCGGACGCCCTCGCGGCCCTGGGCGTGCACTGGCACACGATGTGCCTTAGCGTGGCCTCCGCTGGCCCACGTCCGACTCCATCCGCGGCAGGCCGGTCGAAGGCGACTCTCATGCTCGAAATCCTCGTGTTGCTGGCGCTCTCCGCTCCCCTCCCCGCCGCGGCTCCGGCAACGCCGACGGCGACGGCGACCAACGCGGGACCCAAGGCGACGGCCGAGGATTCGGAGCAGAACGCGCGGGAAGCTCGGCGTGTCCTGCGCCTCGTGAGCGGGCAGTCGATCCGCGTGTTGTCGCGCTGGCGCGACGGCGCCTGGGAGTACCGAGGCAAGGGCGGTTGGGAGCGGCTCGATCCGCGCGCGGTGACGGCGTGCGAGCTCGAATCGGACGTGCTACGCGCGTGGCGCAGCGAGCGCTCGGCCTGCGATCCGAAGGATCTGAACGCGCGCTGCCGATTGGCGTTGTTCGCGGCCGACCACGGTCTCGCGACCGAGGCGCTGGGCGAACTCGACGCGGTGCTCAACGCGGAACCGGATCATGCGCTGGCGCTCGACATCCTCCAGACAACGTGGCTGATGAGCGTGCCCTCGATCGAGGTGCCGGCCGAGGAGGAAGCCACGGCGCGCGCCAACCTGTTGCGCTTCGGCTCGTCGCTGCCGCCGGCGGGTCGCGAGATCGCCACCATGCAGCTCGGACACGCCAAGGACCGCGAGGCGCTGCACGCCGAGCTCGCGCGCGACCTGTGGTCCCCGATCGTCGTGCGACGCGCGTTCGCCGCGCTGGCGCTGCGACGCATCTTCCCGGGACAGGAGCTCCAACCCCTGCTGGTGCACTCCGTACGCGACGCTTCGGAGGACGTGCGCCGTGCCAGCGCGCGTGCGCTGCGCGGCGCCCAGGATCCCGCGATCGTTCTGCCGCTCACCCGGGCGCTGCAGAGCCCGTCGCTCACGATCCGGTCGAACGCCGCGCTGGCGCTGGGCGAAGTGGGCTACGCCGCAGCCGTCGAACCGTTGATCGCCAGCATGGCTGTCGCGCTGCAGGCATCAACCGACGCGCGCGCGCCGCACTCGAACATCTTCACCGGACGCCAGATCGCCTACGTGCAGGATTTCGACGTGGAAGTGGCCCAATTCCAGGCCGTAGCGGATCCGCGCATCAACGTGCTGCTCGAAGGGAACACGCTCGACGCGGCGGTGATTTCGTCACGCGAAGAAGGCGTCGAGGTCGAACTCGTTGCGATCCGCAAGGCGCTCGAGCAGATCGTCGGCGCACGTCCGGGCGGCACGGCACGCTCGTGGATGCAGTGGTGGGAGAAAGAGTCCGGCAAGTGGCGCACGGCAGACCACGCCGCACCGGC
>JBBQCC010000071.1:0-15841 GCA_038318285.1 Planctomycetota bacterium | reverse complement strand
CGACGAGTTCGATCGCGGCCGCGCAGGACGCGGTACCGATCGCGGCGCGGGTCGAGGGCGCGAACATCGTGCTGTCCAGTTCGAGTCCGCCGCGTCCGACGCGACTCGTGATGCGCGTCGAGGGCGCGCTGGCCACGGGTGGCATCGCGACGACAGGGGCCGATGGCTACCGCACGGCGGGCGCGACGCTCGAGCGCGAGAACGCGGACGGGCTCATTTTGGGTCGCGGCACCGACCTCGTGCGCGTCGGCTTGCCCGGCCCGTGCGTCGTGCGCGGAACCCTCGAGGGCACGACCGCGGCCATCACGGTCGAACTCGGCGCGCAGCCGGCGGAAGTGCGTTTGCAGCTCGATTTCTCGGCCGACAAGGGTGCCGCGGAAGACTTGGCGCATGCCGCGCGCGGTGCGGAGAGCAAGAACGAACTCGGCGCGGCGACCGTGCGCTGGCGCGAATTGCTCGACCGGTTCCCGTACGAGGTCGCGCTGGTCGAGGAGGCCGAGGCGACGCACGCGAAGCTTCTGCAACGCGGGCTGACCGAGGTGCGCGAACTGCGCGCGGAAGCCGAGCGCGCGCGTTTCTTTGCGCTGCCCGACATGTTCGCCTCGACGCGCAAGCGCACGCTCGAAATCGCGCAGCGTTTTGCGGGAAGCGAGGTCGAGACGGAAGCGCGCGAGCTGGCGACGTCGCTCCAGAACGAGGTCGCGACTCTGCGGCGCGACGAAGACCGCGCCGAGCGCGAACGGCTCGCGGCGATGCTCGGTGTCCTCGAAGCGCGCGGTGCCAAGGGCCTCGCCGACGAGGTCCGCGCGCGGATCGCCCAATTGGAAGGTTCGAACTGATGCCGCGCACAGTCACGGGTCTCGACATGGGGTCGCGCACGGTCAAGGCCGTGCGCGGTTACGCGAAGGGCAACACGTTCGTCATCACGGACTTTGCCGTGAAGTCGGTCGTCGCTCCCGAGCTGACCGACGGTTGGAAGGGTCTCGCGATGCCCTTCAAGGTCGGCGCGACGCGCGTCGGCCTCTCCGGCCGCGACGTGAACGTGCGCTACGTGCGCGTGCCGCGCGTCCCCGACTGGCAGCTGCGCAAGCTGATGCGCTTCGAGGTCGAGGAGATCGGCGGGCAGTCCGGCGCCGAGGTCGCTTCGGACTTCAACCTGCTGCCCGAGCTGCCCGAGATCGAGGGCGAGGACGTCTGCCTGTTGGCGATGGCGCGCGAGAATTTGCTCGAAGCGCACGCGGAAGGGCTGGCGGCGATTGGCGGCAAGCTCGACGCGTTCACTCCGAACGCGATCGCTCTGTACAACGCGTTCCTGCGCTTCGGCGTCGTCCAGGACGACACGGTGCTGCTGGCGAACATCGGTTGGGACAACACCGACGTCGTCATCGTGCGCGGACCGGACCTCGTCTTCGCGCGCAACCTGTCGGGTGGTTCCCGTCTGGTGGACGACGCGATCGCACAGCGGCTCGACGTGCCGCTGCCGAAGGCTGTGGACTGGAAGGAGCGCCTGGTCGATCTCGATCCGTCGGCGCGCTTCACGGATCCCAACGCCGAACGCGCGAGCCGCGCGGCGCAGGCCGCGGCCGGACAGATCCTGTCCCTGCTGCAATCGGCGGTGCTCTTCTCGAAGAGCCAGGTGAAGATCTCGGGCCTCAAACTCGACCGCGTGCTCTTGTGCGGCGGTGGCGTGGCGCTGAAGGGACTGCCGCGATACCTGCAGAACGGCATGGGCGTGCCGGTCGAGATCTTCGACCCGTTCCGCGTCGTGGACACGACGAAGCTCGCGCCCGAGGTGCGCGACGAACTGGAGGAGCGCAAGCTCGAGTCCGTCGTCGCGCTCGGACTCGCGTCGACGGCCGCGGATCCCGCGTCGTACGGCATCGAGATCTTGCCCAGCGCGCTCAAGAAGAAGCGCGCGTTCCTGGGCGGCACGCTATGGCTCATCGCGGCCGGCGTGTTGGCCGTCGGCTTCCTCGCGTTCGATGCGTGGCGCACGAAGAGCGAACTCGACGAAGCGCGCACGCGTTCCGCCGCGCTCGAGCAGCAGTACAAGCGCGCTTCCGCCACGCATCGCAAGGCTGAGGAGCTCGCGGCCGAGAACCTGCGCATCGCCAAGCTCTCGCGCGAACTCTTCGCCACCAAGGGTTCGGGCGAGCAAGTCGCGCGCGCACTGGATTGGCTGCGCACCGATCTGCCGCCGGAGTTCTGGGTGACTCAGTTCACCAGTGATTTCCGCGCCGATCCCGACCTGGGCATCCCGCGCGGCGAGGAGAAGCCGATCGTCTCGATCGTCGGCAAGGCCAAGGAGGGCACGAACTCCCTGGCGCAGCTGTACGAGGGCTTCCTGCAGAAGCTGCGCACGCGACTGCCCGAAGGACTCACACCGAAGGAAAAGCTGGCGCCGAACGGCGCGCGCTTCACGCTGGACCTTTCGCTGTTCGCGCCGTCCGTCGCGCCGAGCAATGCGGTGGACGGCCGCGTGGAAGGGCGGACGCCTTGAACCTCGAAGGATTCTGGCAGGAGAACAAGCGCTTCGTGCTCGTCGTGGGCGGCGGCGCACTCGTGTTTCTGGTGGGCTGGATCGCGATCGGTAGCGTGCTCGGCGACGAACTCGCGTCGCGCAAGCGCGCCGCGGATTCCACGCAGCGCAAGCTGTCCAGCGAGCCGATGTACACGACCGAAGACCTGCGCGCGCTCGAGGCCGAGAATGCGCAGCTCAAGACCGCGTTCGACATACTCTCCGACGCGTCGGCCTGGAAGGATCGAGCGCCGTACGCGCTCGATCCCAAGCGCGGCGCGCCGAGCAACCAGTACTTCGCCGCAGTGGCGTCGACGCGCGAGGAACTGCTGCGCCGTGCGGGACGCGCGAACTTGCGCATCCCCGAGGACCTCGGTCTGCCGGCGCTTTCGCCGACGCGCGAGAGCGACATCGTGCGCTACCTGCAGGGCCTCGACCTCGTGGATCGCGCGGTTCGGTTCGCGCTCGACACCGGGTGTCGTCGCATCGACCGCATCCAGATCCAACTCGATCCGCGGCTCTCGTCCAAGGCCGGCGTCGGCCTCATCGAGCGCACGCGCGTCACGTTGAACCTGTCCGGCGCGCCCGGGCCGCTCGTGGCGTTCCTGACCCGCACGCAGGACGCGAAGCCCCTGGGCGATGGTCCCACGACCGGGCCTGCGCTCGGTCCGTTGCTCGTCGAACGCTGCGAGATGCAGCAACCGCGCGGCAAGAACGACGAGATCAGCCTCGAGGTCGTGTTCTTGGTGGCGCGCATCGTCCCGCCCACGAAACCCGAGGAATAGGAGCCCGTTTCCCCGTGGAATTGCGCAAGGAACCCCTCGTGTTCGCGGTCAGCGCGCTCGTCCTCGGCGGACTGGCGTGGAGCGCGCTGTCGGCCGACGCAGCCCGTCGCGGCGGTGCGAAGAGGGCCGAGGCGATCGAACATTCCGGTCAGCCCGTGCCCGACGTCGGGCGCGCGTTGCCGACGAATCGCGCGGCGAAGGTCGGTGCACGCGACCTGTTTTCGCCGCCCAGCGACACGCAGCCGTTGCCGCCGCTCGCGCTCGAGACGCCGCCGATCGTGGCGCTCGACTCCATCGCGCCCCCGCCCGTGCCCGGGCCCGACTCGAGGACCTGGGGACGGTTCCTGCGCGTTCCCGCGCGCACCCTCCTGGTGCCCGATCTGTTCGAGATCTTCGACGAGGCCCTGGACGCCGAACTCGAGGAAACGACGTCGCCCGCGTCGGTGAAGGCGTCGGCGCTCGCGCCGGAGGAACTCGCCGCGCGGCTCGCGGCGTGGAAGCGCACGTACGACTGGTACCGCATCGGTGAGTACCACTTCGGCCAGATCAAGAACCCGGATCGCTATCGCCTGCCGAAGCGCACGGACGAGGACATCCTGTTCGTCGAGTTCGATCCGATCCGCGGCGCGCCGCGCTTTCCGGGACAAGCGCCGGGCGCGATCCCGCGCAAGAACGTCAACGAGTTCGACTTCGCCGCGACGATCCCCAACGAGATCGAACGCCGTCGCGTGTCGTTCGGCGACCCGCTGTCGGCGGCCGAGTACGATGAAGCTCTCGCGTTCGCGAACTGGTGCATCGACCAGGCGATGGTCACGCCGCGTGCGCTCGAAGTCGCCGAGGAGATCTTCACGCGCGCGTCCAAGGTCCTCACCGAGGATCCGCAGCCGAAGCTGGGTCTCGCGCGCGTGCACGAGGCCGCGTTCCACTTCGAGGCCGCGTTCCAGATCTACCGCGGTCTGCTCGACGGCCCGATGAAGAACAATTCGTTCGTCCTCGTCCGGTTGGCCGACCTGCAGGCGCGTTTCCGGCTGTTCGGCGAGGCCGAAGCCAACTTCCGCTCCGCGGAGCGGCACGGACGCACGTCGTGGGTCGCGCAGAACGCGCTCGGACGGTTCCTGTTGCAGCACCGCGACGCGACGGAAGCGCTCGAGCACTTCCGCCTCGCGAACCAGTTCGAGCCGACGGGCGCGGACCAGAAGGCGGATCGCGCCGAGATCCGCGCGAACCTCGGCGCCGCATTGCTGGCGAAGGGCGACGTCGCCGGCGCGAGCGAGTGGTTCGAGAAGGCACGCCAAGCCGACTCGGACAGCGACGCCGCGCGCGCGGGGATGGCCTGCGTGCGCGCGCTGTCGCCCGATGCCGCGCCCTCGGACGCGATGCCCGCGGGCGCCGTGAACGTCGGGGAGGCGAAGAGCTTCGAAGTCCTGCTGGCGACAGGTGTGGAGCTCCTCCGTCATGCCGACGCGCAATCGGCGACTGCCGCGCGCGCTGCGCTGCTCGTCGCCGCGACGCAGGATCCGCTGCGCGCGGGCCTCGCGTACCGCGCGCTGTCGTGGCTGGCCGAAGCAACGGGCCATCCCGACGAAGCGCTGCGGCAGATCGAGTTGGCGCTCGAGATCGATCCGACGGACGCGTGGAGCCAGTTCCAACATGGGCGGCTCCTCGTCGCGCGCGACGACATCGACGGCGCCGGCGAGGCGTTCCGCCGCGCGCTGGAGCTCGACTCGGAGTTCGCCGACGCGCTGGCCTGGTTGGGCGCGGTTGCGCACCGGCGCGGCGATCTGGCAGCGGCCGACAAATACTTGGAGCGCGCCGTCGCGATCGACCCGACGCTGACGCGCGCCGCGGTGCTGCGCGGCACGACGTTGCTCGAGGCGGGCCGCGTCTCCGACGCCGAGCCCGTGCTCGTGCGCGCGCTGGCGAAGGACCCCGACGAACCGACGGGTCGCGGTGCGCTGGCGTGGTGTCAGTACTTGCTGGGCGAACCGACGGAGGCAATGACGCGCCTCGCGGAACTCGACGACTCGCGCCGCACGCTGGGCGAGGAAGATCCCTGGCGCCTGTGGGCGCGCCACCAGATCGAACGGCTCACCGATCACCTGGAAAAGGTCGTCTGGACCGACGGTTTCGAGCGCAACTCGCTCAAGAACGACTGGCACTTCCAGGAGTCGAATGGCCCGCTCGTGTCGATCCACGACGGCGTCGTGACGATCGAAGGCACGTTCAAGACGGCCGGTCGTTCGCGCCTGTGGCAGCTGCGCAACGCTGGCGACGTCGTGTCGATCCAGGCGAAGCTGACGGTGCGCGCGGGTACGACGTCCCGCGTCGGCCTGTTCCTCTCGCGCGAGAGCGAGCGCAACGGCGAGACGCAGATCGACGCGGAGGCGACGATCTCGCGCCACCCGGATCCGATCAAGAACGCCGTGCAGTTCCGCGCGATGAAGCGCGGTGAAGAGGAGCTCGCCTACGTCGAGGTCCCCGGCACGGACTGGAAGATCGACCAGACGGTCTTGCTGACGATCGAACGCGTGGGCGATGCCAGCGATGCGCGCGTGCGCGCCAGCTTGGACGGCATCCCGATCGCGCCGGACACCTCGCTGTCGGCGCTCGGCCGTACGAACAACCCGCTGCGCATGGGCGTCTTCGCCGAGGGCGCGCCGGGACGTTCGGTCTCGGTCGAGATCGACGACGTCCAGATCGTGTACCGCCAGAAGGTCCGCTGAGGTCACGCCGTGCGCCGCATCCACTGCAACACGTCTTCGGGTTTCACGCTGATCGAGCTCCTCGCGGTGCTCGTCATCATCTCGATCCTCCTGGTCGTGCTGTTGCCGCGGCTGGCCGGTTGGGGCGAACGCGCGAAGGAGAAGACGACGGAGGCCTGGCTCGTGCAGCTCTCCGCCGCGATCTCCGAGTACGAAGACCGCTTCGGCGACTACCCGCCCAGCCAGTTCCTCGAAAAGTGGGGGACGGCCCCGAACACGACGAACATCGGCGGAGAGGCGTTGGTGCTCTCGATGTGGTCGCCCGATTGGACGGGGACGTCGTTGCCCGACGATCGCTTCGTGAACACGGACAAGGACGAGGCGAAGAAGTCCGTGTCGCGCATCCCGAAGCTGGCGCTGTTCGAGTTGAAGGACGATTGGGGCAACCCGATCGCGTACTTCCACCGCCGCGACTACGGCCGACAGGACACGTACGTCGTCCAGCCGAACGACGCGGACGGCTCGGAGGAGAGCACCATCCGCGCGCTCAAGAACCCGGTAACGGGCCAGTACTTCCAGCACGACAAGTTCCAACTGATCTCGGCCGGCGCCGACGGCGTGTTCGGCACCGAGGACGACATCACGAACTTCGAGGTCCCCCGGCCGGAGGGCCAGGGATGAACGCGCGTGCGATCTCCCGTCGCGCGTCGACGTGCACGACACGCGGCGCCTTCACGCTGATCGAGCTGATCATCGTGATGGGGATCATCGCGCTGCTCTTGGGCGCCGGCGTCGGCATGATCGCGCGCCTGCACGTCACGGATCGCGCCGCGGTCGGAATCGTCCAGAACACGCTGCGTTCCGCGCGCAATTGGTCGGTCGCGCGCGAGGCACCGGCGCGCGTGCGCATCGATACCGAGGCGCGCACCATCCAGGCGTTCGGCATGTCGGTGATCGGCACGTGGCACTTCGAAGACATGCCCGTGCGCGGCGCGTTCGGCACGGAGGGCGTCTCGACGGGGGGGCGCATCGTGCCCGACGGATTCACGGGATCGGCGCTCTCGTTCGCGGGCGAACCGCCGCGCTCGCACGTCGTGGTCCCGGTGCAACTCGACCCGGCGTACGACCTCTCGCGCGGTTTCTCGATCGCGTGCGCGGTGCGCCTCGCGCGCGAATCCGGCGCCGACCTGCTGGAGATCGGCGACAGCGCAGGCATCTCCGTCACCGACGACGGCGCGGTGCGCGGCTGGTTCGCGCCCGTGATCGTTCAAGAGGACGGCGAGACGCGGCGCGGAACGCCCGTCGCGCTCGTCACCGAGAGCGGTTTTCTGCGCGCGAACCGCTGGAGCGAGATCGAGTTCCAGTACGACCGCGAGAACCTGCGCGTGCTCGTCGACGGCGCGGTCGTCGCAACCTTGGCCGAGTCCTCCGAGGTGTGGGCGGTCGAAGGTCCGCTGTCGCTTTCGCCGTCGCAGACCGCCTTTCCCGGCGCGATCGACGCGCTCGTGATCTCCGCCGTGGCCGGCGAAGAACGCCGCGACCTGCCCAAGGGCGTCGAGTTCGTGGAAGGCTCGCCCACCGAGATCGTGTTCGGCGCGGGCGGCGGGCTCGACCGCGTCGTGCACCGCGAGCCCGTGCAGCTCAGCCTCCGATTCAACGACGGACGCGAAGAGAAGATCTTCGTGAACCTCCATGGCACCGTCGAATAGCCCGCGCACGAACGAGCGCTCCGGCTTCGCGTTGATCGCGGTGCTGGTCGTGCTGCTGGCCCTCCTCATCCTGGCGACGCCGTTGCTGCTGTCGGCGCGCGGTGCGGATCAGGCTTCGTCGCGCATGGCCGACCGCACGGAGGCGCGCATCGCGCTGGACACGGCTTCGCGGCACGCGCGCGCCGTTTTGGCGGACTCGTACGGCAGCGCCGATCAGGACCGCACGCCCTACTTCGACGACGAGGCCGAGGTGCGCGTCGGCAACATCTTCCCCGACGGGTTCCTCGACGCGCGCGACACCGGCGGCGCGATGTGGACGGTCGAGAGCCGCGACGTCGCCGGCCTCGTGGACCTCGACAGCGCCAGCCCGCAGGTGCTGGCGAACCTGATGGGTCTCACGTCGCGACTCGGGGCCGTGCTCGAGGCGAACGCGAAGGAGATCCGCTTCGC
Organism: Planctomycetota bacterium; assembly: GCA_038318285.1. Lineage (GTDB taxonomy): Bacteria > Planctomycetota > UBA1135 > UBA1135 > JAEUHZ01. Next base: position 7,677 of record JBBQCC010000071.1, on the reverse strand, counting down.
GCCGAACGCGAACTTCGAACCGCAGGGTTTCCTGTGGATCGAGGGCGAACTCGTGCTGGTGAAGCAGATCGAGGACAGCACCGCCGTCGACTTCACGCGCGGTGTGTTCGGTCCGAACGAGGGCTCCGAATGGCGCGGCGGGCCGCGGCCGGCCATGTCGCACGGCATCGGCGTACCGGTGCTCGACCAGCGCGCGCTGGCTCCTGCGCTGTGGCGCCTCGTCTCGCCGAACGACGAACCGCGCGCGTGGGAGTCGATCGAGCGACTGCCCGAGTGCGCGGACTTCGCGTTGGCTACGGCGACGCACCCGGCGGGCGTCGGCGTGATGCGCGACGATCTGCTGCGACGCCTGCGCGATTTCGGCACGACGCACGGCGGCGTGCGCGCGGGTCCGCGCTGGCAGCACGCCGCGCGCCTCGCCTCGAAGGTCGAGGGCGGCCGCGATGGTCGACTGCGCGTCGACTCGATCCGCTGGATCAACCCGGGCACGACCGTGCGCATTCGCGACGGCCAATCGAGCGAGCTCGCGCTCGTGCAGAGCGTCCTGAACACCGGCGAGATCGCGCTCGATCGCGTGCTGCGCAACGAGTACACGGCCTACGAAGCGGTCGTCGACGTGCTCGCGCGCCGTCCGGTGAACGTGAACACGGCGCCGCGCGAAGTGCTCGAAGCGCTGTTCCTGAACCTGCAGGTCGCCGGCCAGAACTCGCGCGTCACTTCGGGCGAGGCCGAGGACCTGGCGGCGCTCGTGATCGAGTCGCGGCCGTTCACCGGGTTCCAGGACTTCCTCGAACGCGTCGTACTGCCGGCCGCGGGCATCGCGAAGCTGCCCGGCGACGCGCCCGTCGTGCCCGATCGACTGCGCGGCGGCGACGCGTTCATCGACACGTGGGACGCCGTCGCGGTGTACGCCAACGGGTTGAACGCGAACGATGGGACGTTGGCGTGGAGCACGATGCCCTATGCGTTCACGACGCGCGACGTGTACGCGCTCGAGACGCGCGCGGCGGTGAACGCCGAGTCGGGTGTGCTGCGCTACTCCATCGTGCGCGATGAGGTCTCGGTCGTCGCGCCGCAGCGCGAACTCACGCGGCTGTGGGCGCGCCAGGAGGACTTCGACGAAGAGCTGCGCCTCGGCCGTGAAGCGCAGTGGTGGCTGACTGGACCGAACTCCACTTCGCAGTGGGATTCGGGCGCGGTGCCGCCGTCGCGCCTGTGGGCCGAGCTGGGCACGTTCGAGGGACGCACGTATTTGCCGGGTATCAGCGACGAATCGCCCTACGCGAACCGCGAGACGCCGCCTTCCCCGGAACGGACGTTCCCCTCGCGCGAGCCTGCTGCGTGGACCGCGCTGATGCCCACGCGCCTCGCCGAGACGGCGCGCCTGCGCGGTCGCGTCGAGCACTTCGACCACGAGACGCGCGATCTAGAAGGTCGATACTTGCCCGACGAGATCGTGCGCCGGAGTACGGACGACGACATGGTCCGCTGGAACGGCGGGAACGAGCCGTTCCTGCGTTCGAGCGCGATGTCGATGTGGTTCCGACCGCGCGACGTGTCGGGCGGGCGCTTCCTGGACGCGGGCGGCACGCTGCCCGATCGCGATCGGCTGACGCTCGAGATCGATGGCGATGACCTCGTGCTGCGCCTGATCGACGGCTTCGGCGACCACAAGGACACGACGTTCGTCGAGCGCGGCGAAGTGCGTTACTCGATCTCGAAATCGCCGGGACTGCCGCCGGATGTGTGGAACCACGTCGAGCTCGACGTGCGCGGCAACCGTCCGAGCCAGATGCACATGCTGGTCAACGGCCTCGCGCACGGTGTGCGCACGCCGGGGCTGACGCGACTCGCGGGCGGGCTGCCGCAGGGCTCGTCGACGATCTCCGTCGACTCGACCGAGGGCTTCCCAGGCCACTGCGTCGTGCGCATCGGCAACGAGCTGATCGAGGTGACCGTCTCGGGCAGCACGATGAGCGCAACGCGCACCGAGACGGGAGCCACGGCCGGATTCGGCGGGCGGCTCGCGCGCGAAGTCGCCCTGCAACTGCCGGAAGACGCCGGATCGCCACCCGCGAACCTGGCGACGCTCTCGACGGATCATGCCGCGGGCACGCCGGTCGAGTTGTTCGGCTACAGCTTGCCGCTGACGAGCGACGTGCCCACGGGCGAAGCGCGCCTCACGCAAGCGGTCGGGCCCTTTCGTGTCGCGCGGGTCATCGGCGTCAGCGGTGCGGCTCAACCCACGGGCGATCCGATCAAGGTCGGCCCCTTCGGGATCGAGGTCGGCATGGGCATCGCCGGCATCGGCAGCACGGCGGACGGCCTGATTCTCGCCTCCGCGGACGATGGGCTCGTCGATCCGCCGCCGACGCCGGCCGCGGAGTACATGTCCGCGTTCCACCCGGACGGCGGCTACGCAGTGATCTGTCAGCTCGGCAACTGGTCGCTGAACGGCGAGCAGTACCCCGACACCGCCGGTTCACCGCTCGGTGGACTCGAGATCATCCGCTACTCGGGTTGGTCGGGCACGACGCTCCAGATCGCGGAGCGCGGCATCGGCCAATCTCAACTGCCCAACCTGGGCGACCTGCCCGCGAACGTCGGTGGGCTGCTGGGCGGGATGCACTCCTTCGTCGCCACGTGGAATCCCGGCCTGCAGGCCGGGACGACGCTCGTGAAGGACCGGCTCGAGTGGGCGATGTTCGTCGTCCCGATCTCGTTCGCCGTCCCGGGCGCGAGTGATGTCCGCGGATTCCTGGCGGCGAGGAAAGGCGAGTCGCAGTTCGCGCAGGTCACACACGTACAAGACGCGGAGATGACCGAGTGGGTGCGCTACGACCACTTCGACTCCGCGCGCGGGCAACTCGTGCGCGACGACCCGCAAGTCCTGCACGATGCGATCTACTTGATCCTCACGCACCAGCGCCGGCTCGACGCGACGCCGCCCACACCTCCCGGCGGTGGCGGTAGCGGCGGAGGCGGCGGGAGCGGTTCTGCTGCGCTCGCGATGCTGACGACCGCGTTCGAACCCGTGTTCGAGCCGACACCGGCCGCGCAAACGTACGCCCCGTCGCAGTGGGATCCGCGCCTGGGCGAGAACGAGAACAAAGCCACGGATCGTCCGCTCTCGCGCGCGGTCGAGACGCACTTCCAGTTCCGCGGCGTGTTCGGCACGTGGTCGCACACGCACCCGTCCGGAACGCCGGTGCACCCGGTCTTCGAGGTTCAGGAGCGCGTTGAATCCGGCGGGGTTCCGGGCCGGCTCGACGCCGTGTTCCTGGTGGGCTCGAATCCGTCGCACCCCGGTTGGCCGCTCGTCGTGCAGCGCGCGCACCGGCCAGCCGCGGACTACGCGATCCGCGATTGGGGCCAACCGGCGGGTGCCGCGGCCAAGCCGATCCCGGTCTTCCGGCCCGAGACGGCGGAGTACGAACCCTACCTGCGCGGTCGAACGTACGTCGCGTTCCAGACGCGCAGCCCCGAGAACGTCCTGGCCGGTAGCGCCGTCCAGAACGCGGGCGTCGCCAACGTCGAGTCGCGCACGATCGCGCGCCTCGTCTGCTTCCCGTCGGGTGAGCGACCGCGCAGCGTGTCGAGCGTCCAGATCGGCGGCGCGCCGCAGGGCATCGGCGGTACGGTGCCGTCCGCGCTCGTCGACGAGATCGCGTTCGGCGACGCGCAGTTCGCACGCAAGGCACCCGGCCTCGATCCGGAGGCGATGTGCGGTGCGAACCTCGTGCTGTCCGCCGACGTCGGCGAATCCGGCGCGCAGATCACCGTGCGGCCGAGGGTCGTCGGCATCGCGCTGGGCAACGTCGGCTCGCAGCACGCGTTCCTGGGCGACATGCCGCCCGACGGCGGACTGCTGCGCATCGGCGACGAGATCGTCGCGTACCGCTCGTACGACTCCGATTCCGGCCGGATCGACCTCGCCGCCGACGGACGCGGTCTGCTGGGCACGAAGGCCGGCCCGCACGAGACGACGGATCCCGTGATGTGGCTCGAGCACCGTGTCGCCACGACGTTGACCTCCGGCGTCGGCGCGGGCGACGGTTCGCTCGCGATCGCGAGCAGCGACGACTTTCCGCCGCAGGGCCTCGTGCTCGTCGGATCCGAGTTGATCCAGTACACGCGCATCCGCGGTTCCGCGCTCGAGATGCCGCGCGCTTCGACGAAGCCCGGCGCGATGAACGAGTCCGGAGACGGACTGTTTCGCGGCCGTTTCGGCACGATTCCGGGGGGCCACGGCGCGGGCGACGCCGTCATCTTGTTCCCCGAGCGCTACCCCGACCTTTGGGCCAAGCGCGCGGACGCGCCCGAGCTGGCGTACTTCGGCTTCTCGAACGACCAGCCGGCTGCGTTCTGGAACTCCGTCTACTTCAAGAAGAAGGACACCGACTCCGCGCGCATCGGCGTCTTGCTGCGCAGCGATCCCAACGTCCCCTGGGACGCCGACCCCGACGCGCAGGCGGGCCTCACGTTGCTGTGGCAAGGCGACATCGAAGGCCGCGCGATCCCGATCGGCCACCAAGCCGACCGCATCGCCGCGCGCGCGTTCGTCGAGTACCAGACCGGCGCGTTCGACCTCACGACCGGCGCAGCGCACGGTTGGTTGCAGACGCCGAGCTTGTCTACGTTCGGGCTCTTTTATGTGGCTCCCCATATCACCTTGCGGAGTGTGGAGCGTTGAGCACGGAGTGCGAACAGCTCGCGCGCGGCGCGAGCGGAAGGCTCGGTGGCACGGAGTGCGAACAGCTCGCGGGCCGCGCGAGCAGAAGGCTCGGTAGCACGGAGTGCGAACAGCTCGCGCCCCGCGCGAGCAAGAAAATAGGCGGACCGCCGCTGCTGCCGTTGCGCCCCCTGTCCCGTTCTGTCTCTGTCTCTGTCTCTGTTTCTGTTTCTGATTCTGATTCTGTTTCCCGCGCCCGCTCCGCCACCTCCCGCGGCCTCACCCTCGTCGAACTCGTCCTCGCCATCGGCCTGCTCGCCCTCCTCATGCTGGCCGTCTTCCAGCTCTTCGACCGCTCCCTCTCGGTCTGGCGCCGCGGCGAAACACGCCGCGCCCTCCTCGAACAATCCTCAACGGTCCTCGAGAGCCTCGCCCTCGACCTGCGCGGCCTCGAACCCGGTACGAACGGCGACCTCGTCCTGGAATGGGTGCGCTACGACACGGACGGCGACAACATCGCCGAGACGAAGTGGCCGCGCCTGCGCCTCGTACGTCAAGCCTCATCCGCCGAGATGGCGCGTGCCGCCCTGCGCAACGAAGACAAGGCCGAATCCACCGCCAAAACCGTCCAGTCCGCCGAGGCCGCGCGCGAGCCCGTGCGCGTCCGACCCACGAGCCCCGGGATGCTCGAAGTGGTCTGGATGGTCGTGCCCGCATCGCTGACACAGCCCGACGCGCGCAGCGAAGGCATCATCTACCGCGGCGAGCGCCCGACGACGGAAGCGGCGACGAAGTCGTTCTTCGCCGGCGACTTCTTCGGCGCGAGCAATCGCCCGCCCGCCGCTGCGACGGAGGAAGTGACCGGCGGCCTCCTGTGGATGGGCATCACCTGCGCGACGCAGACGTCGATCGTCAGCGACGGCTGGAAGCTGGGCTCGGGCATCGATTCCGTCGCGACGTCGTGGGACGCGCACGGGCGCAACCGTCCTGAGCGCGAAGTGCACGCTTGGAACGAGCCGCATCCCGGCATGCCGCCGGCGCGCGGACGCGCGCTGTTGCCGCGCCGCGTGCGCATCGAACTCGAGTTCGAACGCCCGGTCGACCGCATCCGTCGCACGCGGCTCGTCGAGGGCATCGACAACCAGGAGAGCACGCTGCACGTGGACGACGGCCGTCGCATCCCGGATGAGATCGGCGCCTATGTGTTGATCGACGCCGAGTGGATGCGCATCCAGAGCACGGACAGCGGTCACGCCAACGTCCGGCGCGCGCAGCGCGGGACTTCCGCCGCGCCGCACGGGGCGGGGAGTCTCGTGCACTGGGGTATGTCGCTCGTTCGGGAGGTGCCGATCGCCACGTATCGAGAGGATTGGGACCTGTGAAGGTTGCACACGCACGATCAGGGTTCACGATCCTCGAAGTCCTGGTCGCCATGGCGATCCTGGTGTTCGGCATGACGACGATCCTCGGACTGATGACCTACGGTGTGGCGCTGTCCCGCTCGGCGCAGCTGCGCACGTCGGCCGCCTCGGCGGCGCAGGCGACGATCGCGGACCTCGAGGAGTCGTTCTTCCCGGTCGTCGACGGCGAGGCCGGCGAGCCGCGCGCGATCGAGGGCCGAGCCGTCGCCGGCGTGGATGGTCTGGTCTATTCCGCTACGGGCCGTCCCAATCCCGACCGTCCGACCGAATACCGCGTCGACATCGAGATGAGTTGGACCTCCCAGGGCGTTCAGCGCGCGAAGCGCTTCACGACGCTGCTGCAGCGCGAGGTGTCGTTCGGCGAACGACTCCGACACCGCGCCACGCCGGGCGCCTCGACTCCTAGTCCCGATCGTCCGGGCGCCGCCGCGACACGAACCAACGATTCCCCGGCCGATGCGAAGGCCACCCAAGACGCACCACGATGAAACGAACGCACTGGATCCTCTGCAGGGCCGCGATTCTGGTCGCGTTCCTCACCTCGTTCGGCGGCGTCGTTCGCGCCCAGGACGTCTCGGCCGAAACGCGCATCCTGCGCCTCCGCAGCGGCGAGTTCGCCTGGGGCGCGATCGCGTCGCACGACCCCGAGGGGCTCGTGTTCCAGAGCCTCGCGACCGGCGGACGCGCGCGCCTGCCCTGGGGCTACCTGCACCCCGAGGAGGAACTCGAGCTGAAGACGCGCTTCGGCTACATCGACCTCACGGGCGACGAGATCATGGTCGAGGCCGAGCGCATCGTCACGAACGAAGGCGTCGAGCTGATCGGTCGCATCGTCGATCGCACGCCCGACACGATCGTCATGAAGACGAACACGGGAACGATCCCGATCCCGAAGAACCGACTGTCGGCGGCGCCGACGATCGTGCGCGTGAACGCGCTCGACGTGTGGACGCGGCCGGAACTCTACGCGCAGGAGCAGGCCGTGACGGACCTCTCGACGGCGGAGGGGAACTACGACATCGCGCGCTACTGCGAGCGCATCCTCGACTTCGCGCACGCGGCCGAGCACTACAAGAAAGCCGCCGAACTCGATGCGACGTTCCGCAAGGACGACGTGACGTCCGGCATCGCACGCGCCACGGAGAAGGCCGCGCGCCAGGACCAGATCGACTGGCTCGCGACCGTGGACGACCTCGTCGGGCGCAAGCGCTTCGACGAAGCCCTCGCGCAGGCCGAAGCGTTCGCGTCGAAGTTCCCGGGCAGCCCGCTGATCCCGGATGCAAAAAAGAAGAAGGATCGTGCGCTGAAGGCGCGCGAACGATTCCTGGGCGAACGCGTGGCGCAACTGTGGCCGCTGAAGGCCGCCAGCATCGCGCGCGCGAAGTCGACCGAGTTGTCGTTCGAAGCGACGCTCGCGTACCTCGACGGCCAGATGCAAAAAGACGTGCTCGACGCGGTCACGAAGGCCGCGCAGGCCTACTCGAAGGAAGCCACGAGCGACGTCGTGCGCCGCCTGTGGACTGCGCGCAAGAAAGTGCGCTACCAGCGCGCGTCGTACGGCCTCGGCACATGGCTGCTGGGCAA
>JBBQCC010000070.1:0-15958 GCA_038318285.1 Planctomycetota bacterium | reverse complement strand
CGAGGTTCGCGCGACACCAGGGGCAGCGCACGTCGTCGAGGTGGAACCGGACGAAGGACTCGGGTCCTTCCGGCAGCGTGCCGGCCAGGTGTCGCGCGAGCCAATGCCGCGCCGGACAGCTCGCGCGGCCGTCGATCCACGCCGCACGCACGTCGAGATCGAGGCCCTCGTCGTTCTCGACCGCCGCACCGACTTGCGCCAACAGTTCGCGGTCCGAGCTGCGCTCCAGCACGAGTTCGCGCAGCCGTTTCAGCGCGCGGAACTTGATGCCCGCGACCGTGGACTCGTCGCGCAGCTCGAAGCGCTTCCACACGTCGCGGTTGCGCCAACCGGCGGCGATCAGCGCCTCGACGACGATCAAGCGCTGGAACTCGCCCTGCGCCCACGTCTCCTGCACCCACTGGCGCACGATTTCGCTCAGGACGCGCGAGCCCTCACGTTCGAGGTCGCGGCGGCGCGCGATGCGGCTGGGCGTCTCGTCGTCGCTGACGAGGTCTTCGACGCCGAAGTGCGAGTCGTCGTCATCCGACGTGCCGCCGATCGTGGTCGGCTTCTGGCGGCGGCGATGATCGATCGTGCGATTGCGGCAGATGCCGAACAGGAACTGCTCGAACGTGTACGCGGCGTCGTACAGGCGGATGCCGCGCACGGCTCCGAGGAACACTTCCTGGACGACGTCCTCGCGCGCGCCCTGGTCCGGAATGCGGCGCGCGACGTAGGCCAGCAAACGGCCGCAGTACGCGCGCTCGACTGCGAGCCACTCTGCGTCGTCGAGCGCGACGAGGCGCGCAATGTCGGGTGTCCAATCGCTCAACGTCCGGCCTAGCCCTTCTCCGCGCCGCGCAACAAGAAGTAGGCGATCAACGTGGTGATGCCGCCGAGCAGGGCGAGCGCGACGGCGAAGATCGCGAGTCGTACCGCGCCACCGACGAAGCGTCCGATGCCGCTGCGCGTCGCGCGCCCGCCGCGCACGATCGCTTGTTTCCCCGTGGCGAGTAGCCAGCGCGCGAGCGATAGGAACACCTCCAGCGCGAGGAGCCCAGTCGCCGCAAGCGTGCCCAACCATCCGCCGGGGACCGGCGGCGGCACTGGGATCGTCGCCGCGCGGGCGTTCAGATGTTGCGGCGCGAGAACCGCGGGCGGCAACTCGTCGCTCAGCGTGTGCAGCACGAGGATGTCCGAGCCTTCGCGCGACGACCGGGCCTCGCGCGGCGACACGTCATCGCGCAGCGACACGTCATCGCGCAGCGACACATCATCGCGCGGCGCAGCCTCCGCCCGCGCGACGGCCAGCGCGCGCTGCACGTAGGGCGTCGGCGCATCGGCGGGCGCGGCATCGGCGGGCGCGGCATCGGGCCGCGCGCTCGAACCACGCGGCGGACCGCCGACGTTCGAATCGGCTTCGCGCGGCCCGGGAGTGCGCGGTGTTTCGGACGAACGCGGTGTCTCTGGCGTGCGCGGTGTCTCTGGCGTGCGCGGTGTCACGGGCGTCGACGCACCGGTGCGCAAGCCGTCCCACACGCCGCGCGCGACTTCGACGGCGCCGCGGGTCAGCTCAGCCGCGGTCGCGCGCGCTTCGCTGCGCGACGCCGGCGTCGCATCGGACGATTTACCGCGCGGCGTGGTGGGCGCGCTGTCGCCGCCCGGCATCGGCGGAATGCGTGCCGAATCGCCGACCCGCGCCGTGTGCCCGAGCGCCGCGAGCACGTCGGCGACGCTCGCGAAGCGATGCTCGGGCGCGAGGCGCAGGCACCCGACGACGATCGAGCGCAGACGCGGCGGGAATTCCTGCAGGCGCGGCGGCGGCGCGTCGTCCTCGCGCACGTGGAATGCACCGGGGACCGGCGCCTCGTACGGAATGCGGCCCGTGACGCATTCGTACAACATCACGCCGAGCGAGTAGACGTCCGCGCGGTGGTCGGCGCGGTTCTTCAACATCTCCGGCGCCATGTACTGCGGCGTCCCGCGACCGAACGACAGCGTCGAGCGGCCGTCGGTCATCATCTTCGACAAGCCATAGTCGCCGACGCGCGCGACGTCGCCCTTCAAGAACACGTTCGACGGCTTGAGGTCGAAGTGCACGAGGCGCCGATCGTGCAGCGCGAGCACGCCGCGACAGACCTGCACGAAGAAGAGGAGCGTCGTCGCCTCGTCGAGCGGACCGGCCTTGAGTCGGCGCGCGAGCGTGTCTTCGCCCGCGTACCCCATGATCAGGTACGGCACGCCGGCGGCTTCGCCCATGTCCTCGATCGAGACGAGGTTCGGGTGGTCGAGCGCGGCGAAGTGGCGCACCTGCTCGAGCTCGCGCAACGCGGCGTCACGCTGGTCGTCGCCGTCGATCTTCAGGAACTTGATCGCGTAGCTCTTGCCGATCGAAGCCTTGCGCGCCTTGTAGACCTCGCCGAACGCGCCGCCGCCGAGGCGATTGTGGATCTCGTACCCCGGCACGAAGTCGGGTTCACGGAACCTTGCGTAGAAGACTTCCCAATCCATCGCGCGCTGGGGACATCGTAGATGCCCGTCCTCAGCCCTCCAAAGCCGCGCCGCCAGAAGGGTGGATCGAACGGAAGATCAGGGCGAACGGCGGCTTCTGCGGCCCGCGCGCGCGTGCCGTCAGGGTGATGGCGAGCGCGAGCGGTAGCGCGATCCGGACCTCGGGTTCGCTCGCGGCAGCCGGAGTCACCGGCGCGACGCCCGCGCAGCACCGCACGCTGACGCTGGCGCCGCCGGGCGTCCGTTCGGCGGCCAGCTCGATCTCGTGTTCGAGGTCCGCCAGCGGCACCGACCGCGAAGCTCCCGCACCGATGCGCACGCGACCACCCGGGCCCGGCGCGAACAGCAGAATGCGCGGCGCGCCGAGGCATTCGTTGCCGCCGCTCAACTCGAGGCGCGCCGAACTCGAACCGCGCTCGCGCGCGACGAATCGGAACGCGAGGTTCGGCGCGAGCCGCACTTCGTTCCCGTCGGCAAGCAGCGCGCCCGTCGCGCCGATCGCGCGGCCGTTCACTTCGACGTGCGCGTCCGACTCCGGCGCCACGCGCCAGCGCGCGCCGGTGTGGAAGTCCTCGACCAGGTCGAGCCGTGCATGGTGCGCGCCGATGTCCGCCAGGAACGGCAGGTCGACGTCGTGCGCGCGCACGTGACCGATCGTCGCCGATTCGCCGACGACGACGAGGAACTCCCCCGCGTCGTCGACGGCCAGCGAGAAGCGCGGTGTCGCGTGCGGGATCACGGTGCGCGAGGATACGGCCGCGGTCGTCGAGCGCGTACTGCGGACGGACTTCGCGGCGCGGGCGGTCGGCTCGCGAGCGTCGATCGCGCGCTCGGCCGGTTCGATCCACGCGTCGACGCGACCGGTGCGCGCAGACGCAGCGCGAATCCGAGAGCTGGGCGAGGCCGCGACGGCGATCCCATGAACACCCGCCCGCACGTCAGCGCCATGGGGAGCGGATCCCACGAGAGCGCGCCAAGCCGCGCGCAGGCGCTCGAGGAATCGCGGGGAGGGCACGCGCGCGCTACGGACCGGACGTGCGCGCATTTCGGCGGCGGTACTCCTTACTGCTGACTCCGTACTCTTGAGCAGTCCATCGAGGACGAAAGCTGAGGGCGATCGCTGACCGAAAAACCCCGTACGGAGTCAGGTAACTTCGGACGGGGTTTCTCGTACGGCGTGGCCTAGCGCCGCGGCGCGGCAGAAACCCCGTCCGAAGTTACCTGACTCCGTACGGGGTTTTTCGATCAGGCCGCGACCACGCCCCCGCCTTCGGCGCGGGCTTCGAGGAACGCGCGGCGGGCGCGGCCGAACAGGTCCTCGCGGCGCTTCACGTCGCTGTGCGGGCACGTGCTGATGCCGACGGAGATCGCCAGCGGGTCGCCGACGAGGTCCTTGAGGCCGCGCTTCTGCGTCGCTTCGCCCACGCGGCGCGCCATCGTCGCGGCGCCCTCGGGCCCGGTATTCGGCAAGAGGAACAGGAACGACGTCTCGTCGAAGCGGCCGAGCACGTCCGTGTCGCGCGACGTCTCGAGGAAGATCGCGGCCAGCTCGCGCAGCACCGGCTCCGCGACCGAGCCCTCGTAACCGAGCAGCACGCACGACAGCGGCGAACCGAAGCGTTGCGCGCGCTTGTACTCCTCGTCGAGCTTGTACGAGAGGAACGCAAAGTTGAAGAGGCCCGTCTCGCGGTCCGTCAGCACCGCGACGAGGTTGTCCTCGGGCTTGCCTGCGATCGCCTGCAGCAGTTCCTCGGGCGCGAGTCCGGCGCCGTTCACCCCGCGCGATTCCGAGGGCAGCGCCGGACGCGGTCCACCCGCGCGCGCGAGCGCCTCGCGCAAACGACTGGGGACGATCGGACGCTGCAGGATGCCCGTCGCGCCGCAGAAGCGCGCGATCGGCTCAGCGTTCGCGTTCCCGTGTTCGACGACGACGAACGTGCGCGCACGCGTGCGGCCGGCGATGCGGCGCGCGCCCTCGTACACGTTCATGCCGCGCGCCCACGCGTCGAGCAGGATCACGTCACCCGCCACCGGCGCGGCGCGCAGGAGTTCGTCGACGTTCGCGTGCGCACCCACTTCGAAGCCCTCGAGCACCGACGCCGCAGCGCGCGCCGAGGCCAAGAGGGATTCGTCGCTCGTCACGACGTGGATCGTTCGCAGTCCATCGCCCATCGTTCGTCTCCCGGTTCGTTCGAAGCCAGCACCGGAAGGCATTCCGGCGCGCGGATGGTCACGTCCACCCGTCCACGGATCAACGTTGGAGGATCAAGAACCCGACAGTTCCGTGAACCATTCGGACGGAATGTCGTAGTTCGCGTAGACGCTCTGTACGTCGTCGTTGTCCTCGAGGGCCTCGATCAGCTTGAGAACCTTGCGCGCCTCTTCCTTGTCTGCGATCGGCACGAGCGTCCCCGGCACGAAGCCCATCTCGGCCGACAGCATGGCGACCGATTGCTCCTCCAGCGCCGTCTTCACGGCCAGGAACTCGGTCGCGGGCGCCGTGATCGTGACGACGTCGCCCTCGACTTTGACGTCCTCGGCGCCGCACTCGAGGCCCAGCTCGAGCCAGTCATCCTCGCTGCGTTCGCCGAGTTCGGCGACGACCAGAGTCTTGTACGAGAATAGGAACGCGACAGAACCGGGCGAGCCCATGCTGCCGCCGGCTCGGTCGAACGCGTACTTGACGTCGGGCGCGGTGCGATTCCGGTTGTCCGTCAGGCACGAGACGATCAGCGCGATCCCCCCCGGCGCGTAGCCCTCGTAGTTGAGCTCCTCCATCTGCTCGGACTTGTCCTCGGCGGACTTCTTGATGACGCGCTCGATATTCTCCTTCGGCATGTTGCCGGCGCGCGCCTTCTCGATCGCGTAACGCAGCTTCAGATTCGCGTCCGGATCGGGCCCGCCCTGCTTGACGGCCGACATGATGTTGCGCGAGAGCTTGCTGAAGTTCTTCGAACGCTTCTTGTCCACGGCGCCCTTGCGCGCGGCGATGTTCGAAGAGTGGCTGTGTCCGGCCATGTCGTGTTCGCGGGCTGGAGTGTCGGGAAGGAACGGGTCGGAAAGGCAGAATGAGATGCAGCGAGCCCCCGAAGCCTCTTGAGGAAGCTCGCAGGGGCCCGCAGGAAACGTCGAAGAATCAGCGCTTCGAGAACTGGAAGCCTCGGCGTGCGCCGCGGCGACCGTACTTCTTGCGCTCCTTCATGCGGCTGTCACGCGTGAGCAGTCCGAACTCGCGCAGGACGTCGTCGAAGCCCGGGTTGATCTTCTTCAGTGCGCGGGCGAGGCCCAGCATGACCGCTTCGGCTTGCCCTTGCGGGCCGCCGCCGTCGACGCTGCACAGGATGTCGTACTGGCCTTCCGTCGTCGTGGCCTTGAGCGGCGCGAGCGCGCGACGCTGCATCTCGAGCGTCGGGAAGAACTGCGCCATTTCGCGGTCGTTCACGAGGAACCCGCCTGCGCCGGCCTTGACGCGAACGCGCGCCTTCGCGGTTTTGCGGCGGCCGAGGGCCCATGTCACATCAGTGGTGGTCATGTGTGTTCGCGCTTACTTGCGGATCGTCTCGACTTGGACGGGCTGTTGTGCCGTGTGCGGATGTTCCATTCCCGGGTAGACCTTGAGGCGGCGCAGCATGTCGCGCCCCATCGTCGTCTTGGGCAGCATGCGCTTCACCGCGAGGCGGACGATCTCGTCCGACCGGCGCGCGCGCAGGTCCTCGAACGCGACCTCCTTGTGACCGCCGGGGTAGCCGGTGTAGTGCGCGTAGGACTTGACCGCAGCCTTGTTGCCGGTCGTGCGCACGTTGTCGGCGTTCACCACGATGACGAACGCACCGTTCTTCTCGCTGGCGGTGTACTGGGGCGTGTCCTTGCCCATGAGGTTCATGGCGATCTGACTCGCCATGCGCCCCAGGGTGAACTTCGAGGCGTCGTAGACGAGCCAACGCGGCGGCAGGCTCTGGGATCGGACGTGGGTGGTCGCGTGCATGTCGGACTGGGGGTCAGCGGAACGGCCGTGCACCCGGGCGAGGCCTCCTGTCGAGGCCCCCTCTCCGGGGTGCTGGCGGTCGGAACCGGGCGGGAGAAGGTAGCGGCGGGCTCGCGCACGGGCAAAGGGTTTCCGCGCGGCTCTGTGGGTCTCGCTGCGTCAAGGCCAAGTCGAGCGGACGAACGTGGTCGTGCCGTTGCTCTCGCCCGTGCGTTCGGCCCCCTCGCTCTCCGCCCCGGTCGCGAGGCGACCGACGACGAGCCCGAGCCCCTGCGGCAGGCCCGCGACGAGCCATCCGGGCGGGTCGGAACCCGGCACGGCCGGACCCAGGGCGGCGCCCGCGGGCCAGGCGCCGTGGTCGGTCCAGACGCCGTCCGCGCGGATCCAGGTCTCCGCCAGCGGCGCGAGTTGGTTCGCGCGCGGGTCGAGCGCGTCCGCCGGCCAGGGCTCGGACCACGTGGCGACCAGCGTGGCGCCGCGCACCAGCACCCGCGCGGGCCGGCCGGGCTCGATCTCGGCCTCGATGCGGAGCGGCGCGTGCGCAGGCTCGGTGGCGAGCTCGAAGGTCGGCCCCTCCGACGGGAAGGTCAGAGCATCGCGCGCTGCCCGTGCGCGCTGCCACTGGCCCTCACCCGCGAGCCCGTCGATCACCTCCACCGGCGGCGCATCGCGTTCGAGACCGCGCCGCGCGAGTGCGAAGGCCGCGCCACCGGCGACGAGCGCGAGGATCGCCGCGAGCCCGGTGCGACGCAGCAGCGCGAGCCCAACGAGAAATGCCGCAGCGAGCAGCGCGAGCACCGCGACGGGCGCGCGCACGCGCCGCGCTCCGACCGCCGGCGCCGGTCGCGCGCGCAACGCCGGCGAACGGCGGGCGAGGCGCGGATCGCGCTCGACCCACTGCAGGAAACGGACGGCGGGTCGGAAAGCGGCGCCCGCGGATTCGTTGCCCGATTCGACGCGCGGTTCGAGCGGCGGCGCGCCGGCCGTGGTGGGCACGGGCAGCGTGACGCGGCGCGACTCGCCCACGCGCAAGTTCCCGGCGACGTGCGTCTGGCCGGCGACGCCGGCGTCGAGCACGAAGTCCGTGCACGGACCCGCGATTTCGTACTCCGCGAACGCGACGCGGCCCTGCGGCGCGGCGTGTGCCGTGCCAAACGACAGCGCGCACGCCGCGAGGACGCACGCGATCGAGAGCGGCACACGCGCGGCGTTCATGGGCGACGCGCTCCGGGTGCTGGCTTCGCGCTCACGCTCATGTCCGCATCGGCATGAACATCGTCGTGATCGTCCGGTCGCGCGCGCGCGACGAGCTCCAGCGCGATCAATACGACCGGGTTGCCGAGGTGGAGCGCCAACGGCGCCAGCACGTCCGAGACCTGCGCGTGCAGGATCCCGAGCGGGCTCGAGCGGTTCAGCATGTGGACGATCCACGGCGCGCGTCCGAGGAACGGCGCGCCACCGGACTCGAGCGCGTACAAGAGCAACGGCGGTGCGCCGACGAGGACGAACCACACGATCGCGTGGTTGCGCGATCGCTCTTTGGAGTTGGACGCACGACGCGCCGCGTCGCCCATCACCAGGCCGGCGATGGCGATGGCGCCGCCGAGCAGGACCACGCGGGCGAGGTTGGCGCCCTGCGCGCAGTCGATCGCCGCGGCAACCGCGAGTGGCGGCACGAACAGCGCGGTGCCGGCCAATTCGTCCGCGAAGTTCGTCGGGCCGTCTTCGGCGAGAGAATTCGTGCTCGCGACGCGGCGCGGCAGGCCGATCCCGCTGATCCAGACGAGCCCGCACAGTGCGAGCATCGAAACTCCGGCGAAGGGATCCACGCCTGGACCGAGCATCCAGCCCAACGCGAGCGGCGCCGCGGTCAGGATCCACAGCACTCCGAGGCGCACCCGCGAGATCCCGCGCTGGCGGATTCCGTCGGATCGGCCGGACGGCGTGCCGCGCGCCCCGTCCATGCGGGTCAGGGCTGCTTCTGCGCGGCGTGGGGCGGCGCGACCTCGACGTCGTCCGCGGGTGGCGGAGCTCGCCAAGCGATGTCGGCGACGTCCCAGCGCGCGTCGAGCAGCGACCAGTCGCGCGCACCGTTCTCGGCGCGCAGCAGCGCGAGCGCGCGGCGCACGTGCTCCCACTTGCGCGCCGCGGGCAATTCGCCGGGCGCGTTCGCGTTCGGCGCGCGACCGAAGTGCACGACGCGGCGGCCTTCGAACTCGATGCGCACGCCCGGTTCCTCGACGGACGTATCGCGCGCGTGGGTCGCGTCGACGAGCGGCGGTCCGATCAGTTGAAAATCATCGGCATCGAGCGCCGCGCGCAACGACAGCGCGACGGCCAGCGCGTCCACGTCCGCCGGCGCGCGCAGATGCTCGCCCGGCTGCACGAGGTCGAAGCGTCCGTCGTTGGGACCGAGCACCGGCAGGAAGCGCCCCTCGACGAGCGGTGGCGTCGGCCAGCGACCGGGCAGCACGACGCCGTCGTCGGACACGGCCAGGTATTCGTTGCCGGTCCGCACGCACGCCGCCGGCGCACGCAGGCGCATGCGGATCTCGACGCCGTCGGGCCAGACGACGCGCGGTTCGAGCACGGCGGACACGAACGGCAGGCGCGCGACCTCGGCCGCGATCGCGCGGACCTGGGCGTGATCGCGCGCATCGGCGGGCGGCAGGGCGGCGAGGCGCAGCGCGAGGTAGTCCTGCCAGCGTGGGTCGTGGAAACCGGGCGCGGCCTCGAGCCGGGCGCGGCGCACGTCGACGGTGGCGAACCCGGCGGCCTCGACGGAGTTCTGCAGGCTCGCGCACAGCCACACGGCCGCGGTGGCCAAGATTCCGAGCGGGATCCAGGTCGGGACGCGCCCGCTGGAACGACCGCTCGATCCGGCGCTCGTGCCACCGCTCGACCCGCTCCTCCACAGCCGGCCCAGGCCTCGCCCCACGAACCGGCTGACGTCCGCGCGGGACCCCGGAGCGACATCCGATCCCGGGGATCGGTGTCGATGCTGCGCGAGCTCGGGCCGGGCTGCGGCCAGGGTTCGATCCCGCAGAGCCTGTGAAGAATTCACGGGCTCTCGTGCCGCGGAGCGGCACCACTGGATGCTGAGAGCGTGTTCGCTCGACGTATTCACACGCTCTCAGTTGCGGGCCGGGATCAGCGCCGGCTCGATCGACGTGGTTTGGGTCGAAGCACCGCCCTGACGGCGCGAGATCTCCTCGATGAAGAGGTCGAGCGTGGTGTGGATCTCGATGACTTCGTCGCGGGAGAGTTGGATCGTCTTCGCGAGCGGCTGCGCGTGAAGCTCGTGACCGAGCAGGCGCGAGACGATCTTGAGCGAAGCGAGTTGGCGGACGATCGGGTTCTGGGACTTCGATTGGCTTTGGATGTCCATCGGCGGCTCGGGCGGCGTGCAGGGTAGGTCGCAGGCAGTGTGGGCTGCGTGCGGATTGGCTCGGAGCACGGAGAATCCATGCGGATTCCATGCGGGCAGAGTCGTCCCCGGATCGACGCGCGCTTCCGTCGGCCCCACCCTCACGCTTAGATACCGATGCGGAGGAGGCGTCTCAAGCGCGAGTTCTAGGGCTCGAGCGTATCTCTCTGCTCACACCACGATGAGTCGAAGACAGCGCGAGAGCACCGAGGGCGAACCCTCCGAGCCGAACCGGACACCCGCTGCGGACTCAGCGCGCGCGAAGGCGCCAACTCGGCGCAAGCGCAAGACTGCGCCCGGCGGCGATGAGAGCCCGCTCACACCGGAGGCGTCCGAGGCCCTGAAGTCGTCCACTCCGGCGACGTCCACTCCGGCGACGTCCAACCGGGCGACGCCGCGGGCTGCGCCGCGCAAGGTCCGACGTCGGGTTGAATCGGCCGCCCCCGTCGGAGCCGACCGCACGAGTCCCCCGCCGGCGCACGGCGGCCGCGAAGCCGCGCCGGACACGGGGGCTCACGCGGCAGCGGGCGCGGTTCCTGCGGGTCGTGAGGTGGCCACGGACGGCTCCGCCCCGATCATCTGGAAGGGCAAGACGCTCTCGCCGTTCCAGGTGCGCGCCGTCGAAGCGATCCGAGCTGGTCACGACGTGCTCGTCGCGGCGCCGACGGGCGCGGGCAAGACGCTCGTCGCCGAGTACGCGATCGAGGACGCGGTGAAGCGCGGACGGCGCACGATCTACACCGCGCCGATCAAGGCACTCTCGAACCAGAAGTACCGCGACTTCCGCGCCGAGGGCATCGACGTAGGCCTCATGACCGGCGACGTGACGATCCACCCGGGCGCGCAGGTGCTCGTGATGACGACCGAGATCCTGCGCAACTCGATCTTCGAGAACCCGCGCTCGCTCGAGACGGTCGCGTACGTCGTCTTCGACGAAGTTCACTTCATGGACGACGTCGAGCGCGGTTCCGTTTGGGAAGAATCGCTGATCTTCGCGCCCAAGGAAGTGCGCTTCGTGTGCCTCTCAGCCACGATCCCGAACGCCGAGGAGCTGGGCTCGTGGCTGTCCGAGATCCGCGGACGCGAAACCGTCGTCATCCAGTCGAGCCAGCGCCCGGTGCCGCTCGACCACCGCTTCTGGACCGCGCAATCGGGCGCGTTCGAGCCCGACGACGTGGATCGGATCCGCAAGCGCGAGGCCGACTCGGGCGGTCGGCCGGGCAAGAACGGCAAGCACAAGCGCTCGCGTGACGGGCGACACGACGGGCGACGGAACGGCGGTCACGACGGCAACCGTTCGGAGTGGAACCTCGCACCCAGCGCGGTGCCGCTCCTGGACGAACTCCAAGCGCGCGAGCTGCTGCCCGTCCTCGTCTTCTCGTTCAGCCGCAAGGACGTCGAACGCCTCGCGCGCGCCAACGAGGGCCGCGAACTTTTGACGCAGCCCGAGCGCGAGGCGATGCGCGCGCTGCAGGCCGAACTGCTGCGTATCTACACGCTCGACGAGGGCTTCTTGAAGGGCGAGATCATGTCGATGGCGCGGCGCGGCATCGGCTTCCACCACGCGGGCATGCTGCCCGTGCACAAGGAAGTCGTCGAGCGCATGTTCACGTCGGGCCTGATCAAGATGCTGTTCACGACGGAGACGTTCGCGTTGGGCATCAACATGCCCGCGCGCACCGTCGTGTTCCAAGCGCTGCGCAAGTTCGACGGCGTCGGATTCGACTACCTCTCGACGCGCGACTACATGCAGATGGCCGGCCGCGCCGGCCGACAGGGCCTCGACAAGGAAGGCCTCGTTTTCTCGCTGCTTTCACCGCGAGATCTGGTCGAGGCGCCGATCAAGCGCCTGATGTCGGGCCGCGCCGAACCGGTCGAGAGCCGTTTCAAGCTGTCGTTCAGCTCGATCCTGCACCTCGTCGAACGTTTGGGCCGCCAGCGCGTGCCCGAAGCCTGGGAGAAGTCGTTCAACCAATTCCAGCACCGCGATGGGACGCCGAAGCAGCGCGAGAAGAACAGCCGCGAGCAACGCCGCGTGCTCGACGCGCACCTGACGTTCCTGGAAGAGCGCAACTACCTCGAGGGCGACGCTCTGACCCCGCGCGGGCACGTCGCCAAATTGATCAACGGCTTCGAGCTGCAGGTCACCGAACTGCTGTTCCGTGGCACGCTGGAAAACCTCGGTGTCGAAGCGCTGTCCGTCGTGTTCGTCGGCCTCGTCTACGAGGAACGTCGACGCCAGGACGGCGGTCATATCCCGGCCAAGATGCAGGGCACGATCCGCAACAAAGTGCAGAAGGACGTGCACGAGCTCTTGTCCGCCGCCGCGCAGCACGGTTTGACCGGCACGATCAAGATGCCCGACTGGGGCCTCACGCCGGCGACGATGGCTTGGATCGACGGCGCCGAGTTCGAGACGCTCGGGGATCTGACCGAAGCAACGGCGGGCGACGTCGTGCGCAACTTCCGCATGTCGATCCAATTGATGCGGCAAGTGCGGCGCGCGATCCACCCCGACTGGGACGTGCACGCACGCCTGGGCGAATGCATGGAAGCACTGAACCGCGACGTCGTGGACGCGCGGGCGCAGCTCGATTTGGGCTGAGCGCGCGCCTCGTTCGGGCACCGGAGATGTCACGACGAACGCGATGTGACCGAAGGTGCCGGTGACGACCGCGTGCGCTCCGCCGACGTTCGAAGTTGCCGCCACGATCCGCGGGTCGAAGCGCGAACACCGTGCCTGGAACGCGGCCGAGATCATGACGACCAGCAGGACGGCGAGACCAGAGAATGTGTAGCGGTCGGAGCCAACATCTCCGCCCAATCAAGTTCTCGCTGCGAGGTCGGCTGCTCCGTCGCGAACTCCGGCTCGAGCCGGCGCAAAAGCACGCGGAGGACCGTGAAGTGGATCTGGGAAGACCGGGCTCGACCTCGCTCGGCGTAGCGCGCCGACGGAACTCAGCGGCCCCGTGCTAACGTGCCCGCGATGACCTCGATCCACCGCATGCCGCCCCCGCCGCCCGAGGAAGGGCGCGTCGAATTTCCGCTCGAAGAAGGGCTCACCCACCGCGACGTCGCCACGCTCGAGGAGCTGCGCGAGCGCTACATCTCGCGGTCGGAAGGCGGCGTGCACGGGCCGCTCGACCGGGGTTGGCTCGACGCGCGTGAACTGGCGCTTTACGACGCGACGTTCGGCGCGCGCATCGGGTGGAAATGGGCCGCGGTGTTGGCCGAGTTGGAACAGCGCGCGGTCGAACCGCCGCGCGGAACGATCCTCGACTGGGGCTGCGGCACCGGCGTCGCGGCGCGCGCGTGGATCGAGCGCTTCGGCGCGGAGGGACAACGCGTGTTGCTCTTCGACACATCGCAAGCGGCGCGCAAGTACGCGGGCAAGGCGCTGCGCGCGCGTTGGCCCGAACTCGACGTCGTCGAACTCGAAGCGCCGCCCAGCAAACCCGTGGACGTCTTCCTGGCGAGCCACGTCGTGTCGGAGCTCGAGGATGCTGCGTTCGACGCGCTGGTCGACTACGCCGGTACCGCGAACTTCGTCGCTTGGGTCGAGCCCGGCAGTCACGCGATCTCGCGGCAGTTGATTTTGGCCCGTGAGAGACTGCGCGACGAACTCGCCGTGCTGGCGCCGTGCACGCACGCGGCTGCGTGCGGGCTGACGGCCGAGAACCATGCGCGCGACTGGTGTCACCACCTCGCGGTGCCCGCGCCCGAAGCGTTCACGACGCGCCTCTGGAACCAAGTGTCGCGCGAGTTGGGCATCGACCTGCGCAGCCTGCCCTACTCGTTCCTCGTGCTCGGCCGCGGGCCGCGGCGTGATGCGGATCCGGGTGACGCGCGCATCCTGGGACGTCCGCGCGTCGAGAAGGGTCGCGCACTGCTCGACGTCTGTCGCGCGGAGGGCGTCGAGACGCTGCGGTACCTCGAGCGCACGGACAAGCTGTTCTTCCGCGCGCTGTCCGACGCGCCGAAGACGGCCCGCCTGCACCGTATCGAGTCTGCGGAGGGGCGCGTCGCAAGCCTGGGAGAGCTGCCTGTGCCGCCGACTTGGCACGCATTGCCGATGAAGCCCACGCAATCGGCGTGACGCGTTAGCATCGGGGGTCCGGAAACGCTCGCTTTCCCCCGTTCCGACCCCCGCAGATCTTCACCGTGCTCCGACTTTCTCCGTACTCGTTCTCGACACTCGCCGCCGTTCTTTCCGCCGCCGTTTTCTGCGCTGGATCGGTGCACGCTCAGTGCCCCATGGTCCGCGGCAGCGTCGACGCGCTCGGCGCCGAGTCCGACGCCGGTTCCGGCCTGAGCGCAGCCGCGTTCAACCGCACGTACTTGTCTGCCGACGGCCGCTTCGTCGCGTTCTGGAGTTCAGCGACGAACTTGGTCCCCGGTGACACGAACGGCGTGCAGGACGTTTTCGTGCGCGACCTCGTGAACGGAACGATCGAGCGTGTCAGCGTCGACTCGGCCGGCGTGCAGGGCGACGGCGCCTCGACGGATCCGACGATCTCCGCCGACGGCAACTTGGTGGCCTTCCAGAGCGCGGCGACGAACCTCGTCGCGGGTGACACCAACGCGCGCCTCGACGTGTTCGTGCGCAACCGCGCCGCGGGCACGACGACGCGCGTTTCGGTCGATTCCGGCGGCCTCGAAGGCAACCACGATTCGACGCGCGCGGACTTCTCGGCGAACGGCCAGTTCGTCGCCTTCCAGAGCCGCGCGTCGAACTTCGCCGTGAACGACACGAACAACAAGGCCGATGCATTCGTGAAGGAGCTCGCGACGGGCGTACTCTCGTGCATCTCGATCGACGGCGGCGGTGCCGTGGGCGACAACACGAGCGGCGCACCGGCCCTCTCGGCTGGCGGTCGGTACGTCGCGTTCCACTCGCAGGCGTCGAACCTCGTCGCGAGCGACACGAACAACCAGTTCGACGTGTTCCTGCGCGACCGCCAGCTGGGCACGACGGAACGGCTCAGCGTCGGCCCGGCCGGCGAGCAAGCGGACTACTTCTCGCAGACACCCTCGATCTCGGCCGACGGCCGCTACGTCGCGTTCAGCAGCACCGCCTCGAACTTGATCGTCGGCGACACGAACAACTTGTTCGACGTGTTCGTGCGCGACAACCAGCTGCACGTCACGACGCGCATCAGCGTCGATTCGACCAATTTCCAGGGCAATTCGACGTCGCAGGGCAGCTCGATCTCGGCCGACGGGCGCTACGTCGTCTTCCAGAGTTCGGCCTCGAACCTCGTCCCGAACGACACGAACGGTGGCGCGTTCAACCTCGACTTCGACGTGTTCGTGCGCGACCGGCTGCTGCAGACGACGGACCGGCTGTCCACGGACGACTTCGGCGTGGAGGCCGCGAGCGGATCCTCGCTGCACGCGTGCGTCTCCGCCGATGCATCGCGCGTCGCGTTCTACAGCGACGCCGCGAACCTCGTCCCTGGCGATGCGAACGGCGTCCGTGATCTCTTCCTGAAGGGCTGCGGCGCGCCGCCGGGACCGGCGCCGTTCTGCGCCGGCGACGGCACGGGCACCGCCTGTCCGTGCGGCAACAGCGGCGCGAGCGGGCGCGGCTGCGACAACTCGTTCAGCACGGGCGGCGGACGACTCGAAGGTTCGGGAGCCGCGCTGGTCACGGGCGACACCGTGCGTTTTGAAGCCTACGGGCTGCCCGGCGCCGCGAGCGCACTGCTGTTCCAGGGCACGTCCGAGCAAGACGGTGGACTCGGCGCCGTGTTCGGCGACGGACTGCGCTGCGCCGCTGGTTCCGTGCTGCGTCTCGGTACGCGCTTCGCCAGCGGCGGCGCCGTCGCGTTCGGACACAACGTGCCCGGCGACCCGCCGATCTCCGTCAGCGGCGCGATCCCGGCCGGCACCGTGTCGGTGCGCGGCTACCAGATCTGGTACCGCAACTCCGCGTCGTTCTGCACACCGTCGGGCTTCAACCTGACGAATGGCGTGCGCGTCGTGTGGACTCCGTAGGGCCGACCGCGAAAACCCCGTACGGAGCCAGGTAAGTTCGGACGGGGTTTCTGCGA
>JBBQCC010000069.1:0-16147 GCA_038318285.1 Planctomycetota bacterium | reverse complement strand
GAGCTCGGCCTCGGTGAAGTAGTCGCTGTCCACGCGGCGCACGTACGCGCGGCGGTTCTCGTAGTCGAAGCGCTCGACCTTCCACGTCTCGCCTTGCACTTGGTAGATCGCGCCCTCGTGCACGGTCGTGATCGACGACGGACGATCGATCTCGCCGATCGCCTTCTTCGTGTCCACGTCGAGGACGAGCACGTTGTCGGGTTCGCCACCCGCCAGCGACACGTCCTGCGCCGGGTACGCGTCGGCCATCCAGTGCCACGTGCCGTCGCGCTTCAACAAGAGGCGCGATTCCTCGGCCAAGTAGTCGAGCACGCCGGCCGCGTCGCGGACGTTTCCGTAGGCCGGATCGTCGAGTTGTCCTTCGATCGCGCCCTCGCGGAACGGCAGCTCGAACGCTGCGCACTTCACTTGCTCCGACAGGATGACGAGGTTGTCGGGATCGAGACCCAGCCGTTCGCGCGGAGCTTGGAACAGCGCACCGGGATGCCGCGCGAGGTACTGATCGACCGGATCCGACTGCGCGATCTGCACGACGAGGCTGGGCTTCTGTCGCCGACCGACGCGACCGGCGCGCTGCCAGAAGCTCGCTTGCGAGCCCGGGTAGCCGACCAGCACGGCTACATCGAGCGCGCCGATGTCGATGCCCAGCTCTAACGCGTTCGTCGACACGACGACCTTCACGGCGCCCGTGCGCAGTCCCGTCTCGATCTCGCGCCGCAGATCGGGCAGGTAGCCGCCGCGATAACCGCGAATTTCGTCGGGGGAAAGGCCCAGATTCGGCGCGGACTCCTTCAAGTAGCGCGTCAACACCTCGACCGACGTGCGCCTCTTGCAGAAGAAGATCGTCTGGTGTTTCGGCCCGCACACGGCGGTCGCCAGCTCGCGCGCTTCCTCGAGCGCGTTGGCGCGCATGCCGGCGACCGGGTTGATCATCGGCGGGTTGTAGACGCCGAACGTGCGCGGACCCGACGGCGAACCGTCCTCGTCCACGACTGCGACGTCGCGGCCGATCAATCGGCGCGCGTGCTCGGCCGGCTCGCGCAACGTCGCCGAGCACAGGAGGAACTTCGGATCCGAACCGTAGTGACGCGCGATGCGCACGAGTCGTCGCAGCACGTTCGCTACCGAACTGCCGAACACGCCCGACAGCGTGTGCACCTCGTCGATGACGACGTACTTCAAGTCACGGAACAGCTCCGACCACTTGGCGTGGTTCGGCAAGATCCCGGCGTGCAACATGTACGGATTCGTCAGCACCATGTGGCCGCGATCGCGCAACGTGCGGCGGACGCTGGGCGGCGTGTCGCCGTCGTACGTGTACGCGTGCCAAGGCGCGCCGAGTTCCTCGACCACCGATGTCAGCGACGAAGTCTGATCCTGCGACAACGCCTTCGTCGGGAACAGGAACATGGAACGCGCGGAACCGTCGGATCGGTACAGCGCATCGAGCACCGGCAGCACGTAGCACAGCGTCTTCCCGGATGCCGTGGGCGTCGCGACGAGCGCGTCGCGTCCGTCGAGCGCGAGCTCCACGAAGCGCGCTTGGTGTTCGTACAGCGACGCGAACCCGCGACGCTCGTACAGTTCGACGAGGCGCGCATCGAGTCGCGACGGGAACGGCGCCGTGCGCGCGACGCGCGGACCGACCTCGTGCCAGTGCTCGAAGCGCGGCATCCAACGCGGATCCTCGCGCAGCCGCGACACGATCTCCCCGACGCCGCGCGCCGAACGCGACCGCCGCGCGCCGCCCCGCCGCGGATCCGATTCCGTCTTCGCCATCGCCGTGCCTCTCCCGAACGCGGCCACTCCCGCGGTTAGGTAGATGTTAGGGATCCGACCCGCTGGGGCAAGCCCGCGCTCGGTTCCGCGAGCGATCCGTGCGTCTCGCCGACGAACACTCGCCCGCGTGCGGCCGGTCGCCTCAGACCTCGCGGCGCAACTCGAACACGCGCTCGATGCCCGCGAAGTCCTTGTGCAAACGCGCCGTCAGCCCGCGCGACTCGGCCAGGTTCTTGGCGCGCGCGCCCTGGCGATGCCCCAGCTCGACGAGCAGCGTCCCGTGCGGCGCCAGCATCGTCGGCGCGAGGTCCAGCAGGCGGATCAGGTGGTGGTCCGGATCCCCCGCCGGCGCGAACAGCGCCGAGGCCGGTTCGTGATCGCGCACTTCCGGCGCGAGCTCGGCCGACTCCTCGGGCATCACGTAGGGCGGGTTCGCGACGACGAGGTCGAACCCGCCGTTGTCCCGCGCGCGCTGCGCCAGCAACGCGTAGCCGTCGCCGTGCGCGACCTCGACGCGCGCAGCGCCGAGTGCTTCGACGTTGCGCCGCGCCCAGTCGATCGCTGCTTCCGATGCGTCTACCGCTAACACGTCGAGGCCTGGGATCTCGAGCGCAAGCGTTATCGCCAGCACGCCCTAACCCGTGCCGATGTCCGCGGCGCGCGCGAGCGGCGACTCGGACGCCGCACGACCGCGCGCGATCTCGCGCGCACGATCGACGACGAGCTCCGTCTCGGGCCGCGGGATCAGCGATCCCGGCCCCACCGCGAACGAGCGCCCGTAGAACTCGCGCTTGCCCGTCAGGTACGCCGTCGGCTCGCGCTTGCCGCGCCGCACGAGCAGGTCGCGCGCGCGCGCGATCTCCTCGTCGGCCAGCGGCCGGTCGTACTGCATGAAGAGCTTCAGGCGATCGAGACCGAGCGCGTGCGCGACGAGCAGCTCCGCCTCCAGACGCGCCTCATCGAGGCCCTTTTTCTGCAGGAACTCGCGCGCCAGCTTGAGCATCTCGCCCGCCGTCTTGGGCTGCACAGGTTCAGGCGTCTTCGTCACGGGTTGCACGTCGCGACGATGCTACCCCAGCACGCCGCGCACGACGCAGAGCGCTTCTCGGTCGCACCCGAAGTTTGACGGTCCGGTCCGATGGGTGGAGACTCGACGTCTTCCCTGGAGGCTCGCCATGCAGATCGCTCGCACTCGCACCTCGTCCGCCGCCCTCTCACTCGCCACCGTCCTCGCGATCCCCTGGCTCGCCGCCCTGGCGTTCGTGCCGACAAGCAGCAACGTACGGGTCGTCGACGACGACGGTCCGGCCTCGTTCACCACGATTCAAGCGGGCGTCGATGCCGCACAAGAGGGCGACGTCGTCTTGGTCCGTCCGGGCAACTACACGGGGTTCGTCGTCGCGAACAAGTCCGTGATCGTCGTCGGCGACCTCGGTGCGGCCGTTCAAATTCAGGGTGGAGTGCGCGTCGTCGACTTGGCCGCTTCGAAGTTCGTGGTGCTCGCCAACTTGCTCGTGACGGGCATGAACAGCTTCACGCGTGAGGATCAGTCTGTCGGCCTCGACCTCGCGAACGATGCCGGTAGCGTGCGCGTCGAGTCGTGCGTAATCACGGGCGGGATGTGGACAGGCCGCGGCGTGCGAGTGCGAGCTTGCGACGACGTCGCGCTCGTTGGCTGCGATCTTCGCGGAGGTTGGTCGAACCTATACTGGTATCAGGAGAACTGTGACGGAATCGAATCGCGCGAGGCATCGATCGTGACTCTTTACGGGTGCGTGGCTCGAGGTGGAGACGGCCTGCCTCAAACCTGCGGAGGCAATCCACGATCCGGCGGGGACGGAGGCGACGTGCGTGACGCGTTTCTGTTCGGAGCGAACTCGAGGTTCGAGGGTGGACGAGGGGGTGACAACGAGGCTGGGGATTCATTCAGCTGCCCCTCGGCCGGTGACGGCGGAGACGGCATCGAGGCCGCGAATGCGTCCGTGTACCTCTTCGATTCCGCGACGGTGGCGGGCACGGAAGGACTGTCGATTTACGGCTCTTCCTGTGGGGGGTGCGGTAACAACGGCTACTCAGGCTCGGATCGTTCCGGCGGCACGTTCTCCGACCTGCTCGGCACAGCGCGACTTCTCGCGCTGACCACGCCGGCGCTGAGCGGCACGACGACGACAGCCGAATTGCACGGCACGCCTGGCGATCGTGTCTCGCTGCTCGTCTCCGAGTCCCCGTCCGGTGCGGAGTTCGTCCCCGGCTGGCATGGCATCTTGCTGGTGCCGCGTCCGCGCGCCGGACTCGGCACGCGCGTGCTCCCCGCGGGCACGATCCCCGCGAGCGGCGACATCCACATGCCGCTGGCGTTGCCGCCGATCGATCCGGGATCACCGGCGCGGACTCTCTTCGTGCAGGCCCTGTTCCGCGACGCGCAGGGCAACGTGTTCCTGAGCGGCGCGCGCAGTTTGACCGTGCTGCCCTGACGTCGCTCTCCGACGCAGCGACGACATCCACCCCTTCCCAAGGAACTTGCGAATCCAACGCAACGGATCAGGGCCGACCACCAAGTACCCCGGAACGCGCATCCCCCTTTCGAGGACCCCCACGCCATGCATCCCCTTCGCTCGATCGCACTGCTGCTGCTCGCCGCTCCGCTCGCCGCGCAGAATCCGGCGCCCTTCGACGCCGCCACGGTGATGGCCGGCGACGAGGAGCGCTTCGTCAAGACAGCCGACCTCGACGGCGACGGCTTCGTCGAAGCCGTCGGTTGGTGGCGCGTCGGAACGGACCCCTCGGGCGAGTTCATCCACCGTCTGAGCGGCTACCACAACGATCACACGGGCAAGCTCGCACGGGTCTGGACGGTGGAATTCACGGCGCTCGCGAACCTGTGGGGGTTCAGCTTCGATCCGCACGAGTGCTGCGAGGTGGCGGACCTCGATGGTGACGGAGACGACGACTTCGTGATCAGCACGGGCACGCGCATCGACGTCTGGATCTCGAACGGCGTCTTGCCCCCCACGCTCGCCGTCTCGGCGGTGGCGCCGAGCCCGTCGGTCTGGAAGAGCATCGTGCTCGCCGACTTCGATCTCGACGGTGATCTCGACATCGCTGCGATCCGCGGTGCATCGGTCCAGATCTACGACATCGACCTCGCGAACGGCGTCCTCGCCCTCCGCAGCGGCGCCGGCGGTGCGTGGACTTCAGGTCGATTGCTCGCGGTCGACGTCAACGGGGACGGTACGCCGGACATCGTGAACGACGGTCGCATCCTGTACCCGGTCGTCAACTCGCAGATCGGCGTTCCGGTCACCTACCCTTTCCCTTGGCCTCAGGAGAGCGGATACGAGCTCCGTCACGACGCCGGTGACATCGACGGCGACGGAGACATCGACATCGTCACGTTTCGCGTGCACATCTCGCTGCCGCTGAATTCGTACAGCATCTTGCGCCGCACGGGACCGGCGAGCTTCGTCCGGGAGGGCCCCTACTCGGGCGGTCCCGCTCGTCAGCTGTTCGACGTCGACGGCGACGGCGATCTCGACGGCATCTGTTGCGGCGGCGGCGGTGGTGGCATCCCGAAGAACATCCTCCCGTCGTCCTTCCGCATCGCAGTCAACGACGGAACGGGCACGTTCGCTCCGGCGCTCGAGATCTTCGGACTCGGATCGTCGGCGATCGCGGGTGCCGCCGATCTCGATCACGACGGCCGCATGGACCTCGTCGCTGGCCGGTGCGTCTACTTCCAACGTCATGATCTCCCCGCCGTGCCGCAACCCGTCGTGGCATCCCGCGAGCTGTTGGACAATCTGCTGGTCGACGTCGACGCGGACGGCGACATCGATCTGGAAGTCCTGCCGGGAAGCCTGCGCGTGAACCGCGGGGACGGTCAGGTCCAGTTCGGAGCGCTCACGCTGCCGACGCCGCCCGCGGGCACGACGCGCAGCGGCGAGGGATACGTGGCGGACTGGGACGGCGACGGCGACGCCGACCTGCTGGTCAACCTGAATACCGGCGCGAACGCGCAGATCGGTCTGGAGCTGCTGCGCAACTCCAGCTCGGGTGTGTTCACGAGCGTCGGTCAAGTCTCGAGCGACATGGCCGGATACCCGTTCGCACAGACCGCGGACGACTATGTCTGCGCCGACGTCGACGGCGACGGCGACTTGGACCTCGTCAAGCGCAACCTGTCGCTGATCAACATCGGTGTGCGCAGCGCGTGGTGGAGCAACGACGGTGCGAGCTTCACGCGGCGCGAGGTTTTCGAAGGCTACCTCGTGCTCGAAGTGGCCGACTTCGACGGCGACTCGATCCCGGATCTGCTCGCGGGGAGCGGGACCACGTCGAACTTCACCCTCTGGATCGCGCACGGTCTCGGCGGCGGTTCGTTCGGCACATGGCAGTCGGCCGCAAGCGCGAACATCAAGAGGAGCTATCACGCGGTCGCCAGTGCGGACCTCGACGGCGACGGAGACCGCGACATCGTCGTGGTCCACTACTTCCCGGCCGTCACGCTGCCGCGCCTCGAGGTCCTGTGGAACCAGGGGGCTTCGGTCTTCACGCCGGAACTGATCACCGAGTTCCTCGGACAGTCCACGAAGAACTCGGTGCGCGTGTTCGACGTCGACGAAGACGGCGTGCTCGACATCGTCGCCGGACCCGCAGCGAGTTCGGCGTTGGCGGTTGCGATCCACCGCGGACTGCCCGGCGGCGGATTCGAGGCTCCTGTCCAGCAGATGTTGCTGTACGCGCCCTATCCGATGATCACGCCGACCTACCCGCAGTTCGGCGCCGCGGACATCGACGGGGACGGCGACATCGACCTCGTGACGAATCGGTTGCTGCAGAACAACCATCACCACGACGGCCTGCGTGGCCTGCACGTGCAGACCGGAACCGGAACTCCTGGTGAAGGCGGTGTGCGTCCGCTCCTGGGCGCGGAAGGACCGTTCCGAGTCGGCGAGGAAGTGAGCTTGGTCCTGCGCGGCGCGCCGCCCGGTGCGACCGGCGTGCTGACCACGGGATTCACCGACGGCATCCCTGCAGCCAACCTGGGACCTGGAGTCGCGCAATCCACGGCGATCCTGATCCACTCGCGCATCTCGATCGTCGCCACGGGGAATCCCGGAGACGAGGTCGGCAGCGGCACGTGGGAATTGCCGTACACCGTGCCGCCGTACGTCGTCGGACGGACCAAGTACTACAGCGTCACACTGAACGATCCGACGGCGTTGAGCGGGACGACGCGGTCGAACGGGGTGTACGTGACGTACGGACCCTGAGCGTGCGCTGAGATTCCGTACGGTGTCTGACACCGTACGGAATTACAGCGCGCGGATGCGTTCTTCGCGATCGATCGCGACGAGCGCGTCGAACAGCGGCTCGAGCTTGCCCGACAGCACCTGCTCCAGCGAGAAGTTCGCGTTCGCGCGGTGGTCGGTGACGCGGTTCTGCGGCCAGTTGTAGGTGCGCACGCGTTCGCTGCGATCGCCGCTGCCGACCTGACTCTTGCGCGTCGCGGCGCGTTCCATGTCGAGCTTGTCCTGGTGGTGGGCGATGACCCGCGCCTGCAACATCCGCATCGCGGCCGCGCGGTTCTTGCCCTGACTGCGGCCGTCCTGGCAGATCGCGACGATGCCCGTCGGCAGGTGCGTGATGCGCACGGCGCTCTCCACCTTGTTCACGTGCTGACCGCCGGCGCCGCCCGCGCGCATCGTGTCGATGCGCAGGTCTTCGGGCGGGAACTCGATCTCGAGCTCGCTCTCCTCGGACATCACCGCGACGGTCGCGGCACTCGTGTGGATGCGACCCTGCGCTTCCGTCTCGGGAACGCGCTGCACGCGGTGGCCGCCCGATTCGAAGCGCAGCTTGCGCCACGCGCCCTCGCCTTCGACGGCCAGCACGACTTCCTTGAAGCCGCCGACTTCGCTGGTCGACAGTTCGAGTTCCTCGACCCTCCAGCGCTGCGCGTCGAAGTAACGCTTGTAGATGCCGTACAGGTCGCGCGCGAACAGCGTCGCCTCGTCGCCGCCGACGCCGGCGCGGATCTCCACGATGACCTTCTTGCGGTCGTCGGCGGGTTCGCGCACGAGCGCTTCGAGCACCGCCGCTTCGAGCGCTTCGGCCTCGCGCTCCGCGTCTTCGTCGTCCTCGCGCGCCAACTCGGCGAACGCGCGGTCAGCCGCGGGATCCTCGAGGATGCGCGCCGCTTCCGCGCGCCGCGTGTCGAGCGCCGCGAGCCGCGCGTGCAGATCGTGCACGGGCTCCAGCGCGCCGCGTTCCTGCAGCAGCGTCGACAGCTTGCGCCCGCTGGCCGCGACCTCGGGCCGCCCGATCAAGTCGGTGATCTCGTCGAAGCGCGCTGCACGCTCGGCGAGACGCGTGCGGACGGCGGGATGGAGCGTCATGGCGTCAAACTACCCGCCGAGCGGGGCCGGAACACATCGAGCGCAACGACGGGAAGCCGCGCGCGCCTCGTTCAACGAGAACGCCCGCCGCGTCCGCATGCGGACGCGCGGCGGGCGCGAAGGTCGTACCGCTCGACTAGTGGCGCGAGCCGGAAGTACGCAGCCCAAGTCGGACTGACTGCGACTTCCTGGGTAAGAGCGCGGACGAAGCGGGTTTGCTGCATCCCTCGGAGGATGCGCAACGAGGCCAGGGAGACGCGGGCGGCCCGATTTGGGCGGCGTACTCCCGGCTCACCCCACTAGCTCGGCGTGGAGGCCGGCTTGCCGTACTTTTTGTTGTAGCGATCGACGCGCCCGGCGGCGTCGACGAACTTCTGCACGCCCGAGTAGAACGGGTGGCATACCGAGCAGATTTCGATGCGCATTTCCTTGATGGTCGCGCGCGTGTTGAACGTGTTGCCGCACCCGCAAGTGACTTTGCACTCGTGGTACTTGGGATGGATGTCGCTTTGCATGGTGGTCACCTGGCCGCGTCGTTCCGGAGCCCTATTCCGGGCCGACTATTCCGGGCCGAAGGGCCGAGAAGGATAGCCTCAAGGCCGCGGAGGGACAAGCGCCCCGGCCTGGCGCAGGGTGTCGAGCGCGAGATCCACGGGCAGCCCGACGACGTTGTCGAAGCCGCCCTCCTCCAGGCGCAGCACGAAGCGGTCGGCCGACTCTTGGATCGCGTAGCCGCCGGCCTTGTCTCGCCATTCGCCGCTCGCGACATAGGCCGCAGCCTCGTCGGGCGTGATCGCGCGCATCGTGACCCACGTGCGCTCGTGGCCCAGCACGGGCTCGGCGCCGGGTCGCGTCGGCAGCGCGCACACGCCGGTCACCACCTGGTGACGCGTCGCCGAGATCGCCGCGAGCATGCGCGCGGCATCGTGCTCGTCCTCGGGCTTGCCCAGCAGTTCGTGCACGCCGTCCACTTCCACCGCGACGATCGTGTCGGCGGCGAGGACGATCGCGTCACCCGCGATCCGAGCCGCAATGGCGCGCGCCTTGCGTTCCGCGAGCAGGCGCGCCGCGGCCGCGGGTCCGATGCCTGGCGGCAAGCTCTCGTCCACGTCGGACACGAGGACATCGAATGCGACGCCGGCCTGCGCGAGCAGCGCGCGGCGGCGGGGCGATGCGGATCCCAGGACGATGCGGGTCATAGCACGCGGGTCAGGGGACGCGAGTCATGCGAACGTGCGCAGCATGCGCGCTTCCATCGAGCACGTGCGCACGCCGGTCGCTCGACCACGCGCGCTCACGCCGGCGACTCAACGCCGCTTGACCGGCGGCTTGGGTTTTTTCGCGGCCTTCTTGGGCTTCGCGGCCGCCTTGGCCGCGGGCTTCTTGGGCTTTGCCGCGGCCTTGGCCTTCGCCTTCGCCGCCGCTTCCTTGCGCTTCGCTTCGGCCTTGGCCAGCTTCTCGCGCTCCTTCTGCTGCTTGGCGGCGACCTCGGCCGCCTTCTTCGCGGCGACGACTCGCTTCGCCTCGGCTTGCGCCTTCTTCTGGTTCTCGGAAGCGAGCTTCTTCGCGGCGGCGTCGGCCTTGGCCTTCGCCTTGGCTTCGGTCTCCTTGCGCTTCGCTTCGATCTTCCCGAGGCGCTCGCGCTCCTTCTGCGCCTTCGCGGCCTCGATCGCGTGCTTCTTGGCCAGGCGCCCGTCTTCCTTGGCGCGGCGCTCGGCCTCCTTCTTCTCGAAGATCGCGCGGCGCGCTTCCTCGCGGATGCGCTGCGCCTCGAGGCGCGACTGCTGCACCTTCCACTCCTGGAAGGCCTTCTTGCCGAACGCGCAGTCCTCGACGAACGGGCACTCGTGACAGATGGGCTTCAGGACGTGGCACCAGCGGTCGGCGACCTCGCCGAACACGGCGACGAACTCGAGCTCGCGGCCTGCGGGCACGACACCGGACAGTGCCTCCTTGCCCTTCTTGCCGGCGGCGCCCTTCGAGACGAGGCCGACGCGTTCGAGCACGCGCGCGAGCGCCGGGTGCGACGGCACCTGCTTGCCGCTCGCGAGCCACAGCAGATAGCACGTCCCCGCGAGACCCAGGTACGGCATCTGCGCGAACGCCTTCGCGGCGCCCGCCGGGTCGTCGCGCATGAACTCCAGGTCGAACCCGTGGTTCTTCTGGAAGATCTCCTGCAGGTAGTCGCGCACCGCGCGCACGACCGGGAACATCGGCTCGAGATCGTTGCGCAGACCGCGGCGCTCGCCGGTCGCGACGAGCGAGGCGACTTCCTGGACCTGCGCGACGCGCAGCTCGTTCCAATCGGGGTACGACTTGCGCAGCGCGACGAGGACGCGCTCGGCCTCGGTCTGCGACAGGTGGCGCACGAGCGCGATCATCAGCCCCTGCTCGAGGAGGCTCGCGTCCTTGACGGCCTTCGGCAGGCGGTAACGCGGCTGAACGCGGTCGAGGAGCTTTTGGACGAGGTCGGGCTTCTTGCTCACGTGGGGTCCGGGTTGGGGCGCAGGAGTCGAGAGACCGTAGAAGGGAACGCCGCGTCGGGAGAGTTCCGAGACTTGCGACCGCGGAGCGAATTCCAGCGCGGAGCGAGCTTCACGCGAAACGAATCGGGCCGGCGGTGGCGCAATTCGGGATTCACCCTCGACGAGTCGGTGCGCGCACGGCGGGGCGTGGGACCTCGACGCGCGAGGCGATCGTCCGCGAGGCCGAGGCGTCGCGAGCCCGCTGCAGGCGAACCCATGAGCGGAAGGTCGCGACGCGCGCGACCGACCGGCTCACGACGACTAGGCTTCGGCCTTGGCTTCCGTGGCGGCCGCGGCCTTCTTGGCGGCGCGACGCGCCTGGAGGCGCTGGGCCTTGGCTTCGAGGCGCGCCTTGCGGACGACACGCTTGCGCTGCGTGGCGGCGTTCGGCTTGCGGCCGGGACGCGCGCGCACCACGTGCGGCTTCTTCGGGAGGACGCCCAGTCGCTTGAACAGCGACTGCATGACCTCGCTCGGGACGGCACCGTGTTCGATCCACCAGCGCGTGCGTTCCTCGTTGAGGCGCAACTGCTGCGTGGGATCCTTGCGGAGCGGGTCGTAGAGACCCAACGTCTCGAGGGACCTCCCGTCGCGGGGGAAGCGGGAGTCCGTGGCGGTGATACGGAAGCAGGCCAGGTTCTTGCGACCAGTCCTGCGCAGACGAATGACGACAGCCATGTTCTTCGGATCGATCCTCTAGGGCTCTCGCGGCGCCGGGTTCGAGTGCGCACTCGGGCTGCCGATGAGAAGGGCGAACAGCACACCCGATCGCCGCGCCGGTGTCCAGCGTGGAGGGGCTGAAAACCAGCTCCCGTCGCAGTCGGCACGGGTCGCGAGTCCGAGATCGCGCGTCGCCACGATCAGCGCTTCTTGCGCTTCTTCTTGTCCTTTTTCTTCTTCTTCGAGCCGCTCTGGCGCGTGGCCGAGCTGCCCATCGGGCGGGCAGTGTCACCCCCGAAAAGCCCGCCGGGCATCCCGCCCGGACCGCCGCCGGCACCACCGCGCCCGAAAAGCCCGCCGACGCCGCGCCCCAAACTGCCCAGGCCAGAGCCGATCCCGCTGCCGAGGCCGGAGAGCAGGCCCATCCCGCCGCCGCCGGTCGGCGCCTCCAGCTCGCCGGTCGGCGACATGTCGCGCAGCGACGCGGCCTTCTGCTTCGCGCCGAACTGGGACGCGAGCCCCATCTTGTTCAGCTGCTTCATCATCTGGCGCATCTCCTTGAAGCGCTTCAGGAGATCGTTCACCGCCGAGAGTTCCTGGCCGGCGCCGCGCGCGACGCGACGACGGCGGCTCATGTCGAGCGTCTCGGGCTGCAACCGCTCGCGCTTCGTCATCGACGTGAACAGCGCCTCGAGGCGGTTCATTTGCTTGTCGTCGATGTCGACGGTCTTCGCCAAGTCGCCCATGCCGGGCATCATCCCGAGGACCTTCTTCATCGGGCCGAGCTTCCGGATCATCCGTAGCTGCGCGAGCATGTCCTCGAGCGTGAACTCGCCCAGGACCATCTTCTCGAAGTTGGACTGCGCCTCCTTCTCCGAGATCGCTTCCTGCGCCTTCTCGACGAGGCCGACGACGTCGCCCATGCCGAGGATGCGGCCCGCCATGCGCTCGGGATGGAAGGCGTCGAGGTCGTCGAGTTTTTCGCCGATGCCGACGAACAGGATCGGTTTGCCCGTGACGGCCTTCAGCGAAACCGCCGCGCCACCGCGCGCGTCGCCGTCCAGCTTGGTCAGCACGACGCCGGTCAAGTCGAGCGCGTCGTGGAAGACGCGCGCGCTGTTCACGGCGTCCTGACCCGTCATCGCGTCGACGACCAGCAATGTGGCGTGCGGTTTCGTGGCGCGCGCGATCTCGCGCACCTCGTCCATCATCTCGGCGTCGATGTGCAGACGTCCGGCCGTGTCGAGGATCACGACGTCGGCACCGGCCGCGCGCGCATTCGCCACGCCGCGCGCGCAGAGTTCCGGCGGCGTCAGGCCGTTCTCGAAGAAGACCGGGATGCCGAGCTGGCGGCCCAGCACGCGCAGCTGCTCGACGGCTGCGGGACGCTTCACGTCGGCCGCGACCAGCATCGGGCGCTTCTGGTGCTTTTCCCGCAGGTGTTTCGCGAGCTTGGCGCACGTCGTCGTCTTGCCCGCGCCCTGCAGGCCGGCCATCAAGATGATCGTCGGGCCGTTCTTCGTGAACTCGAGCCGCGTCTCCTCGGGCCCGAGCAGCGCGACGAGCTCGTGGTGGAACGCGTTGACGAACTGCTGGCTCGGATCGACGCCCGCGATGCGCGCCTTGCCCAGGATCCGCGCGCGGACCTTGTCCGTGAACTCCTTGACGACCTTGAAGTTGACGTCGGCTTCGAGGAGCGCGGTGCGGACCTGGCTCAGGCCCTCCTCGATGCTCTCGTCGGTGAGCTCCTTCTTGTCGCGCAGGAAGGAGAAGGCCTTGGAAAGTCGCTCGGAGAGTGTCTCGAACATGGGCGTCCCGCTGCGGGTTGGGCCTTATACCACGCTGTGCGTGCCGAGCCGCGCACTGCCCCCCCGCTCCGAGGATCCTCGGCCTGTGCGAGGCGGTATGCTCGC
Organism: Planctomycetota bacterium; assembly: GCA_038318285.1. Lineage (GTDB taxonomy): Bacteria > Planctomycetota > UBA1135 > UBA1135 > JAEUHZ01. Next base: position 2,872 of record JBBQCC010000069.1, on the reverse strand, counting down.
AGGGAATGAACGCGGGACACGAGATCGGCCGGAAGCGGTTCCCGACCGGCGCGCGCGGCGTGGTCGTCTCCTGCCTCGCGCTGGCGAGCGCGTGCAGCGATGCGCCGCCGCCTCCGGTCGGCACCGCGACGCGGCCCGCGCCGGCCACGACGACGCCCGACACGACGACGCCCGACTCGGCATCGGCCCCGACGAAATTGGCGCCGAAAACATCGACCGGAGTCGATCCCGCGGCACAAGTCGCGGCCTCCACGCCGCCCGCGAGCGAGTCCGCGCGCGGCCTACGCCATGCCTCCCCCGCCGCGTTCGACGGGTACACCCTGATCGCGCCGCTCAGCCAGCGCTCCGTGTACCTCGTGGACCTCGCCGGCCAGGTCGTGCACGAGTGGAAGACGCAACACCTCACCGCCGGCGGCAGCTACCTCCTGCCCAATGGGAACCTGCTGCGCTGCGCGCGGGACGAGAAGAATCCGCGCTCGCTCGGCGGCGGCATCGGCGGTCTGACGCAGGAGATCGACTGGGACGGCAACGTCGTGTGGGAGTGCGACCTCGTCGCGCAGGGCTACACGCAACACCACGACCTCGAGCCGCTGCCGAACGGCAACGTGCTCTTGCTCGTGCGCGAGTTCCACGATCACGACGAGGGCGTCGGCGTCGGACGCGATCCGAGCTTTCGGCGCACCTCGGCGCTGTGGTCCGACGTCGTGATCGAGGTCGAGCCCGTGCGTCCGAGCGGCGCGAAGATCGTGTGGACTTGGCGCGCGTGGGATCACCTCGTGCAGGACTTCGACGAGAAGGCCGCGCACTTCGGCGATCCGTCGGCGTTCCCGGGCCGCATCGACGTGAACGCGGACTACCGCTACAAACCGAAGAAGCGCACCGAGACCGACGAAGCGCGCGCTCGACGCGAGCGCATCGCGGCGCAGATGGCCGCGGTCGGATACGCGGGCGGAGAGGTTCCGGACGACGCACCTGGTGATGCGCCCTCCGGTGATGCGCCGCCGAAACCAGCCGACGTGAACCCGCTCGCACCGCACGACACGGCGAGCGAAACGTCCAGCGCTCCGGATCCGCGCACGGTGCCCAAGCTGGGCGAGGACTGGCTGCACACGAACGGCATCGACTACCTGCCCGAATACGGGCTGATCGCGCTGTCGACGCCGCGCCTCTCCGAAGTGTGGGTGCTCGACCGCTCGACGACGACCGCCGAAGCCGCGACGGAATCCGGCGGACGCTACGGACACGGCGGCGCGCTGCTGTACCGCTGGGGCAACGCGCAGAGCTACGCGTCGGGCGGACCGGACGATCGGCGCCTGTACTACCAACACGACGTGACGTGGGTCGCGAGCACGCAGCCGAACGAGTTGCGCTTTCTCGTCTTCAACAACGGCCAACAACGCCCGGGCCGCGAGTTCTCGTCCGTGGAAGAAGTCGCCGTGCCGTTCGACGCACAGAAGGGCTTCGTGCGCACCGACAGCCAGCCGTTCGGACCGCGCGAGCCGACTTGGACATACTCCGACCCCGATCGCTTCTACGCCGGGTTCATCTCCGGCGCACAACGACTGCCGAACGGCAACACGCTGATCTGCGAGGGCACGAAAGGCCGCGTGTTCGAGGTGCAGCAGGACGGCACGGTCGTGTGGGACTACTGGAGCCCCTTCGACGACCCGAACGAGGCGCTCGCACCGACAGCCGCACTGTTCCAAGCGCAACGGATCGGCAAGGACGATCCCGCGCTGCGCGGCAAGCTGGGGCACTGAGAAAACCCCGTACGGAGCCAGGTAACTTCGGACGGGGTTTCCGCCGCGTCGAAGCAGCCTGCAGCGCCGATCGGGAAACCCCGTCCGAAGTTACCTGGCTCCGTACGGGGTTTTCTTACGCTTCGACCAGTTCCTTTTCGTCCACTCGCGTGATCACCGCGCCCAGGTTCTGCAGGCGTTCTTCGATCCGTTCGTAGCCGCGGTCGATGTGGTAGACGCGGTGCACTTCGGTCGTGCCTTCGGCCACGAGGCCGGCCAGCACCAGTGCGGCGCTCGCGCGCAGATCGCTCGCCATCACGGGTGCGCCCGACAGGCGTTCGGTGCCCTGCACGATCGCCATCGTCCCTTGGCGACGCACGTTCGCGCCCAGTCGCGCGAGCTCTGCGATGTGCATGTAGCGGTCGGGATAGATCATCTCGTTCACCACGGAAATGCCGTCGGCGAGCGTCATCAGCGCCATCCACTGCGCTTGCACATCGGTCGGGAATCCCGGGTGCGGGTGCGTCGTCACGTCCGTCGCGCGCGGACGGCGCGCGGGGTCGCGCGGGTGGTAGGGCTGCGTCTCGATCCACGTGTCGCCGGCTTCGAACGGAACGCGCGCTTCCCACAGGCGGTCGAGCACGGCCGCGAGGTGTTCGGGCACGCAGTTCTCGACGCGCACGCGGCCCCCACACATGGCTCCGGCGATCACGTACGTCGCGGCTTCGATCCGGTCGGGAATCACGGCGTGTTCCGCGCCGCCCAGTTCGCTGACGCCCTCGATCACGATGCGCGGTGAACCGAGTCCCGTGATCTTCGCGCCCATCTTGTTCAGCACGTTGCCCAGGTCCTCGACCTCGGGCTCGCACGCGGCGCCGTGGATGATCGAGCGGCCCTTCGCCAGCGTCGCGGCCATCATCACGTTCGCGGTGCCCAACACGGTAGAGCCCATCGGGCCTTGCAAATAGACCTCTGCGCCGCGCAAACCGCCGCGCGGCGCTTCGGCGATCACGAAGCCGTGCTCGACCTTGATGCGCGCGCCCAGTGCTTGCATACCCGTCAAGTGCAAGTCGATCGGTCGCACGCCGAACACGCACCCGCCGGGCAGCGACACCTCGGCGCGACCGGTGCGC
>JBBQCC010000068.1:0-16176 GCA_038318285.1 Planctomycetota bacterium | reverse complement strand
CGCCGACCTGACGCCGCTCGAACTCCTCCAGATCGCCGCGATCCCCGCGCGCGAGGGCTACGAGTGCGTGCTGATCGACGCGATGGTCGAGCCGGACTACCTCGCGAAGGTCCTCGAGGCCTGCGACGGCGCGTTGCTGTTCGCGAGCTCGTGCATCCTGGGCTACCAAGTCGCGCACGGGGCCGAGGTCGCGAAGGCCGTGCGCGCGCGCTTCCCCAGCCTGCCCCTCGTGTGGGGCGGTTGGTTCCCGAGCGTCGCGCCCGAGCAGTACTTCCGCGAGGGCATCGCCGACGCGGTCGGACTCGGTCAGGGCGAGTTCACGTTCTGGGAGATCGTGCAGGCCTACGACAACGGCACGTCGCTCGAGGACGTCGCCGGACTCGCGCTGTGGCGCGACGGGCGCATCCACTACACGGCGCACCGACCGGTCGTCGGGTTCGACCAGATCCCCGACGTGCCCTGGCACCTGCTCGACTTCGAGAAGTACGTCGCGCTGCAGAACGACACGAGCTCGCACTGGAAAGTGCGCCACAAGTACGCGGATCCGTGGGACATGCCGGCCGGCACGCCGCTGCGCGGGTTCAGCTACTTCTCCAGCTTCGGCTGCCCGGAACCGTGCACGTTCTGCTGCTCGCCGGTGGTCACCGGTCGGCGCTGGAAAGCGCTGCCGGGCAAGCTGCTGGCCGAGCGCGTGCTCGAGTGTCACGACCGCTTCAAGATCAACGTGATGCGCTTCCAGGACGCCAACTTCGGCGTGCACGAGAAGCGCAGCAACGAGTTCTGCAAGGCGCTCGTCGATGCCGGTTCGCCGTTCTGGTGGAACGGCACGTACGAGATCGAGACGATCGCGCGCTACAAGGATCCGTCGCTCGATCTGATGCGCGATTCGCGCTTCCACATGGCTGCACTCGGCGCCGAAGCCGGTTCGAAAGAGCAGCAGGAGAAGATCAAGAAGAAGATCGACATCCAGGGCGACCTGGAGAGTTCGCTGCGACGCTTGAACGAGCGCGGCATCCAAACCGGCGTCTCGTGGATCATCGGGTACCCGAACGAGTCACGTGAATCGATGCTGGCGACGCTCGAGTGGGCCGCGCGCATCAAGTACCTGTTCCCGAACTCGCCCAGCGACATCTTCCCGTTCCGGCCGATCCCGGGCACCGAGGACTTCGACACCGCGGTGAAGAATGGCTATCAGCCGCCGCGCACGCTCGAAGAGTGGGGCTCCTGCCTCGAGTACAAGTACTCGTTCGACGACATCGGACTGCCGCTCGATGTGCTCCGCGAATGGAAGCGCTACGGCGTCGCCGCGACGTTCTACGACCAGCTCGCGCGCGAGGGCTCCGGCTCGATGCGCAAGGCGATGAAGTCGATCTCGGGCTGGCGCCTCAAGAACCAGAACTACCGCTTCCCGGTCGAACAGAAGCTGTTCCACGTCTACGTGAAGTTGACCGGCCAGAAGACGCAGGGCGACGTGATGAAACGCGACGCCACGTCCGGCGTGACCCCGAACGCCCCCGTGGCCTGAGGCGAATGACGTGATCGCACACAAGAAGAAGATCGTCCTGTTCCTCCCCCACCGCGCGGATCCGACGCGGGGCGAGATGTTCAGCGCCGACTTGCTGCCGCTCGAGCTGCTGCAGATCGCGTCCGGTCCGATCGCGGACGGATACGAGGTCGTGATGATCGACGCGATGGTCGAGCCCGACTACATCGCGAAAGTGCTCGAGGCGTGCCAGGGCGCGCTGCTGTTCGCCAGCTCGTGCATCTTGGGCTACCAGGTCTACGACGGCTACGTCGTCGCGACCGCGGTGAAGCAGCGCTTCCCGAACCTGCCCGTGATCTGGGGCGGTTGGTTCCCGAGCGTCACGCCCGAGATGTGGCTGTCGGCCGGTATCGCGGACGCGGTCGGCATCGGACAGGGCGAGATCACGTTCCGCGAGGTCGTGAAGGCCGTCGACAACGGCACGAAGCTCGACGACGTCGCCGGACTCGCGCTGTGGCGCGACGGACACCTGCACTACACGGATCACCGCGTGGTCGTCGGCTTCGATCAGTTCGCGCCGGTGCCGTGGCACTTGCTCGAGTACGAGAAGTACGCCGAGCTGCAGGTGCTGCCCACGCGCATGAAAGTGCGCCACCGCTTCCCGCTGCCGGGCAAATGGACGCCGCAGAATCCGCCGCGCGGATTCAGCCACTTCTCCAGCTTCGGCTGCCCCGAACCGTGCACGTTCTGCTGCTCGCCGCTCGTCACCGGTCGTCGCTGGAAGGCGATCCCCGGACGCCAGCTGGCAGAGGAGATCGCCGAGCTACAGCAACGGTTCAAGTTCGACGTGTTGCGCTTCCAAGACGCGAACTTCGGCGTGCACGAGAGGCGCACGAAGGAGTTCTGCGAAGGCCTGATCGACTTGAAGGTGCCGATCCACTGGAACGGCACGATCGAGATCGAAACGATCATGCGCTACAAGGAGCCTACGCTCGATCTGCTCGAGGAATCGCAGTGCCACCTGCTGTGGCTGGGTGCTGAAGCTGGCACCGCCGAGATGCAGGAGCGCATCAAGAAGAAGATCAAGATCGAGCACATCCCGCTCGCGATCGGGAAGCTCGCCAGCCGCAACATCGTCCCCGGCACGTTCTGGATCATCGGCTACCCCGGCGAGACGCCCGAGTCGATGCGCGCGACGCTGAAGCAAGCCGCCATGATCAAGCACATGTACCCCATCGCCGGCAGCGAGGTGTACCCGTTCCGCCCGATCCCCGGCACCGAGGACTTCGACGCGGCAGTCAAGCTCGGCTACGTGCCGCCGAAGGACTTCCACGACTGGGGCAAGTGCTTCGAATACAAGTACAACGCGCACAACACGCCCTTGCACGAGGACGTCCGCGAGACGTGGCGCCTCTACAACAACACAGCCGCCATCTACGACAAGCACGTGCAAGAAGGCCCGGTCTGGATGCGCAACGCGCTGTCCAAGGCCGCCGGTTGGCGCCTGAAGCGCGGCCGCTACGGCTTCCCTATCGAGCAGAAGCTGTTCGACCTCTACGTGCGCGCGACCGGTCAGACGCAACCGGGCGCCGCCGACTACGAAGCGATGGTCGACGCCTGACCCCGCGGGTCAGCTGACTCGACACTCGGTGCCTGGCTAACTTCGCCAACATTCGAAGGGAAATTCCCGCATCCCCCATTCCGAATGTTGGCGAAGTTAGCCAGGCACCGAGTGCTCGGTTGCGTCGCGGTGCTCGCCGATGCCGGCCACCCAACGCTTCACTTCGGCGATCCGTATCTCAGTGACTGATCTGCGACCAGTCGACGCGCTTCACGCCACCCACGCTCGAGATCTCCTGCAACATCTCTGGCGCTTGACGCAGGTTGCGCAGTCGCACGTGGAAGACGAGCTCGAACGGCTCCTCTGCGTCGCCGCGACTGCCGGACAGGTCCTGCACGCGGATGTGATGCTTCTCGAGGATCTTCGCGACGGCCGCGGACAACGTCGACATCTCCGATCCGAGTCCTGTGACCGTCAGGCGACGGTAGATCACCGGTGCGATGCGCCGCGTCAGCGGGTCGAGGCCGGCCAGCACGACGATGACTCCGAACGTACCGACGAGTGCGAGCGAGTACTCACCCTGTCCGATCACGATGCCGAGTCCAGCCACGGTCCACACCGTCGCACCCGTCGTGATGCCGCGCACGATGTCGCCGGCGCGGATGACCGTCGCCGCGCCGAGGAATCCGATGCCGGTCACGATGCCGGCCGCGAGACGGTTCGGGTCCATCACGATCCGCGCGACGGAATCGTCGTGCAGAGGAACCGTGGGCAAGATGCGCGACGCGAAGATCAGCAACGTGGACGCTAGGCACACGAGGATGTGCGTCCGCAGTCCCGCGGGACGACCGTGCAGCTCGCGCTCGAACCCGATCGCGCCGCCGACGAGGATCGCCATCGCGATCGGCGTCCACTCGAAGCCGACGGGCAGCGCGAGCTCTTCGTTCAGCAGCGGGATGTGCATGGCGGGGTCCGGAGGGAACTCTTCGACAGAACCCCTGGGGAACTGGAAACGATTACGGTTGCGCCCCCGACGGAAGGTTCTTCGCGGCTCTCGGAAGCGCCCGGGCTCGCTCTCGGCGCGGCACCGGTTAGGATCCTCGCCGGAACATGCGGAACAAGGCCAAGCTGTCGCTCTCCGGATTGCTGCTCGCGATCCTCGCGATCTGGCTCGGGCCGGACTTCTTGCGCGGGGCCCAGACCGCGGGTCGTGATGCAAAGACGAACACGTCGACTTCGGCGACAACGGCCGACGCTCCCGCGAATCCGGCATCCAAGTCGTCGACGCCGAGCTCTGCGCAAGTCGATACGAGCGTCGGCTTCACGTCCCGCCGAGCGCTGGAAGAACACTTCCAGAAGCACGGCCGCGAGTTCGGCTCGATCACAGAGGCGCAGTATCTGCGGCTCGCGCAGGAACTCCGCGATGCCGACGTCGTTGGTGACGTGCGCGAGGTCACGCGCGCCGATGGCGTCCTCACACGGTTCGACGTTCGCACGGGGGCGTTCCTCGCCTTCCACGAAGACAAGTCCATCCGGACCTTCTTCAAGCCGAACGACGGTTTGCGCTACTTCGAGCGACAGCTCGACAAGGAACACTGAATGGTCAACGACGCGGTTCGCGATCTCCTGACGGAGCGCAAGTCACCCGAGCACGTCGTGCGCGGCGGCATCGAAGGTCTCGCGAGCGCGTGGGAAGCGACGGTGAAGGCCGCGCAGAAGGGCTACACGCGCGGACTCGACGCTTGGCGCAACGAAGTCGACGCGCGGCAGATCCTGAGCGTCGTGATCGACGTCGCGCACCCGATGCAGAAGAAATCGATCAAGCTGCGTCTGGACGCGGCGGATGCGAAGTTCTGGAAGGCGTGCGAGTCGTTCGACGCGTGCGTGTGGGGCGCCGCGAACGCTGACAAAGAGAAGTGGAACGCGACGAAGGAGTGGTGGTACTTCCTCGTGCCCAAGAAATCCGGCGCCGCGCTGACCACCGATTTGGCCCAACTCACCGGCGGGAAGAAGCCGGCGAAGGCCAAGGCCGAGACCGACTCCGCGCCGAAGGCCGCAGCGGCCAAGTCACCAGGCACAACCGCAGAGGCCAAGAAGGCCGCCCCGAAGCGCGCGAAGAAGTCATGATCCCCCTCCGCTTCCTACTGGCACCCACCCTGTTCGTGGCCGGCGGCCTCGCCGCCTGTTCGAAGGTCGAAGTCGCCGCGCAAGCGCCGCAGTCCGTCGACCTCGCAGTCGTCGGCATGACGTGCACCGCGTGCGAGGACACGATCTGTTCCAGCTTGCGCGAATTGCCCGGTGTCGAGTCGTGCGTCGCACACTTCGAATCGGGCCAGGTGAGCGTCGTCTACCTGCCGAACACGACGGACGAGACGCGCATCGCCGACACGATCCGCTCGGCCGGGTTCGAGGTCCCGAAGAAGCCATGAAGAACGTCAAGCCCAACGATTGTTCCGCGCTGCTCGCCGCGGGTTACGCCTACCTCGACGTGCGCACGATCGAGGAATTCGAAGCCGGCCACCCAACCGGCGCGTTCAACGTGCCGGTGATGACGCGCGGGCCCGGCGGCATGCAACCGAACCCCGCGTTCACGAGCGTCGTCGCAGCGAGGTTCGCCAAGGACGCCAAGCTCGTCGTCGGCTGCCAATCGGGGATGCGCTCGCAGCGCGCGTGCGACGAGCTCGCCGCCGCCGGGTTCAAGGACATCGTGAACATGGAGTGCGGCTTCGGCGGCGCGCGCGACCCGTACGGCAATGTCACGCCCGGCTGGCAGGCCTGCGGTCTGCCGACCGAGTCGGGTAAGCCTGCCGGTCGCACGTACGCGGACTTGCAGGCGGCGGCGAAGGCGCGCTAGGCCTTCTTTTTCAGGCGTTTTCGCCGACGGTCGGAACGGCGGCGGCGTGCAGGTGGAGGAGGTTCCATGGACACGCCCGATCGCTCGAATTCCCCGCGCTCCTCGAACGCACGCCGCACCGCGACGACCGACGAACTGCTCGCCCACGCTGGTTGGGTGCGCGCGCTGTCACGAGTTCTCGTCGCCGACCCGAACGCGGCTGAGGACATCGAGCAGGACGCGTGGGTCGCCGCGCTGAAGCGTCCGCCCGAAGCGGGCGACGGTTTGCGCGCGTGGTGGTCGCGCGTCGTGCGCAACAAAGCATCGGACGCGCGCCGCGCGAACTCACGTCGGCAAGCGCGCGAGATCTCAGCTCCGCTGCGCAACGATGTCGAGACCCCGCTCGAAGCGAGCAGCGCTTTGGAAGCGCAGCGCGAGTTGGTCAGCGCGATCGACGCACTCGACGAGCCGCTGCGCGCGACGGTGATCCGACGCTACGTGCAAGGGATGTCGTCGCCCGAGATCGCGAATCTTGACGGCGTGTCCGAGAGCACGGTGCGCACGCGGTTGCAGCGCGCGCTCGAAGCCTTGCGGGGCGAGCTCGACGAGAAGACTCCCGGTGGACGCGCGGCGTGGAGCGCGCTGCTCATCTCGTTGGCCCGGCACGAAGTTCCGATTTCAGCGCCGACGCCGACATCCGCAAGCGTCGCGCCGACCGCGGTCACGGTCGCGCTCGGCATCGTCGCCTTGGTCGCCGTCGGCGTGATTGGTGTTCGGTTCGCGAACTCACGCGAACCGGAAGCGCTTACCGAGGTCGAGATCGCGCACGCGAGCGAGCCCGAGAAGACCGCCGCTCTCGTCGCTCCGCTCGCGGAGTCCACGCAACGCGCTCCCATCGCCGAAACGGCCGTGGATTCCGCCGCCATCGCCGCGGTTTCCACACCCGCCGCTGACGCGCGTCAACTCCCGGCCAAGTTGCTCGAAGCACCCGCGCTCCCGGGCTTCCTCACCGTGCGCTTCCTCGATGCGAGCGGCAGACCGATCCCGGGCGTGGACTTGGTGTTCACTTCGCGATCCGGGAATGGCGAGATCGACGTCGCGGATGCGCCGCGAGCCAGGAGCGGAGCCGATGGTCGCGCTCGCCTCACCGTGGAGCGCGAGGACCTCTCCTTCCGCAGAGGCCGCACGGCGAGTTTGCCGGCGGACGTGTGGGAGATCTCGCTCGCCACGTCGGGCCTCGGTTGGCGGCAGCGCGAGATCAGCGACAAGGTGCAGTTCGGAGGAACGACGGATCTGGGCGATGTCGTGCTCGAACGCGGCGGAAGGATCCGCGGCCGCGTGCTCGACGAAGCCGGGGAGCCGCTGGCGAAAGCCTGGGTGTCCGTCATCGAACCGGAAGTGCTCGTCGAGGAACGCAAGAATGCTCGCGGCGGGAACTTCGCGCGCAACGTAACTTTCGGCCGAGCGCCGACCGGTGCGGACGGCGCCTTCGAGTTGGACGGCGCGCCGATCGGCACATATCGCGTCTACGCGCGGGCCTCCGATCGCTCGCAAGCGATCAGCGAGCCGTTCACTCTGGCTGCCGGCGGTGTGCTGACCGTGCCCGATCTGATCTGTCCCGAGAATCCGTTCCGAATCACCGGACACGTATTCCTCCCCGACGGCAGCTTGGCGACCCAATTCGATGTCGAGTACCGCGCAGTTCTCCCCGATGGAGTGGTCTGGTTCGGCGGTGAGACGCGCCGCGATGGGTCGTTCACGCTCGTCGGCACGTTCGATTCGACCGTGACGATCAGCGCGATCTCGAAAAAGCCTCCGACAGGTGAGCTCGTGGTCGAGGGAGTTCTGCCAGGCACCAAGAACCTGGAACTCCGTCTGCCGGAACCGCGCTCGATCGAGTTCGCGGTCCGCGACCCGGATGGAACCCCGATCGAGGTGTATTCGGTCGGGATCCGCGACGTCGAGGGTGGCAACAGCTCCAGCGTCGGGCAGGCCTATCCCAACGGGATTTCGAGCGTCAACGCACCGGCGCGACCGTTCGAGGTGTTCTTCGCAGCCGACGGATTCCTCGGCGAAGTCTTGGGTCCCTACACCGCGAAGACGGCCCCCGCTCGAGTCGAAGTCGTGCTGCGACCGGCGCTGACGGTGACCGGTGTCGTCCGGGCCGGCGACAACCCGATCCCCCATGCGCAGGTTCATCTCTCGCGCGTCCTCGCGCTACCCGAAACGGGAAGGAATGGTTTCTCGACGCGCTTCTCGGATCCGATCGCCGAGGCGTCGGCCAATGACCAGGGACGCTTCCTGATCACGACGGACGAGCGCGGCAGTGTGGTCGCGTGGATCGTCGGTGACAGTGGAACGTGGGTCACGAAGCCGTTCGAACTGCGAGCGTCGATAGACACGATCGACATCGACGTCGCGCGAGGCGGGCGCATCGAAGGGCGCGTGCTCGTGCCCGCGGACCGTGCATCAGAGCGCGTCGTCGCCTTCCTCTCGTGCGGGTTGCCGGAAGCGGTACGTGTCAACGCCGGCGCCGACGGCTCGTTCTCGGCCGAGAATCTGCAGCCGGGCACTTGGTCCGTCATCGCCGAGTTCCCGTCGGGCTGGCACAGCGACTTGAGTGCATACACGCCGTACGACCGGCATCCCGCGCTGCAAACCGTCTCGGTCTCGGCGAATACCACGAGTCCGTGCCAGATCGATCTGCGGTCCATCGAGCCGCGTGAAGTCTCGGGTCGTCTCCGCATCGATGGCGCGCCGCAGCGAAACTGGATCGCCAGCCTCAACTGGAAAGGTGCGCAGGAATCCGATCGCCGGACTTCGGCGGTTGATTCCGAAGGCAGCTTCCACATCCCAGCTGGCTCGCCGGGCGCATTTGTGCTCAACGTCCGCGCGACTGGCGAACAGCAGCGCGAGGACACGATCGAATGCGCGCTGACTCTGCGGCACGAACGCATGGATTGGAGCCTCGAATGCGCGTGCGGGTCGCTCGAAGTCGCAGGACCTGCCGGCGCACACTGCGCAGTCGTGTTCGATCTAGCTGCGAGCGGCACGTGGACCACGACCGTCACGCTCGACGAATCCGGACGCGCGTTCCTCGACGGACTCCCCTCCGGTCGCGGTCGCATCCATGCCGTCGAACGCCCCGAGTCCGCGACCGGGCTCGAAATCACCGCGGGAAAGGCAGCGAACGCGCGCGTGCCCTGAACTCGGTCGAGCGAGTACGCTTCGTCGATGACCTCGACGACGTTCCGATTCCGCGTCCATCCCGAACGCCTCGCCATCGCGCGACTCGATCGAGCGGACGAAGTGCCGAGTTGGGCGCGCGGCGGTTTTGTCACGATCTCGCGCACGCCGGACGAGCTGTCGGTCATCTGCGCGCAAGTCCACATCCCCACAGCCACGCGGCACGAGCGCGACAAGATTGCCCTCGGAGCGCTGGGCACGATCCCGATGACGACGATCGGCGTCCTGGCGTCGCTGTGCAGCGCGCTGGCCGAGGCGAACGTGCCCGTCTTCGTGATCTCGACGTTCGACACGGACTGGCTCCTCGTCTCGGCCGACCGCTTCGAAGCCGCGCGCGCGGCGCTGACGGGCGTCGGGCACGCGGTCGAGGGCGAGCTGCCGGCCCGTTGAGCGTTCGAGGCTTCTGAAACCGGCCGGTCGCGGTCACAATGCCCGGTCCTTGGACGCGCTCGACACACTCGGACGGCCCGTGCGGAACCTGCGGCTGTCGGTCACCGACCGCTGCAACCTGCGCTGTGCGTACTGCATGCCGGAGGAGGAGTACCGCTGGCTGCCGCGCACGGACATCCTCGATTTCGAGGAGATCTCCGCGCTCGTCGATGCGTTCACTGACGTCGGCGTCGAGCGCGTGCGCCTGACCGGCGGCGAACCGCTGTTGCGCCGCGACCTCGCACAGCTCATCGCACAGTTGGCGGCGAAACCGGCGCTGCGCGACATCGCATTGACGACGAACGGAGTGCTGCTGGGCGAGAACGCGCGCGCGCTGTTCGACGCCGGCCTGCACCGCATCACGGTCAGCCTGGACACGTTGCGACCCGACACATTTCGCAAGCTCGTGCGACGCGACGGCCTCGATCAGGTGCTCGAAGGCATCCGCACGGCGCGCGCGGTGGGATTCCAGCACTTGAAGATCGACACCGTGCTGCTGCGCGGCACGAACGAGGACGAGATCGTGCCCCTGTTCGAATTTGCGCGCAGCGTCGACGCCGAGCTGCGATTCATCGAGTACATGGACGTGGGCGGCGCAACGCGCTGGTCGATGGACCAAGTCGTGACGCGCGCTGACATGCTGGAGACGATGCGCGCGCAGTACGGTGCGCCCGTTGCGATCCACGACGACGGCTCGGCGCCGGCCGAGCGCTTCCTGCTGCCCGATGGGACGACGTTCGGCATCATCGCGTCGACGACGCAGCCGTTTTGCGCGAGCTGTGACCGCAGCCGCCTCACCGCGGACGGGCGCTGGTTGACGTGCCTGTATGCGACGCAAGGGCACGATCTGCGCGGCCCGTTGCGCGCCGGTGATTCGCGCGCCGAACTCGCAGCGCGCATCCGCGGCACGTGGAGTGCACGCACGGACCGCGGCGCTGAGGAACGGCTGGCCGCGCACGACCGCGGCGCTTTCGTTCAGATCGAGGACTTGCGCGCCGATCCGCATCTCGAGATGCACACGCGCGGCGGATGACCGCCCAAGGACCGACTTCCATGCCCGCGAATTCGAATGCTCCGCTGCAGCGCTTCCTCGAAATCGTCAACGAGTTACGCGCGACCAACTCGTGGCTGGACGACTGGGATCAGCTGCGCTGGGCCGCGATTCCGCTGACGCAGGCCGAAGGCGATCCCAAACAGGTTGCGCACCGATTGCGCGAGACGATTCGCGAGCTGAAGCGCCGCGTGAACTGGTGGGGCGACATCGTCAGCACGTCGCGCACGTTCGTCGCGGGGTCTCTGGTCGCGGACGGGACTTCGGCCGGGAACTTCCTCACCGAACTCGAGCGCACGCGCGCGATGTTCCGCGAGAGCAAGCTCCCGCGCGCGCATGTTTCCGAGGTCATGGCAGCGCTCGTGCTCCGCGAAGCCAGCCAGAACGGCCGCGTGTCCGGCGAGCACGTGCGCCGCATGGCGCAGCTCTATCGGCGCGTGAAGGAGGACCATCGCTTCCTGCTGGGTACGAACGAATACGCCACGCTCGCCCTCCTGGCGGCGACTGAAGACTCGCCGGACCAGATCGGATCGCGCGTCGAGGCCATCTATGTGGACCTGCGCGGGCGCAAGTTCGGATCGCCCACGTCATTGTTGGCGATCCCCCACATCCTGTACTTCCATCCCGACTCCGACCGTAGCGTCTGCACGCGATTCGAAGCGATCTGGAACGCGTTCAAGGAACAGGGCCTGCGCATGCAGAGCAGCGACTACGACGAGGTTGCGCTGCTCACGTTGACACCGGGAACGCCGAGCGCGGTCGTGAAACGCGTGCTGGCTCACCGCGCCTCGATCGACGAGCTGCGCCCGCGACCGGGCCGCAACCCGGGTTTCTCGCTGGCCTGCGCGACGGCGTTCCTCGAATTGACCGCGGGATCGCCGCTCGCGACCCGACTCTCGCGCGTGCAAGCGGCGCTGCAAGTGCGCTGGGTCGTCGCGAGTCGACAGGCGGCAGCCGTGGCGGCCGCGAGCTGAGACTTCCCGTGTTCGACGTCGCGATCGTCGGAGCGGGCCCGGCCGGTTCGTGCGCGGCGTTGCATCTTGCCCGTGGCGGTGCGCGCGTCGTCTTGCTCGAACAGCAGCGGTTTCCCAGGCCGAAAGTGTGCGGCGGCGGTCTCGTCGCGCGCGCGCGCAAGCACTTGCCGGCGGGTGTCGATCTGCCGATCGAGCGAGTGTGTCACACGGTCGAGATCCGACACGGTGATCTGAGGTTCGCGGTCAGCGAGCCTCAGCCCGTTGTCGAGCTGGCGATGCGCGCGGATCTCGATGCGCGGTTGGCAATGGCGGCGGCGAGCGCGGGCGTCGATCTTCGCGATGCTTGCGAAGTCACCGGCGTGGATCGACGCGAGGCCGGCCTCGTGGTGTTGACCACGTCACGCGGCGAAGTTCGCGCGCATCACGTGATCGCGGCGGACGGCGTTCACAGTCCGACTGCGCGGCTCGCGGGTTGGAATCACGCGCTCGAAGCGATCCCGGCGATCGAGGGCGAAGTCGACGTCGCGCCCGACACGCTCGGCGATCGCGCGCTGAACGCCGTCTTCGACTTCGGCGACGCGCCCGCGGGGTACGCGTGGACGTTCCCGAAGCGTGCACACCTATCCGTCGGTGTGCTGACGACCGAGCGCGGCCGCGGCGGCCTGCGCGCGGAGCTCGACCGGTACGTCGCGCGTCTCGGGCTCGGTGCGCAGTGCATGGAAGCGCGAGGCTGGCTGATCCCGACTCGACCTCGAAACGACGGTTTCACGCGAGAATCCGTGCTGTTGGTGGGTGACGCTGCCGGTCTGGCGGACCCCGTCACGGCCGAGGGCATCTCGCTCGCGCTGTGGAGCGGACGACTCGCCGCCGAGAGCGTGCTGGCCAGCGGCGACGTCGCGCGTGCGTACGAGCGCGCGCTGGCGCGCGAGATCCTGCCCGAGCTGCGCGTCGCACGCGCGCTGGCTCACGTTTTGTACAAGCGACCCCGTGTCACGCGTGCGCTGTTCGAGCGCGCCGGCGCGCCGCTCGCGCGCGCGATGGCCGACATCGTCGGCGGCCGGACGACCTACCGTTCACTGGTGCGCAACCCGTCGAATTGGTTACGGCTAGCGACGACGCGGCGCGAGCCGGTTCGAGCCTGACCGTCGGTCCGAGATGGCAACACGCGGTTCGGACCTTCAGGATCGCGCGAGCTGATTGCGCACAATTTCTTGGGATGAATCGGAACCGACGCGATCTGGCGAGCGGTAACTGCTCGAAGCCGATGTCGACTCATTGGCACTCTCAATGGGAGCGCAGGTCCACGATCTCGATCCCGACGTCTGCGTACTGACCACCCGTCGTCTGCTTGACGTGCATCGCGAGCACGTGGCGGCCGGGCGTGAGCGCCTTCGCGGCCTCGGCGCTCATGCGCACGCGCTCGTAGCTCGTCGAGTAGCCAGCGAGCTGCGCGGCCGGCACGCCGTCGATCCACACCTCGGCGTCCTCGTCGTGGTGCACGACCAGCCGCAGCTCGAAACCGGCGGGAATCTCCAAGATGTCCAGCGTTCGGCGCATCCAGATCTCGGGCGTTTCCCAGGCGGAGCGCACGACGGCTCCGGGCGTTCCGGCACGACCGAAGCCGCCCGGACCTTCGCGCCAACCGTCTCCGAGCGCTGCGGCGGTGGTCCAGTTCGCTTCGGCCGGTGCGTCGGTGCGGTACGACCAGGCTTGCGCGACCTCGCGCGACGTCGGCACGAACTCGCGCACCTTTGGGAACTCGCCGCGGTGCGCGGCGGCGACGCGGGCCACGTCGACCTTGACGATCGCGCGGTCGTACGTCGCGAGCCCGTTGCACTCCGTCTCGACGTCGGTCAGCTGGGTGTAGATCGCCGCGGCGAGACCGTCGCTCTGGCCGAGCGCGTGCACGCTGCGCCACATGTCGACGTAACGCTCGGTCAGCTCGGCGCGATCCGCGACGCCGCGGTAACCCCACGATTCCTTTTGCCACGTGTGGCCTTCGATCGGCAGCCCGAGTCCGCCGAACTCACCCAGCACCGAGATCCGCCGTGCTTCGCGCGGCGGCGCGGCCGGCCCGGGATACGCGTGGATGTCCACGACGTCGCCGCTGCCATCGTCCGTCCAACCTGTCGCGTTCGTGATCGGACGCGTGGGGTCGAGATTGCGCACGAATTCGACCATGCGTGCGGTGTCGTACTGACCCCAGCCCTCGTTGAAGACGATCCAGCCGGCGATGCAGGTGTGATTCCTCAGTTGCTCGACGATGCGCCGCGCTTCGAGCTCGAACTGGGCTTTCTGCTCGGGGGTCTTGTTCTCGCCGGTCGACGGCAGGTCCTGCCACACCGGGAGGCCGAGTTCGTCGCAGTACGAGTACCAACGCTCGGGCTCGACCTTGACGTGCTTGCGCGTGAAGTCGTAACCGAGCTGCTTCGTCAGCACGATGTCCGACTTCAGCGCCGCGTCGGTCGGCGCGGTGTACAGGCCGTCGGGCCAGTAGCCCTGGTCGAGCACCCCGGCTAGCGTGCGCCGCGAACCCGTCGACGTGTCGAAATCGACTTGCCGAAAGCCAATTTTCGATCGCACGACGTCCGAGGCCTCGCCGTGGGACGAGAGGCGGACCTCGATGTCGTACAGCTTCGGCGACGCGCTGGTCCACGGCGCGACGTGCGGGATGCCGAGTTCCAGCGTCGGCACCAGCGCTTCACCGACGGCCGTATCCCTGAATTCGGAGCGCGATTCGGCGAGCACGCGCTTTCCGTCCAACACGCGCACGAGCATCTCGTCGAATCGACCGGGCCCGGCGAGCTTCGGCAAGACGTGGATCGAGTCGACGTGCGCTGCCGCGGTGCTCGCGTCGATGCCGGCGACCCACACGCTCGCGACGGGCTCGATCCACACGGTCTGCCAGATACCCGTCGACGGCGTGTACCAGATGCTCTCGGGTTTGCGCACCTGTTTGCCGCGCATCTGGCCGCCCGCGTCCGTCGGGTCGAAGACACCGACGACGATCTCGTGTCGCGCGTCCTTCGAAAGCGCATCGGTCACGTCGAATTGGAACGCGTCGAAACCGCCGCGATGCTCGCCCACGAACTTCCCGTCGACCCACACGCGCGCTTCCCAGTCGACGGCGCCGAAGTTCAGCAGCACGCGCTCGTCGCGCCACGAATCCGGGACGTCGAACGTGCGCCGGTACCAAGCACGCTCCATCGAGCGGCCGACGCCGGACAGCGCCGATTCGATCGGGAACGGGACCAGGATGCGCTCGGACAACTCCGTCGCGAGCGGCGGCTGCTCGTTCGGGCGCGCCTCCGCGAGCTGCCATATCCCGTTCAACGACTGCCAGCGCTCGCGCACGAGGTTCGGTCGCGGATACTCCGGCAGCACGTTCGCGGGATCGACCTCGCGCCCCCACGCGGTCATCAGTCGCGGATTCGCAGGCTTCCATGCCGCGACGTCGGGGTCGACGGCGGTGCATGCGGCGAGGACGAAAGGCAGGGCGGCGGCGATGCGCATGCCTCTCCCCTACCACGGCGGGCTCGCACTCGGCACCATCTCGCCCGCATGTCTGCGATCGAACGATGGCACGAGGAGGCCCAAGCGGCCTGGATCTACCGCGCGATCTCATCCGACGGCGCCGACCCGCGGCACGCGAAGCTGTTTCGCGAGCTGGCCAAGCAGGCTGACGAGCAGGCCGCGATCCTTCTGGGTGACGTGATGCGCCAGGCGAAGGTCGCGCCGACGTTCCATCCGTCCCTGCGCGCGCGCCTGGTGGTCGTCTTGACGCGCAAGCTCGGGATCCAGCGCACGCGCAGCATTCTCGCGGCCGTCAAAGTGCGCGGTTTGAGCGCTGTCGCTCCGCTGCACCTGACCGAAGGACACGTGATGCCCTCGTCGCGCGACGAGGTCGGCGCGCGGCACAAGAAATCGGGTGGTGGCGGCACGCTGCGCGCGGCCGTCTTCGGGGTGAACGACGGCCTCGTCTCGAACGTCAGCCTGATCCTCGGCGTCGCCGGGGCCGGGGTCGAGCCCAGCACGGTCGTCGTGACCGGCATCGCGGGACTGCTGGCGGGAGCGTTCAGCATGGCCTCCGGCGAGTGGGTGTCCGTGCGTGCGCAACGCGAGTTCTTCGAGCACCAGATCGCCGAGGAACGTGAGGAACTCGCGCGCTATCCCGACGAAGAGGCGGAAGAGCTGGCGCTGATCTACGAAGCGCGCGGCATGCCGATCGAGGACGCGCGTGCGCTGACGCGCAAGCTGGTGCTCGATCCGGAACGCGCGCTCGACACGTTGGCGCGCGAAGAGCTCGGCCTGAACCCCGACGAACTCGGCTCGCCCTGGGGTGCGTGTTTCGCCTCGTTCGCGGCGTTCGCCATCGGCGCGTCCCTGCCCCTCGTCCCATTCCTGCTACCGGCAGTGACCGCACGGGTCACGGTGTCCTGTTCGATCTCGGCGATTGCCCTTTTCCTGGTGGGCTGCGCGATCAGCCTGTTTTCAGGCCGAAACGCCCTGTTCGGTGGCGCCCGCATGCTCGCGATCGGCGCCGCCGCCGGCGCGGCGACGTGGGGCATCGGTCACTTGCTCGGCGTCGCGGTGAGCTGA
>JBBQCC010000067.1:0-16404 GCA_038318285.1 Planctomycetota bacterium | reverse complement strand
GGTGGCTCTTTGGCCTCCGGCGCCCCCCCCCGCGCGGGGCTGCGATCGGGCGCCCCGAGGGGCCTCCAGGGGGGGCTCGGCCGGGCCTGCGGAGGCCCTTGGCGATGTCGCTCGTTCAACAGGCCTAAGTAATTGTCAATCAATGACTTGAGGATCGGTTCCGAGGCCGATCCGTGACCGCTTCGGATCCGCCGCGATCTTGGCCGTGTCTTCATGGAATCTTTGCTGTCGGCGGCTCTCTTACTCGCGATCGAAACGAGTCCATCACGATCGCTGGCCAAGCCAGCCTCGACACCCCGCCTTCGGGCAGGAGATCGCACGAACCATGATCACGATCCAATCCCTGCGCACGCTCGGCCTGTGCGCCGCCGTCTCTCTGGTCGCGACCTCGGCGCACGCTGACGACGCCAAAATCAAGGTCGATCCGAAGATCGCACCCTACGCACCCGTCACCGGCGTCTCGGGCAATGTGAAGAGCATCGGCTCCGACACGCTGAACAACCTGATGACGCTGTGGGCCGAAGGCTTCAAGAAGCAGTACCCGGCCGTCACGATCGAGATCGAAGGCAAGGGTTCGGCCACCGCGCCGCCGGCGCTCATCGAAGGCACGGCCACGTTCGGCCCGATGAGCCGCACGATGAAGAAGCAGGAGATCGACGACTTCGAGAAGAAGTACGGCTACAAGCCGACCGCGATCCCGACCTCGATCGACATGCTCGCGGTGTACGTCCACAAGGACAACCCGATCGCGAACCTGACGCTCCAGCAGGTCGACGCGATCTTCTCGAAGACGCGCAAGGGCGGTCTCGGCGAAGAGATCACGACCTGGGGCCAACTCGGTCTCACCGGCGAATGGGCCGACAAACCGATCAGCCTCTACGGCCGCAACGAAGCGTCGGGCACGTACGGCTACTTCAAGGAACACGCGCTCTTCAAGGGCGACTACAAGGACTCGGTCAAGGCACAGCCGGGCTCCAGCTCGGTCATCCAGAGCATCGCCGCCGACAAGTACGCGATCGGCTACAGCGGCATCGGCTACCTGACGGCCGACGTGCGCGCGGTCCCGCTCGCCAAGGACGCGAAGAGCAAATCCATCCCGGCCACGCCGGAGAACGCCTACACGGGCGACTACCCGATGGCGCGCTTCCTCTACGTGTACGTCAACTACAAGCCGGGCAGCGAGCTCGACCCGTTGCGCCGCGAGTTCGTCCGCTACGTGCTCTCGCAGGAGGGTCAGCAGAACGTCGTCAAGGACGGCTACTACCCGCTGACGGCCAAGCTCGTCGGCGACGCGCTGAAGTCCGTCGGCCTGAATGCCCCCATGGCCGTCCCGGCCGGCGCGGGCAAGTGATCTGACCTTCGGCAGCTTCCGCCGCGACCGATGGTGCGGTCGCGGCGGCAGCCACGTTAGGCTCGTTGCCCAGGCGCTTCGGCCTGTGCTTCCTGCCTGCCGCAGATCGCCCCCTCGACGCAGCAGCCCCCCGGGATGAGCCCCCAGTCCTTCACCGGCCGCGGTCGGCGCCGTCAGACGCGCCGTGGGGTCCTCATGGCCGAGCGGGCCGCGCGGTTCCTGATCTCGGTCGGCGGCCTCGGGACGATCCTCGCCGTGACGCTGATCCTGGCCTTCCTGCTGTGGGTCGTCGCGCCGCTCTTCCGCGGCGCCGAGTTCGAATCCCGCGGCAGCCAACCGTTGGCCGGGGAGAAGGCCGCGGCCCCGCTCGCCGCCGGGGTGGACGAGTACCAGGTCATGACCTGGGCCCTCGACGCGCGCGGCGTCGTGCGTGCGTGGCGTCTCGACACCGGCGAAGAGCTGCGCGAGGAGCGTCCCTTCGGCGACGCGACGCCGACGGCGATCTCGCTGCCGATGGAGGACGGTCACTACGTCGTCGGCTTCGGCGACGGCGCCATCCGCACCCTGCACCTGCGCTTCCGCGCCGACTTCGTCGAGGCGGACCAGGAGCCCGAGCTGCGTGCGGCGGTCGCGCACTCCGAGCGCGCGACGTGGAAGGGTGGCGTCGTGCAGCACACGCCCGAGGGCCAGTACCGCACGCAATCGCTCGTCGTCGAAGCCGGTGAACCGGTCGACATCGGCGCGCACTCGTCGATCGCCGCGCTCGATGCCGTGCTGGGCAACGGCACGACGCGCCTGCTGGCCTACGAATCGGCCGGCGCGCTGCGGGTCGCCGACATCGAGGACCGCGAGAACGTCTTCACCGGCGAGTTGATCAGCAGCGTCACGCTGTACGAAGCCGAGTGGACGCCGCGCGCCGACGGCGTTCCGCCCGCGCGCGTGATGCTCGCAGGCGCCGGCGACCGCATGTTCGTCGCCTGGGCCGACGGCGTGACGCGACGCTACGACGGACGCGACGTCGAGAAGATCACGCGTGCCGAGGAGGTCGACCTGGTCGACGGTCCCGGCACGCTGGACGCCGTCGCGTTCCTGATCGGCCGCGGCACCCTCATCACCGGCGACTCGCGCGGTCGGTTGCGCGCGTGGTTCGGCACGAAGCCTGACGACGCGAGGACGTCCGACGGCGAGCACTTCGTGCTGGCGCACGAGCTGGCCGCGGAAGGTTCACCCATCCGTTGGATCGCGCCGTCCGCGCGCGGACGCTCCGTCGTCTCGGGGACGGCGGACGGGCACGTCTCCGTGCACTACGTCACCAGCGACAAGGAGCTGTTCACGACGCAGCTCGCCGGCGCGACCGCGATCGAGGCCGTGTTGATCACGCCCAAGGACGACGGCCTCGTGGCGTTCTCGAGTGGGCGCATCGCCAGCTGGCGGGTCGACCTCTTGCACCCGGAAGCCACGTTCGCCGCGCTGTTCGAACCGGTCTGGTACGAGAACTATCCCGGCCCCGAACACGTGTGGCAGAGCACGAGCGGCACCGACGACTTCGAGGCCAAGCTCGGTCTGTGGCCGCTCATCTTCGGCACGATCAAGGCCACGTTCTATTCGATGCTGTTCGGCGTGCCGCTGGCGCTACTCGCCGCGATCTACACGTCCGAGTTCCTGCATCCGCGTCTGAGGACGCCGCTGAAGTCGATGGTCGAGATCATGGCCAGCCTGCCGAGCGTCGTGCTCGGCTTCCTGGCGGCCATCGTCTTCGCGCCCTACGTGCAAGGCGTGCTGCCCCAGGTGCTCTCGACGTTCGTCTGTGTCCCGTTCGCGTTGCTCCTGGGCGCACGCGTCTGGTCGATGCTGCCGGCGAAGACGTACGTCCAATGGTCAGGCACGCCGCGCTTCGTCGCGATCGCCTGCATGTTGCCCTTGGGCGTCGCGCTGGCGTGGTGGATCGGGCCGATCGCCGAGCGCGCGATGTTCGACGGCGATCTCGAGCTGTGGCTGCACGGCCAGTCGGGCCGCGCGTTCGGCGGCTGGGTCATGCTGCTGGTGCCCGCCGCCGCCCTGCTCTCGACGTTCGTCTCATCGCGCATCGTCGATCCGTGGTGGCGCGGGAAGCAGCGCAACTGGACGCGCCCGGTCGCCGGTCGCTTCGAGCTGGTGCGTTTCGCCGTCGGCGTCGTGCTCGTCCTCGCGGTTGCGGGCCTGGCGGCCTGGGGCCTCGACTCGGCCGGATTCGATCCGCGCGGCGGCGTGCTCGACACGTACGTGCAGCGCAACGCGATGATCGTCGGGTTCGTGATGGGCTTTGCGATCGTCCCGATCGTGTACACGCTGGCCGAGGATGCGCTGACTTCGGTGCCGGGCCACTTGCGACTTGCTTCGCTGGGTGCGGGCGCGACGCCCTGGCAGACGGCAGTGCGCGTCGTGATCCCGACGGCGATGAGCGGTCTATTCTCTGCCGTCATGGTCGGACTCGGACGCGCGGTCGGCGAGACGATGATCGTTCTCATGGCGACGGGCAACACGCCGATCATGAGTTGGAACATCTTCGACGGGTTCCGCACGTTGTCCGCCAACATCGCCGTCGAGCTGCCAGAGGCCGTCAAGAACAGCACGCACTACCGCACGCTCTTCCTCGCGGCGCTGTGCCTCTTCGCGATGACGTTCGTGCTGAACACCATCGCCGAAGTCGTCCGTCAACGGTTCCGCAAGCGGGCGTACCAGCTGTGACCATCACCGCCGAGAAGCCAGCCGCGAAGGCACCGGATGCCGCCCCGCGCCGCCGGACCGAGCGGCGTCCGTCGTCGCTGGGCGCGTTCGGCGAGCCGATGCTGTGGCTGACGGGCGGCTCGCTCGCGCTGTGCTTGGCGATGATCGTCGGCCTGCTGGCGCTGGTCGTCCATCAAGGCACGTCCACGTTCTGGCCGCAGCCCCTCGAACAGATCGAGACGATCGACGGCCGCAAGTTGATGGGGGAGATCTCGACGATCGACACGTACCGGCCGGAACCAGGCGCGTTCGATCGTCTGCCCGAGGACGTGCGCGCGCGCGCCAAGCGGACGGCAGAGGACGCCGGCGGCGAGAGCACGCGCGAGCTTTTCCGGACCGGCAACTTCGACGTCAGCGGCACGCACTTCACGTGGGTCAGCGACTTCGAGATCGCGTCGCGATCGACGCCGAGTTGGGCTGTGGTCGTCGAGCGCCTGACCTGGGGACGGTTCTACGGCGTGCCGTCGCAGTTCCGCATCGGCGACGAAGTCGTCGCCAGCACGCCCGAGGAAGTTTGGGCGCGGTACCAGGAGTTCCATGACGCCTGCCGCGAGCGGCACGAGCAAGTCGAGGATCTCGAGACGCACGCCATCGGGGCGCTGAACGGCGAGATCGAGGATGCACGGCTCGAGCTGCGCGGAATCGAGCTGAAACACGGCGCTGACTCGTCGCAGTACAGAGCGGCCGAAGCGCGGAACCGAGAGATCGAACTGGAGAGGCGCGCCAGCTTCACCGAAATCGAGGGTCGCATCCGCGACCTGAACCAGGAGAACGCGCGCTATCGGATGGAGTTCGAGACGGCCTCCGGCCAGAAAGCCGAGCTGAGAGTCGCCGAGATCGTGCGCGCCTACCCCGCGAACCAGCTCGGCTTCTTCGACAAGGTCGGCGTGTACTTCTCGCGCTGGGGCGAGTTTCTCACCGACGAACCGCGCGAAGCGAACAGCGAAGGCGGCGTTTTCCCGGCGATCTTTGGCACCGTTGTCATGACGCTGCTCATGTCGGTGCTCGTCGTGCCCTTCGGGGTCCTCGCCGCGCTCTACCTGCGCGAGTACGCCAAGCAGGGCATCCTCGTCAGCGGCGTGCGCATCGCGGTGAACAATCTGGCCGGCGTGCCCAGTATCGTGTTCGGCGTCTTCGGCCTGGGTTTTTTCTGCTACATCGTCGGCGCGACGATCGACGAGCTGTTCCACGCCGAACGCCTGCCGAATCCGACGTTCGGACGTGGCGGCATCATGTGGGCCAGCTTCACGCTGGCTCTGCTGACCTTGCCAGTCGTCATCGTCGCCACCGAGGAAGCGCTGTCCGCGGTGCCCAGCTCGATGCGCGAGGGTTCGTACGCCTGCGGCGCGACGAAGTGGCAGACGATCTGGCGCATCGTCCTGCCACGCGCGATGCCCGGCATCATGACGGGGATGATCCTCGCGATCGCGCGCGGCGCGGGCGAGGTCGCGCCGCTGATGCTCGTCGGCGCGGTAAAGCTCGCTCCCGAGCTGCCCGTCGAGCTCGAATCCAGCTTCCCGTTCGTCGCCCTGCACCCCGAGCGCAGCTTCATGCACCTCGGGTTCCACATCTACGACCTCGGGTTCCAGAGCCAGAACAGCGAAGCCGCGAAGCCGATGGTCTTCACGACAACGCTGCTGCTGATCGGCCTGATCGTCGTCCTCAACATCGCCGCCATCTGGATTCGCGGACGCCTCCGCCGCAAGTTCCAAGCGGGTCACTTCTGATCCCGGCCCATCTCGTGGAGATCGATCCCATGGAAGTCTCGGTTCGCGGTAAACTTCCGCGCCAAAGGTCGGCGCGAAACGTGGCGTTGAACAGCAAGGACGGACAGCCCGTCTCCAGTCCGGTCTTCGACGCGATCTCGCGTTCTCAGGCTTTCGAGACGGAGATGCACGAGGCGGTCTTCAAGGAAGAGCCCGTGCTGGAGGTCAAAGACTTCCGTCTGTGGTACGCGCAGAAGCAGGCGCTGTACTCGATCTCGCTGCCGGTCCCGCGCGGCAAGGTGACGGCGCTGATCGGACCTTCGGGTTGCGGCAAGTCCACGTTGCTCCGCAGCGTGAACCGCCTGAACGACCTGAACGACACCGTGCGCATCGAGGGCGACATGCGCCTGAACGGCGACTCGATCTACGGATCCGGCGTCGACGTGATCGAGCTGCGCAAGCGCATCGGGATGGTGTTCCAGAAGCCGAACCCGTTCCCGATGAGCATCTTCGAGAACGTGATCTACTCGCTGCGCATCGACGGCGAGCGCAACAAGAAGATCCTCGCGGAGGTCTGCGAGAAGAGCCTGCGCGGCGCGGGCCTGTGGGAAGAGGTCAAAGACCGGCTGCAGGACAGCGCGCTCGCGTTGTCGGGCGGACAACAGCAGCGCCTGTGCATCGCGCGCGCGATCGCCGCGGAACCCGAAGTGCTGTTGCTCGACGAACCCTGTTCCGCGCTCGACCCGATCGCCACGGGCCGCATCGAGGACCTGATCGACGAGCTGAAGGGCAGCTACTCGATCCTGATCGTGACGCACAACATGCAGCAGGCGTCGCGCGCGAGCGATTACACCGCGTTCATGTACCTCGGCCGCTTGATCGAGTACGGACCGACGAACGACCTGTTCCTGAACCCGCACTTGTCCGAGACCGAGGACTACGTGACGGGTCGCTTCGGCTGATCGACGAGCGTCGCCATTTCGAGCAGGACCCGGGATTCCGGGCATGCGATCCCATGTACGGGCCCGGAGAGCACCCACGGACCCGTGCGCGGTTCGGCCGCAAAGGTCGAGGGCGGATTCGTCCGATACGACTCCATTCCGTCGCATCCGCTCTCCGCTTCGGGCGCGCAGCTCCGGCAGCGCCTCGTCGTTCGGACGGCAACGACCCCTGGAAGTCGCCGCATGAACTGCCGCAGCCGCTCGGGCTTTTCGATCATCGAATGGATCGTCGCGATCTCCGTGATCGCGATCGTGGCCGGCGTAACCGTCCCGCGCGTCGCGAAGCACATGGCCGACAGCCGCGACGTGCAGCGTCTGTCGGACGTGACCGCGATCCAGGGGGCGATCGAGAAGTTCTACGCGGACGAACACCGTTACCCGGCCGCGCACGCGAACGCGTCGTACGGTGGCTGGGACGTCAGCAGTGACGGCGACTTGATCCCCGAGCTCGTGCAGCGCGGCTACTTGCGGGAAGCCCTGCACGATCCGCTCGACGATCCGTGCACGTACTACGCCTACTTCGTCTACGAAAAGGGGGCTTTGGACTGCGCCAGCGAGGGGCCGTTCTACGTGCTCGGTATCAAGTCGTTCGAGACCGCGTCGTTCGCGGCGATGCACCGCGGCTCGTGCGCGTGTCCCGAGCGAGACTGGTCGCACGAGTTCGCGTACGTCACGTGCGGCGGCCTGGAGGGCCGGCAGCTCGCGGCGCAGCGCGAGCCCTGATCTCGTGATCGACGAACGGGCTCGAACCGGAAACGTGTTCCACCTCTGAAGAATCGCGCACTGAGCTGTCGAAGGGGCAGCATCGGAGCGCGTCCCCACGCGCTCGGCAATCCGTTCGCCCTCTCCCCCGTTCCGAGGACGTCCGCGCGTGCTGGACAAGCAATTCGAAGAACTACGACTGACTGGCAATCTTCCGTCGCCTACTGGAGTGGGTCTGAAGATCCTCCAGCTCACACAGAGCCCGGATGCATCGATCGACGAAGTGTCGGCGGTCTTGCAGGGCGATCCGACCCTGACCGGGCGCTTGCTGAAGCTCGCGAACTCCGGATCGCAAGGCGCGCGCTCCGCGAGCACGACGGCGCATGCCGCGGCCGTGCGACTCGGTCTAGAGTCGGTGCGCAACATCAGCCTGGGCTTCAGCTTGCTCGCCGGCAACCGGTCGGGTCACTGTCAGGCCTTCGACTACGAGGGCTTCTGGGTGCACTCGTTGGCTGTCGCCGCGGCGGCGCAGATCGTCGCCGAATTGCGCGGCGAAGTCGCGCCGACGGAGGCCTTCACCTGCGGCCTTCTGCAAGGCATGGGCCGCCTCGCGCTGGCGAGCGTGCACGCGAGCGCCTACGAGGGCGTGCTCGAGCGCGCGCGTGGCCAATCGTCCGCGCGTCTCGCCGAGATCGAACAAGACAACTTCGGGATGAACCACCGTGAGGTCGCGGCGGCGATGCTGCGCGACTGGCGTCTGCCCGAATCGTTCTGGACCGCGGTCGCGCACGTCGGCAGCGGCGCACCGACCGAGGATCTCTCCAGCCCGCAAGCCGCGCTCTTGGCCGTCACGTTGCAGGATGCACGCGACTTCGCGCGGGCCTTGATGCTCGAGATCGACGCATCACCCGAGACGTGTGAGAAGACGTGCCGCGAACTGGAGCGGCTGCAGTCGCGCCTGCACCTCGACGACGAGGCCTTCGAGGCGCTGTGGGACAGGGTCGCCAGCAACTGGGCCGGCTGGGGCGAGATCATGAGCATCCGCGCGAAGTCGCTGATGCAGATCGCGGACATCCGCAAGTGCGCTCGGGCAGAGAGCGAAGGCAATCCGGAGACGGGCTCGCCGCCCGTGGCCGCGAGCGCGCGTCCGCCCCGATCGCGCAGCGCGGGCCTGCGTGTTCTGGTCGTGGGTGACCAGATTTCCCGCGACGGCGAACTGTGCGAGCTGCTGGTACACGACGGTCACACCGTCACGACCGCGGCGACTGGCCGCGAAGGACTGAAGCTCGCATTGGAGAACGCCCCGCACTTCGTGATCGCCGACTGGGACGATCCCAAGATGAGCGCGCTGCAGCTCGTCACGACCCTGCGTTCGAGCACCTCGGGGAGTCGCCTACACTTCCTGGTCGTCGCCGATCCCGACAAGTCGTCACAGCTGCTCGAGGCGTTCGACGCCGGTGTGGACGAGTACGTGATGCGCCCGTTCGATCCGCGCATCGTGCTGGCGCGTGCGCGCGCCGCGCTGCGACTCGTTCAGCTCGACGAGCGCGTCGAGGACCTCCTCGCCGAGCGCGAAGGCCAGATCGGTCAGCTCGCGATCCTGACGCGCAAGTTGCAGGTCGCGGTTGCCACCGATCCGCTGACGGGTCTCTTCAATCGCCGATTCGCCACCGAACGCTTGCAACGCGCGTTCGACCTCTCGCGCAACGGCTCGATGAAGCTGACGGTGATCATGCTCGACATCGACTACTTCAAGCGCGTGAACGACGAGCACGGTCACGACACCGGCGACGTCGTCCTGCGCGAGACGGCCAAGTTGGCCGCCTCTCGCCTACGCAAGGGCGACGCGATGTGTCGCATGGGCGGCGAGGAGTTCCTCGCGATCTGTCCCGGCGCCGACCTCGCAGCCGGGCTCGAGATCGCGGAGCGACTGCGCACGGCGGTGCGCGAGAACATCGTGAAGTTCGGTACGTTCGAACGGGCCGTTACGGTCAGCCTGGGCGTCGCCGAGATCGTGGACGACTTCGCCGACGTCGACGCACTCCTGAAGGCTGCCGACCGCCGCGTGTACCTGGCCAAGGAAAACGGCCGCGACCGCGCCGTGGCGCACGACGCGTTCGAGCTGCTGCGCGCGACGGCCTGAACCCCGTACGGAGCCAGGTAAGTTCGTCCGGGGTTGCGTCCACGTCGCCGCGTGCCTCGATGGCTCGGGCGCAACCCCGGACGAACTTACCTGGCTCCGTACGGGGTTCAGCTCCGCGCTTCCCCGTCGGAACGGTCCCGAGCGCACAGTAGACTCCCGCGCATCACGTATGCGCCCGCTCCCCGGTCTCACGATCCCGACGTTCGTCTTCGACGATCGTGACGCACTCGCACGCGCGCTCGCGGACGAGGTCGAAGCGCTCGTCGGGCGACCGGGCGGCGCGGTGCTCGGCCTCGCGACGGGCAGCACGCCCCTCGATGTCTACCGCGAGTTCGCGCGGCGTCACCGCGAGGTCGGCCTGTCCTTCGCCCGCACGACGACGTTCAACCTGGATGAGTTCCTCGGCCTGAATGCCGAGCACGCGCAGTCGTTTCGCTTCTGGACGCGCGAGCACGTCTTCGAACTCCTCGACATCGACCGCAGCCGCGCGTACTTCCCCGACGTGGACGCACTCGACGCAGACGCCGCGTGCACGGCCTACGAGAGCGCGATTCGCACGGCCGGTGGCATCGATCTCCAGATCCTCGGCATCGGCCGCAACGGACACATCGGGTTCAACGAGCCCGGTTCTCCGCGCGACAGTCGCACGCGCGTCGTCGAGCTACATCCGTGGACGCGCGAGGACGCGGCGAAGTCCTTCGGCGCGCTCGAATCTGTGCCGCAGCGCGCGATCACGATGGGTGTCGCGACGATCCTCGACGCACGACGCGTGCGCGTGATCGCGCTCGGCGCGCGCAAGGCCCAGGTCGTGCGCGACACGTTGTTGGCACCGCAGAGGGCCGATGTGCCCTCGACGTGGTTGCGCGGTCACGCCGATGTGCGCCTGTACCTCGACCGCGAAGCCGCGGCCACGCTGGACTGACTCCGACCGCGCCGCGGCCGCGCTGGACTGACTCCGACCGCGCCGCGGCCGCGCTGGAGTCACTCCGGCCGCACGACCAGGCGGTCGGGGATCTCGTTGCGGTCGCCCGCGGTGATCGGGAAGTGCGCGCTGAGCACCTCCCCACACTTCTGCACGCCGTCGATCAGGCCCGCGGCGAGGTCGTCGCGGTCGATGCCGGCCAGCACGGCGTCGCGCGTCTTCAGCCAGTGCGCGTCGCCGACCTGCGCGTGGATGCCGGAGTCGCCCAGAACGATGACGCGCCGCTCGAACAGGCTGACGAAGATCATCACGCCCGTGCGCGCCTCGGTGCGGTGCAGTTCGAGCGTCTGGAACTCCAGGTGCGCCTGTTCGAGCGCAACCTCGGTCGCGCGTTTCTCGCCGACGAACAGGCGTTTCCAGCCGACGATTTGACGCGCGAGGACGAAGCCGATCACCGCGAGGCCGACTTGGAAGAGGATCGCGAGCATCGGGCTGTGCCAGGGCACGATCCCTTCGAGCAGGATCGAACCGAACACCGCGAAGGCGCAGGCTGAGCGCCACTCGCCGACCGGGTGCGCGTCGGAACGACCGAGCACGACGGGGACGACCTCGCCTCTCGTCGTTTTCTCGACGGCGACGATGGCCTCGCGCACCCGCGGTTCGGCGTCGGGTGCGAGCACGCCGTCGAGTCGGTAACGGCGCGCGCGGCGCAGTGCGATCGCGAGCACGATGGCGACGGACGCGGCGAACACCCACGGGCCGATGCGTTCGAGAACCTCGACGACGTTTGCGCCGACGGAATCCCACTCGGTCGTGGCGCCGACTCGGGCCGCGTTGTCCTGGAGGAATGCGGGCATCACCAACCTCCCGAGGCGCCGCCGCCGGAGAATCCGCCACCGCCGAACCCGGAGAAACCGCCGCCGCCGCCGCCACCGAAGCCGCCGCCGCCGCGTCGTCCACCCATCTGTCCCAGCGCGCTGCCGATGAGGAAGGGTGCCAGCGGACCGAGACCCGCGCGTCGCCCGCCGCCGCCTCCGCCCTTGCGGCCCAGAATCGCCAAGAGGACGAACATCATGAACATCGCGAATACAACGAGTCCGCCGACGGCCGGATCGTGGCGTTTCCCTTGCAGCGCCGGCACGGAGTCCACGCCGCCCTCGACGACGCCGATCATCGCCTCGACGCCTTGTCGAATGCCCGCGCCGAATTGCTTCGAGCGGAATTGCGGCGCGATGACGTCGCGAATGATGCGGCCCGAGATCGAGTCGGTCAGCGCGCCCTCGAGTCCGTCACCGACCTCGATGCGCATCTTCCGGTCGCCTTGCGACACGAGGAGAAGCGCGCCGTCGTTGCGCTCGCCGGCTCCGATGCCCCACGAGCGAGCCACCGCGATGGCGGCCTGATCCAGCGACTCTCCGTCCAGCGAAGGGATCGTCAGCACCGCGATCTGGTGCCCCGTGCTCTGCTTCCACTGTTCCAGCCGCGTTTCCAGCGCGCGCTCGTCCGCCGCCGACAGGATCTTCGCGCGGTCGGTGACCCAGCCCTCGTTCTTCGGGATCTGGTACTCGACGACGGCCGCCATGAGGGCCGGAGTCGGTGCAGGCGTCGGTGCTGCGAGCGACGACGGGGAGATCAGCGCCAGCGCGAGGGTGAGCGCGAACGCGATCACTTGCCCGTGCCGCCCGAACCGAAGTCGATCTTCGGGACTTGGCGTTCCTCGGGCGTCGAAGTCGACTCCAGCTGCGGCAGCTTCGCGAATCCGAACGTGCCCGCCATCACGTTGCCGGGGAACGTCGCGATCTTCGTGTTGTAGGCCTGCACGCTCTTCACGTAGTCGCCGCGCGCGACCGTGATGCGGTTCTCGGTGCCCTCGATTTGGTCCTGCAGCGACAGGAAGCCCTGCGTGGCCTTGAGGTCCGGGTACTGCTCCGCGACGACCAGGAGGCGCGACAGCGCGCCGCCCAGTTGGTTCTGCGCGTCGAGGTAGCGCTTCATCGCCTCGGGATCCGTGGTCGCATCGGCGGGCAGTTGCATCTTGCCGACGGACGCACGCGCGTTCACGACGGCTTCCAGCGTCGATTTCTCGTAGTTCGCCGAGCCCTTCACGGTCTCGACGAGCTGCGGGATCAGGTCCGCGCGGCGCTTGTACTGGCTGTCGATCGCGGCGAACTTCGCCGAGACGTCTTCCTTCTTCGACGCCAGGCCGTTGTAGACACCGACCAGCGACACGACGCCGATCACGAGGATCGCGACCAGGACGAGGCCGATGATCAGGCCGGTGCCGAGCGCGCCGCGGCGGCCGGAAGCCTGCGGCAGGGGACGAAGCGTACGCAGCGTGCGGAAAGTGGGTCGGTTCATGGGGAGCTCCTCGATTTGGCCAGCGCGGAGTATGCGGTACGACGCGAAAGATTCAGCGCCTCGTTCCGCGTGTTTCGGGCGCAACAGCCTCGGATCGCGTACAGGAATCCAGGCTCTCAGCGGGAGTCGACGCGCCGACGCGGAAGCGCGACCAGCGCTCCGATCTCGATCGCCCGCGTGCCGCCCGGCTCGACCTCCAGGCGCAGGACGTCCTGCTTCTGCGTGGTCGCGATGTGCGCCCGGGCGATGCGCGTCCAACCATGCGGGAGACCGGCGGGGTGCACGACGCGCAGTACACGGCGTTCGTCCGTCGGGATCGTGAAGGACAGCGCGGGCAGCGGCTCGCTCGCCGGCGGCAGGTACACCCACAGCTCGTGCGTGCCGGTCTCCGTCGGCTTCATGGGCCAGCTCGCGCTGCCGGGCAGACCGGCTTCGAGGCGGGCGTAGGGGATGTCGGCATCGACCTTCTCGAACGTGCCCGAGTCGTTGAAGAGAGGGATGAGCGGGGTCGCGGGCCTCCACGTCACGCGATTGCGCCAGGGCAACGTCGCGCGGGCGTAGTACGGCGCGTCGAAGCCCTGGTTCAACACGTCGGCCAACGCGCCCGCGTTGGCGACCAGCGCGGAGAAGGACGCGAGCACCTCGCCGCCGTAAGGCTTCTTGCGCGCGGCGGCGAGCTGCTCGCCGAACGCCTCGGGCTTCGTCGACTCGGCGACGTCGCGCCACAGCGCTACGCGTCCGGGGTTCTCGGCGATCCACTTGGCGAGACCCGCGGGTACATCCTTGGCGGATGCCGAAATCACCATGAAATCGAGGCCATTTCCATCGTCCGGCAGCGCGAACCGCGCGTCGTTCGCGGCCCAGCCGACGACGAGCCCGGGATCGAAAGCGCGCAGTTCCTCGCGCCAGGCGGCGAGCTCCGCGTGCGCACTCGTCACCCCGGCTGTGGCAGCCGGATCGCGCGCCTCTTCGCGCGTGAACGCGGTCAGCCCGTTGCACAACACGAAGCCGTCGATCTCCGCCGCGCGAGCGATCTCCAGCGCGAACGTGCGCGCTGCGGTGCGCACGCCCGCGTCGCGGGGGTCGAGACGGTCCTTCGCGTCCGTGAGATGAACTTCGTCGCCGAACTTCGTCGCGGGGTCGACCGCGAGCGTCCCATCGAGACCGACGAGCACCTCGAGACCGGCCCGGTGGGCTTCGAAGACGATCTCCTGCAACACGTCGCGCCCCCCGAACGCGTTGGTATCTCCGAGACCGAGCGCACCGAGTGCCGCCGACTGTGTCAGCGTACGCCCGCGCTCCCACGCCATCGGCACCACCGCATTGAATCCGATCTCGCCCAGCCGTTGCATCACGACGCCGATCGACGCGGCATCGGCGAGCACGTCGAGGTCCGACGGACGCACGACGAGCGCGCGGATCTCGACGGGTTCGTCGAGGGTCGCCTGCGGGTCCTCGACTGCGGCGGCGGGGAAGAGCGACAGCAGGAGCATCGAGAGGCATGCGGCGAGCATCGCGACATTCCAACCGCTCGAGCGGAGGCTGCCAACTCCTCCCCGAACGGCTTGACCCGGTCGTTGCACTCGCGGAACCTCTGCGCCGGGATTCCATGACGAACAGCAGGGTCCTCGCGATCGGAGTCGACGGCGGCGCGAGCGGCGTGCGCGCGTTGGCCGTTCGTCGGCGTTCCGACGGTTTCCTGGAGGCGGCCGGGGAACTCGCGCGGCGCGACCA
Source organism: Planctomycetota bacterium (assembly GCA_038318285.1). Taxonomy (GTDB): domain Bacteria; phylum Planctomycetota; class UBA1135; order UBA1135; genus JAEUHZ01. Next base: position 1,721 of record JBBQCC010000067.1, on the reverse strand, counting down.
CGAACCGTTCGTTCCGCCAGGGGAAGTTCGCGACGGCTGCATCGTCGGCCTCCCACCACCCACGACCTCCGAGATCGATGCCGCGCGAGCTCGTGTGCGCGCGACGGTGGATGCCATCGCGGAGGCCGCGGGCGGACACCTGCGCATCGAACTCGGCGTGTGCTGGCCCGGACACAAGACAGACGACGCGCGCGGCGTCGACCTGATGCGCAATGGTCCGCGCGATCTGGACCTGCTCGACGAACTGGAGCATCAACTGGTCGAGCGCGGTTTCGAGTTCACGCGGCCGCTGCCCAAGCTGGCGAGCGACGGCGTCGCGGGTGCGCTGGGCGAACTTTGGTCCGCGAGTGGTGCCCTTCGCGGAACGCATAACGCGCTGTACTTCGCCGGCGGATCGGGGCTGGCCGAGGCCGTGCTGGTCGCCGGTCGCGTGCGCGCGCTGGACGAACTCACGCCGCGGATGCCCAAGGCGTTCGAGACCGAGCGCCGGCGCAGCCTGTACGGGACGGGCATGGGGAGGAAGGCGGGACACGGGACCCCCGTGTACGAGGACCTGCTCGCGCCCGGCCGCTGGTCGCATCTCCGCGTCGAAGGGCGCCCGCTGCTCGCGCCGAGATCCGGGCAGCGACCCATCGACTGGTTGGACTGTCTCGAACCGGAGCATGCCCGCCATCTGCTCGTCTGGGTCGCCGACGCGTTGGTCGATTACATCGTGGATCGAATGCGACGCCTGAGCGAACCTGCCGGCATCGTGCCCGAGCGCGCGGTCGTCGGCGCGCGACTGGGCCAGTTCATCGCGCTCGGCGGGATCGGCAAGAACTTGGGCGAGCGGATCTCGACCGGGCTCGAAAAGGCCAGTTTACCCGCTGATTTCGTGCGTCCCTCGCAGATGCTCGAAGCCCCCGCATTCGGCGCCGCCGCGCTTGCACTCGGGCTGGAGAACGAAGATTGCCCGAGCTGAATCCCTTCTCCGCACTCGACTGGTCGGTCGTCGCGGCGGTGCTCGTGCTGACGACGCTGGCCGGCGCGCTGCTGGGCAAGCACGCGAACCTGCGCGACTACTTCTTGGGCGGACGCAAGCTGCCCTGGTGGGTCGTGTCGGCGTCGATCATCGCGACCGAAATCAGCGCGGTCACGATGGTCGCGGTCCCGTGGACCGTGTACCGACCCGGCGGCGACATGACGTCGCTGCAACTGCTCGTGGTCGGTTCCATCACGGCTCGGCTGGGCATCGCGTGGTTTCTCGTGCCGCGCTACTTCGAGCGCGAGGTCTTCAGTCCGTACGACCTGATCGGAGAACACTTGGGCGAAGGCGCGCGGCGCCTCTCGAGCGCGTTCTTCGTCATCGGCAACGTGTTGTCGCAGGGCGCGCGCGTCTACCTGACCGGTCTCGTGCTGGAGGTCGTTTTGCACGACGAGTTGCAGTCGTTGGCCGTCGCGACGCACCTGCCCTCACTGGCGATCTCGGTCGGCATCGTGTCGCTCTTCGCGATCGCCTGGACGTGGATCGGGGGCATCTCTGCGGTCGTGTGGACCGACTTCCTGTTGCTCGTCGTGTTCGTCGTCTCGGCGATCGCGATGCTCGTCGTGATCGCGAACGGGCTCGACTTGGGCCTCGAGCGCGTCTGGCTTGTCGGGGTCGACAGCCACCGCTTCCACTTCTTCGACTTCGACGCGAATCCCGGGCGTGCGTACTCGTTCTGGGCGGCCGCGATCGCCAC
>JBBQCC010000066.1:0-16425 GCA_038318285.1 Planctomycetota bacterium | reverse complement strand
CACTTGGCTGAACTTGCCGAAAGTGGCCTTCAGGTTCTTGCCGTCGGCGGTGTACACGCTGTCGGGCTCGACGTTCCAACCGGTCAGGTCGCTCTCGTTGTACGCGAGCTGCCAGCGCTGCAGCGGCATGCCGCCCGCCCGCACCGCATCGGCGTAGTGCGGCATCATCCCCGGCGCGTTCAGGTCGGTGCCGAAGTGCCAGGCGAGGTCCATGACCATCGTCGGCAATCCGGCCGCCTTGTAGCGCTGCACGATGCTGAGTCCGGCGGCCCACAACTCCTGGTGCACGGTCGCGAGCGCCTTGCGCTTCGGATCCCACTTCTCGAGGCTCCGCTCCGCCGAACGCAACGCCTTCTCGTCGACCGGTTCGCGCGACTCGAGGATGCGTACCGCCTGGAGCGACAGCTTCGTCGCGCGGTCGGCGCCCTTGCGGTCGGCCAGAAACGATGCGAAGTCCAGCAACGCATCGACGTCCTGCGAATCCTGTCGCAGCGCCTTCTCGAAGTGCTCGCGCGCGACGGCGTCGTCCTTGTTCTTGATCGCGTAGCGCGCCCACTGCGCCCACGGGCGCGGCACCACGATCTCGCCGCGCTGTTCCTTCGCCAGATCGACGAGCCAGTCCTTCCACACCGCGTTCAACTCGTCGGCTGTGGTCGGCAAGCGAACTTCGGCCGCGCCCTTCGGTCGCGGAACGCCCTTGATCGGCAGGGAGGGGTTCGCGAGCACGACCTCCTCGAAGTTCTTCACCGCGCCGTTGCCGACGCGACCGCCGGACGAGTCGAGGAACGTGCGGAACGCCGCGCGGTACACGTAACGGCCGTCGATCGGGTCCTGGTAGTTGTAGAGGAAGTACACGACGGCCCACGTCGGCGCGTACCAGGGCGGACCCCACTCGTACTTGTTCTCCAGCACGATGCGAAACGTCGGCGCCTTCGTCGGATTGCTCTTCGACGCGGCCTTGGGATCGATGCCGTCGTCGGCGCTCTCCATCCAACCGACCTGCAGACGCTCGACCATCGGGAACAGCCGGTGGTTCGCCGGCAGGTTCATGATGACCGTGCCATTCGAGAGGATGCGGCAGCCCTCGAAGAACGACGCGAGGCCTTCGTTCAGCCATCCCGAAGCATTCGTCGCTAGCGAAACGAACTGGTGCGCCGCTTCGTGGAACAGCGTGCCGACCATCCCGTCGAACCCGCCGTCGCCGACGTACGTCTCCACGGCGCTGCCCGTGAACTGGCCGCCGCTCCACTCCGCGGGGCTGCTGCCGAGCTTCAGGTACTCGTCGCGCGTGTTGAAGATCATCAGGTCGATGCGCGGCACCGAGTGACCGTCACCTTCCGCGCCGTACCCGAAGAACTCGCGATAGAACGCGTTCATCTGCTCCATCGCCTCGGCGGCGCGGACGAGGTTCGCGTAACCCGCGTTCGTGTGCGTGGTGTAGTGGTCGCGCTCGAGCTTCGCGTGGTCGCGCCACACGGCGTGCTTAGAGTCGAAGTCCCGGATCCACTCGGCCGAGACGCCTTCGAGCAGGTCCTTCGGCTTCGCGTCGGCCGCCAAGCTCGGGTCGGGCTTCGAGGCGAGGCGCTGGATCGCTGCGGCGCTGGGTGAGTCGGGATCGAGGCCCAGGATCTCTTTGTGCACGAGGATCGCCGAGTGCGGGCGGCCGTCCGCCTCGTACTGCGTCGCCAGCGCGCTGAGCTTCGCGACGAAGATGCTCGACAGGCTGATCAGTTCGCGCGCGATCGGATCGATCGCCTCGAGCCGCTCGCGCAGCGGGGCGACGACCGACTTGTGCTGCTTCTGGGCAATCGCGAGGCGCAGCGCTTGGTGCAGCGAGTACACCTGCCCGTCGTTGTTCTCGACCGCCGCGAAATACCGCGAGCGCAGCTCCCAGGCAGCGACCGACTTCGGGTCGCGCTCGAGCGCCCGCTCGATCCACAGGAACGTGCTGGCGAAGTCCTGCCGCTCGAGCGTCTTCTCCGCGGTGCGCAGCGCGAAATCGACCCCCGACTCCTCCGCGGCGGGGCGAACGAGGGCGCTCGGCTGGACGAACAGCGTGGCCGGGAGCAACAGGGCGAGACCGAAATTCATCGCGAAGCGTTCTGGCGAAAAGGGGCCGGACGGGTGGGGGCCGGGCGCGGAGGACCGGACACGCTAACCGGAGGGGCGGGGACCGGGAACCGGCGTATCTCCTTGCTCTACCTCGTTCGCCCGCAGGGCAACCGGGGTCGGGCGCACACTTCGAGCCTCGTCTCGAGGTGAGCGACCTTGCGCCGTGAGGACCAGGGTCGGTCGGAATTCACCGCCGGCTGACCTGGGGCTGATTCGGAACAGGGAAGTAGGGGGGAATCTAGGGCCTCGGTTCGCAGGGTCGCACTTCGCGATCGCCGAACTGGCATTCCAGAGCATTCACCGAGATGAAGATCCAACACAGCTCCTTCGCCGCCGCACTCCTCCTCAGCGCGACCGTCCTGACCGCGCCCCCCGCATCGGCGCAGATCAACTTGACCGCAGGCGACGTCGCCCTGATCGGTTGGGTCGACAACGGTTCGCCGGCGGACATCCTCACGATCGTCAACCTGGCGCCGATGCCTGCGGGCACGACGCTGTACTTCACCGACAACGGTTGGGATGGCCTCGGCTACCGCAACACGCTCGGGCCCACCGACGGTGACGGGAACGAGCAGCTCCTGCAGTTCGTCGTGAACAACCCGATTCCTGCCGGCACGATCATCAGCACGAACACGACGAGTGCGGACTACACGTGGGTCACTTCGGGCGCGATCCCTGGCACCACGACCGGTGCGTTCGCAATGAACGCGTTGGCTCAGGCCGGTGATCAAGTTTCCGTGTTCCAGCACGACACGGGGATGAATCCGTTGAACACCCCGGTCCAGCAGAACATCTTCGTTCTCGACGACACGGGAGCGTTCGAAATCGCCACCTCCTCGGCCGAAGGCGACGTCCCGACGGGACTCTCGGTCGCCGGCAATACGGCGGTCACGTTCCCCCAGAACAGCACGGGCCAGAACTTCATGGCCTTCAACACGGGCACACTCAGCAGCGGCACGAAGGCCGACTGGCTGATGGCCATCGCGAACGCCGCGAATTGGACCTTCGGCGCTTCGGGCACGCTGCCCAGCGGCACGATCACCGTTGGCAGCGGCGGCGGTGGCGGCGCGTTCTGCTTCGGCGACGGCACGGGAACGGCCTGCCCTTGCAGCAATTCCGGTGCGGCGGGCAACGGCTGCGCGAGCTCGGTGAGCACTGCCGGCGGACACCTGCAAGCCGCGGGTTCCGCGAGCCTGACGAACGATCAGCTCGTGCTGACCGGCTCCGGCATGCCGAACAGCTCGGCGCTCTACTTCCAAGGCACCGCCCAGCAAAACGGTGGCATGGGTGCCGTGTTCGGTGACGGACTGCGCTGCGCGGGTGGCGCCGTCGTGCGACTCGGCACGAAGAACAACATGAGCGGCGGTTCCCAGTTCCCCGCGGTCGGCGACCCCTCGGTCTCGGTGCGCGGACTCGTGACGATGCCCGGCGTGCGCACGTACCAGTGCTGGTACCGCAACGCGGCGGTGTTCTGCACCGCGTCGACGTTCAACCTGACGAACGGTTGGGAGATCACCTGGGTGGTTTGATCGCTCTGGTGCTCGTCGTCGTGCCACGCGGCGGCGACGTTTGAACTTCGGCCGGACTCCGCGATGCGGTGTCCGGCCGAAGCGCATTTCGGCGTGGATCCGTGCTTGCCCGCGCCCTCCGCGCCTCGTCTCGACGCCTGCGGTGGGGCAGCGCGCTCGGGTCCCTGCTCGCGCGCAGCGATTTGCGGATTGAGAGGTCCTGTTCGTACATTGGCCGCGATTCGGAGCCGGTGCACGAACCGGCCGGACTCACCACTCGGAACACACCCACGCAAGGATTCCCGCATGCGCTCGATCATCTTCACCGCGATTCTCTGTCCCGCTCTCCTGGCGACCTCGGCAATGCTCGCCGGCTGCAACTCCATGAAGAGCGACGTCCAAACCACGGACCATGCCCAAGCACCGCAAGGCGGTGACATGGCCATGATGCTCCCGCCCGGCTGGACGGAAGCCGACATGCAGGCCTGCATGGAGGCGGGCATGACCGGTCCGCAGCACGAGATGCTCGCCAAGTCCGCCGGCCGCTGGTCGGGCACCAGCACGATGTGGATGGCGCCCGGCATGCCGCCGATGACGAACGACTGCAACGCCACGATCACGTCGCTCATGGACGGTCGCTACACGCGCTGCGAATACAGCGGCGAGATGGCCGGCATGGGCGCGTTCCAGGGCCTCGGCTTCAACGGCTTCGACAACGTCTCGCAGAAGTACGTGTCCACGTGGATGGACAACATGGGCACGGGGATCATGAACGGTACGGGTGTCGCGTCTGACAACGGGCGCACGATGACCTGGAACTTCCAGTTCAACTGCCCGATGACGAAGAAGATGACGACGATGCGCGAGGTCGAGCGTCACCCGGACGCCAACACGATGTCGCTCGAGATGTTCGGGCCCGATCCGAAGACGGGCAAGGAATTCCAGATGATGAAGATCGAGATGAAGCGCGCGTCGGGCGCCTGAGCCGACGTCGTCCTCGATTCATGGACTCGTCGAGTCGTCCCGAGCGAAATGCGCTCGGGGCGGCTCGACGAGCGCATTTCGGCGGCGTGTTCGGCAGAGGCGCCGCGCTCAGCCCGAATAGATCCGGTGACAGTCGTCGTGGTCGTCGATGCGTTCGAGGAAGTCCTCGTGCGCTTGGCGTAGCTCGGGCGTGATCGTCGCGAGCTCCTTCGGCCTGTAGCCGAGTTCGGATTGGCTGATCGTCCAACCCGCGGCGCGCAGCGCGTTCGTCACGCCGTCCAGCTCCGTCGGCAGCGTGTAGAAGCGCGCACCGACGCCCTCGGAGGACCCGTCGTCGAGCGGCTCGACGTCCTGAGCGTTCGCTTCGAGCGCGGCCATCTCGAGGTCCGTCTCCGCGTCGGAGTGCGTTGCCTCGATCAAACCGACGTGGTCGAAGAAGAACATCACCTTCACGCCGAAGCGCCCGTCCTTGAACATCGAGCGCATGTCCGGCGCCGTGCGGTTCCGGTTGTCGGTCAAGCACTCGATGATCACGGGCACGTTCTGCGGGGTCATCGCTTCGTACGTGACCAGCTCGAAGTTCGTCGAGTCCGCGCCCTCGCCGCTGCCCTTCTTGATCGCGCGCGCGATCACGTCGTTCGACACGGACTGCTTGCGCGCGCCTTCGACGGCCAGCGCCAAGCGCGGATTGAACGCCGGATCGGGCGCGCCCATCTTCGCGGCGACCGTGATCTCGCGGGCGAGCTTCGAGGTGATCTTCGCGCGCTTCTCGGCGTTGATCCCGCGCTTCTTCTGCAACCATTGTCGACCCATGCCGCGAGTGTAATGCGCGGCGGCTCGGTCCGGTCGCGCTCAGGTGCCTCGAACCGCGACACGGGCTCGCCGCAGGACGAGGGACTCGCCCTCGGCCTCGACGTCCGCCTCCAGGGCGAATTCGCCGCCGGGAGCGTGCTCGAACTGCCCGCCGAGCGGAATGCAACGCGACCAACCGCGGATGCGGAAACAGCCGCGTTCGCCGGGCTCGAGCGTGCCTAGCGCGCGGAGGTGCAGCGGGCCGGGATTGAACCCCGCGTCGTGGATCGACTCCGCGATCGCCCCGAGGTCGATCTCGCGGTCGGTCGCCGGAGTGATCGTGACGAGGTTCGTTTGCAGATCGATGTCGATGGTGCGCACGCCATCCAGGCGTCGCAGAGCGTCACGGACGCTCTTGGCACACGGGAGTCACTCCATGCCGCGCGCGAGGATGGTCACCTCCTCGAGTCCCGAAGTGGCGGAAGTCGCGGCGGTCGCGCGCGTTTCGGTTCGGGACGAGGTGCCGTTGCACGCAGTCAGTGCGAACTGCGTGAGTGCGAGCGAGACGAACGAGAGGGAAAGCAGGAACTTCATGAAGTGACTCCTAGAAAAGGATCCTGAGACCGAGGACCGCGCCGAAATGGCGATCCCCGAATGCGTCATCGAGCGATTGGGCGATGGGCAACTGCACGTTGCCTTCGAACAGCAGCCAGTCGAGCGGGAACACCTGCAAGCCCGGCGCGATCCACACGGTCCCGCCGTCGCCGTCGGCATCCGTGCCGTGCAATTCGGAGGCCCAGCTGTAGCTCGACAAGAGTTCGAGCACGCCGCGCACTTCCGTCGTCCGCTCGAGGTCGTCGAAGTGCGTCGGGCTGATGCGGAACCAATACGCGAGGTCGAGTTCGACCGAATCGCCGAGCTGGAAGTCGTCGTGTGCTGTGTGGTGTCGGAACATCAGGTCGGCAGCGAAACGGTGACGATCGTCGACCATCGCGTACCCGCCGCCGGCGCCGAAGCTCCAATCGCCACGGCTGATCCGGAGGTCGGGCGGAATCGCCGTGTCGCCGTCCGTCCGATCCTGGTCGCCGGTGGGCGCGGTGAACTCGACGCGCGTGGACCAGCGCGTGGACTGCATCACACCGTCGTCGCGCACGAGCGCGTGCTTCCAACGGAACGTGGCATCACCGAATCCGGCGAAGTCGAGTCCGCCACCGGGCCGGTCCACTTCGCGGTCGATCCAGGGCACGAGGAACTGGAACTCGTTCGACCGATCCGTCGAGAAGATCAGTTGCTGTGTCCACGACAACTCGTCGCCGAGCGCAGCTCGCGTGAACGAGAACGCTTCGTGGAACTCCGGAGTCTGTGGCGACAGGACGCCGGCGTTCTCCGTCACGATCTGCGCGTGCAGCGGGGCGGATGCGAGGTGGAGGGTGACGCCCGTCGTCAGCGCGAGGGCGGTGCGCAGGACGCGAAATCGCGGCCGGTGCGCATGCGGAGTGTGCATGAGGAATCTCCAGTCGGTACGAAGTGGACGTAGAGCGAGCGCGCGCTCGCACAGCCTTCGACTCGAGACTTAGATCCGCAGCGGAAAGGCCCTGCGATCCAGGGGGGGGCCGGTCGCGCCCTCGGTCCGCTCCGTGCGGGCCGGCACGCCGCGGGGCGCATCGACGTGGACGAACGAAGACGCCGTCGTCGGTGTGATCCAGACCAGAGGCAGAACACTCGGCGGTGTAGGAGAATCCGATCGCGGCGCGGCGATCGCCTTGCAGCCCGAGCAGACTTCCGTGGACTTCCACGTCGGTCGAGTGGGTGCACTGTCGACGTGTCCCGCGCAGCACGCTCGTCCCGCGCACGGATCTTGGTCGCCACTCGCAACGGCGGTCGCGCACGTGCAGATGCGCGTCGAGGAGCCGCCGACGAGCAGTAGCCCCGGCAGCATGCACAGGAGCAGGAATAGAGCGCGGACGTTCATCGCGGACCGCATGACCCTACGGTCGGGGCCACCAGGACGATAGTCGTTCTCGCGGTCCATGGGTCGAAACCGGCGCCCGGCTGGGGCTTGAGGGGCGGAAGCTCGACTGCCGAAGGCCTTGGTACGCTGTTCTTGTTGCCCCCGGCAATGAACTCCAGCTGACTCCCGATGAACTTCAGCTCGGTCCTGTTCGTCTTCGCGTTTCTGCCGCTCGTTCTAAGCGTCTATTTCGTGGTGAGGCCTTCGCTGCGAAACGTTTGGCTCCTGATCGCGAGCCTCGTGTTCTACGCCTGGGGCGAGCCCGTGATCGTGCTGGTCATGCTCGCCTCGATCGTGGCGAACTGGGCCTTCGGCCTGTGGGTCGATCGCGCGCGAACCGTCGGCGGAGGTCGCGGAGTCGTCGCACTGGCCGTCGTGTTCAACCTGGGCCTGCTCGTCTTCTTCAAGTACACGGACTGGCTCTGGAGCGGCGCGAGCGAGGCGCTGCTGGCCCTGGGTTGGCGCAACGATGACTTGCCGACCATCGGCAGCCTGTTCGAGCGCGGTTCCAACCTGCACACCATCTTGCTCGACGATCGCGGGCAGATCCGTCTGCCGATCGGGATCTCGTTCTTCACATTCCAGGCGTTCTCGTACGTCATCGACGTCTACCGTCGCGACGGGCGCGTCCAACGGAACCTGTTCGACGTCGCGCTCTACGTCGCGCTGTTCCCACAACTGATCGCCGGGCCGATCGTGCGCTATCGCGACGTCGCTGAGCAGATCGTGCACCGCGTCGTGAACCTGGAGGGATTCGCGCTGGGTGTCCGGCGGTTCATCATCGGTCTCGGCAAGAAGACCTTGATCGCGAACGTGTGCGCGCAGTGCGCGGACCAGATCTTCGGCGGGAACAACTCGGGTTTCGTCGGCGTTGCGATGGGGGAGATGACGACGGCCGTGGCCTGGCTCGGGATCGTCGCGTACACGCTCCAGATCTACTTCGATTTCTCGGGTTATTCGGACATGGCCATCGGCCTCGGGCACATGTTCGGGTTCACCTTCAAGGAGAACTTCGCCTACCCGTACATCGCGCGTTCGATCACCGACTTCTGGCGTCGGTGGCACATCTCGCTGTCGACTTGGTTTCGCGACTACCTGTACATCCCGCTCGGCGGCAACCGATCGGGGAAAGGGCGCACATACCTCAACCTCATCGTCGTTTTCTTCCTGTGCGGCTTGTGGCACGGGGCCAACCTGACGTTTCTTGTCTGGGGCCTGTACCACGGCGTATTCCTCGTCCTCGAGCGCATCGGGCTGCAGAGCTTCCTCGAGCGGCGCATGCGCTGGCTCTCGCACGCGTACCTGCTGCTGGTCGTGATGGTCGGTTGGGTGTTCTTCCGGGCGAACACGTTGGAGCAAGCCGCCCTGTACATCGGCGCCATGTTCGGCTTCCCGAGCGGCAGCCAGCTCGTGACCGCGGGTGAACTCGTCGTGAGCGCGAGCGATGTGCACCACGTCGGCCTCTACGCTTCCTCGCTCACTTGGTTCGCGATCGCCTGCGGCTGTGTGGGATCCGTGCCATGGATTCCTGCCGTCGTCGACTGGTACCGGTCACGAGTCGCCGCAGGCAACCGCCTGTCGCCGGCCGTGCTCGAAGTCGCAGCCGTGGCGGGCCTCGCGATCGTGTTCGCGCGCTCGGCGATGGAACTCGCCGCGGGTGCGTACAATCCGTTCATCTACTTCCGCTTCTGACGCGAGCGGCGACGTTCATGAGCACAACGATCACGAGGAAGCGGATGGACATTCTGCAGATCGCGCTGTTCGTCGGCGCGATCTGCCTGCCCACGTTCGATCAGGTGTTCCGCTCCGCCGACGAGCGCGGACCCGAACCCGAGGGGCGCGCGGCTCTTGCCGCACCGAATCGGCCGCAAACCGCCGCCGAACTGGCGCAGTACCCCAGCGCATTCGAGCGCCACTACGAGGACACGTTCGGATTGCGTGACGTGCTGCTGCGCTGGAACAGCCTGGTCCATCACTACGTGTTCGTCGTTGGGCCCAGCCACGATATCGTCCCGTACTCGCGGGACTGGATCTGTTACGCGGGCAACTGCACTTTCGAAGTTGCTCGCGGACTCATGCCGTTCAGCCCCGAGCAGTTGGACGGTTGGTGCAATCGCATCGAGAACCGGCACGCGGCACTCGCGGAGAGCGGAGTGAAGTACCTCTTCGTCGTCGTCCCGAACAAGGAGACGATCTACCCTGAACGCGTTCCGGCAGCCGTGAATCGCTTGGGTCCCACGCGACTCGACCAATTGGTGCAGGCGCTCGCGGATAGGCACCTCACGCCGATCGTGGACATGCGTCCGGCGTTTCTGCGCGCCAAGGCTGAGGATCGCGAGGGCGACTACCTCTACAACCCGCTCGGAACGCACTGGTCCGGCCGCGGATCGAAGGTCGCGTACTACGCGTTGATGGAAGCGATTGGTGAGCAGATCCCGTCGGCCGTCCCGCTGACGGAGTCGCAGGTCGTCGTGCAGCAAGTCGATTCGAGTGAGGACTCCTGGGCGGGGCGCATGTACATCGACGATGTCCTGCGCCAATCACAGAGCATCTTCATTCCCACGCCCGGGTATTTTCCAACCGCGCTCGAGAATTCCCAGCTGAACCCGGGCCACCTCTTCTCCGGTAGCGAGACCTCCGGTGGTCCGCGCGTGCTCATCTACCACGATTCCTTCCTGCCCTTGATCGACATCCCGTTGGCCGCGTCCTTCGAAGTGTTGGAGTCCTGCGTCGGCAACGAGTTCTCGATCGAAGACGTCGAGAAATCGGGCCCCGACATCGTGATCGAGATGTTCGTCGAGCGCGCGCTCGTCAACTACAACGCAGTCGAGCCGCGTGTGCGCGCGCCGGAGGGGGTGCCCGGCGGCAACCGTCGGTCATGGAATCGCGAGGTCGTTCTGGGCGGAGCAGGCGACTCCGTGAGCAGCCAATTCCTTCCGGACTCCGCGACCGTCCCGAACAGCCTGTCCGGGGGTGCGACCTCGAAGTGGTTCGAAGCGCCGAGCCCGGCTTGGCTGACGTTCGACTTCGAAGTGCAGTCCGATCGCGAGGACTCCCTCGACCTCTACTGGCGCAGCGACAGGATGCCCGACTTCGACCGCAAGCACAGGAAGACCTTCTCTCTGCACGTCGGCTCGAACCACCTGACGGGCAGCGTGCGCTGGCAAGTCGGGAGTCGCGGCCAGATCATGCTGCGCAAGCCTGGCCCCGACGGGACAGTCCGCATCCAGAGCCTCGAGGTCGCCACGCTCGCTCACCCGCAGTGACGCGTCGCTGCGGCCGCGGGGACGCGCGTCGGGCCCGTCGCGGACTTGGAGCGGGCGAAGGGACTCGAACCCTCGACATCAACCTTGGGAAGGTTGCGCTCTACCAACTGAGCTACGCCCGCTCGTGAGGGCGAGAATCCTACCCGCGGCCCGGTCGGGCCGCCAAGCGGTGCGCGATCTGAAGCACAATTGGCGCGCGAGCCGGCCGCCCCGCGGGGGACGGCCGGCTCGTTCAGCGCTCGGCGTGAATCAGGGCGCCCAGGTCAGGCTGACGCCGTTCGTCAGGTTGAACGTCTCCGGCGCGCAGAAGCTGGCCGCGTTGCGGTACCAGACTTGGTAGACGCGCGCGTCACCCGCGTTGTCGAGGCCGCGCACGGACACGGACAAGTCGCCCGCAGCCGGATACGTGGACGAACCGCCGGCGTTGAACTTCGTGCCGAGGCGCACCACCGATCCGCCTGCGCAGCGCAAGCCGTCGCCGAACACGGAACCCGCGCCGCCGGCTTGGCTCGACGTTCCTTGGAAGAACAGCGCGGAGCTGTTCGGCATGCGTGAGCCGACGAGGCGCAGCGTGTCATTCGCGATGCTGGCTGATCCCGTCGCGACCAGCGTCCCGCCGGTGCCGAGCGAGTTGCGGCAGCCTTCGAACTGTCCGACCGCGCTGTTGTTGCCGCACGGGCAGGCCGTGCCCGAGCCGTCGCCGAAGCAGAACGGCGTTCCGGTGAAAACATCGCGCACGAGATCGATCCCGCGGCCCGTGCCGATCACCGTCGCGGCGACGGTCTCGTTGTAGATCTCCGTGACCTCGCCCGCGCCGATCACTCCGTCCGAGTTCGCGTCGAAGAGGCGCCACGTGCGCTGGGTCGTCTGGCCCTCGACCAGGTACACGGACCCGTCGCCGGCCACGGTCAGATCCCACAGGATGCTCGGGGCTCCAACCGTCCAGAACACCGACGATTCGCCGGCGTCCTGCGCATCCCCGTCGGCGTTCAGGTCACGGAAGCGCCAGACGACGTCGTTGCCCGTGTCGGCCGTGTAGAACCAGCCGTCCGGACCGAGTTCCAGGCACCAGAAGAACGGCGCAACCGTGAAGGGCGGAATGAAGAACGGGGTCACTTCGCCCGCGTCCTTGGCGTCGCCATCCATGTTCAGATCGACCAGCCGGTACACGCCCTTGCCGTTCGGTCCCGACGAGGGCGCGTCCATCAGGTAGACGTTCCCATCCAAGCCGATCTCGACGGCTTGCGGCACGGAATCGCCACCGGGTGACGCGGCGTAGCTCCAATACTCGGTCGCTTCGCCGGCGTCGTTCGCATCGCCGTCCGCGTTCAAGTCGATCAGGCGCAGCACGGTGTCGGGTTGGCTGGCGCCGGAGTTGGCCACGTACCACGCACCACTCGTGGCGTCGCGGATGATGCCGTTCGGGGCGCCCATGATCAGGCCGCTGGCGTTGCCGCCGACGCGACCGTCGAACCACCGGACGGCCTCTCCCGCGTCGTTCGCGTCACCGTCGGCGTTGTTGTCGCGCAGGCGGAAGATGCTGTCCTCACCGGAATCGCTGACCATCACCTCGCCGTCGAAGCCGCTGCGGATGCCGACGTTCAACTGGAGCGGCACTTGGCCGATGGTGTCGACGTAGTAGGCGGAGACCTCGCCGGCATCATCGACGTCGCCGTCGTTGTTCAAGTCGGCACAGCGCCACACGCTGTCCGCTCCGGAGTCGGTGACGTAGAAGGCGGGGATCTGTGCCGCCGCGGTGGGCGCGAGGAGTAGCAAGCTAGACAGGGCGAGGGTCGATTGCATGGTGGTGGATTGCGGGGGTTGGATGTGGCGGAGATATTGAGACTCGATCTCAACATAGTACGGGGTCGCCTACTCCAGTCCAGTCTCTCATGGGCAGCCTCAACGCGGGGTGCTGCGTCCGGCCAAGCGCTCGAGGGCCTCGACGACCGCCGCCGAGTGCGAGTACAGCATCTGGTGCCCGGCACCCTCGACGACGGTCAGCTCCGACCCCGCGACGGTCCGATGCAGGCGCTCGCTGTGCCAATCCCACAGCGCCACGACGTCGCCGCGCCCGGCCAGGATCTCGAGCGGAACGCGGATCTCGCCGTAGCGCGGCGACTGGATCGCCACCGACGGTTTCAAGAGACGCATGTCCTCGGCTTCGATCTGGAACTGCGCGGGCCGCAGCGAGAGGGCGAGTGGCGACCGATCGAACGACTCCGGGACCGCGGCGGGTTCGAAGGCGTGCTCGACCGATGCGCGCGCGGTCAAGTTGCCGAGCGGCGCGGCCAGCGTGTAGGCGAGCAGCGGTGCGACGATCGGGATCGACGACAGCACGTACGCGGTGCCCGTCGGGCCCGGCCACGGGTATGCGACGCCGTTCACCGTCAACACGCCGGAGATTTCGTCGGGCCACTCCAAAGCCCAAGCCAGGACGAGAGCGCCGCTCCACGAAAACCCGACGAGCAGTGGACGTTCGACGCCTAGTTCGCGGCAGGCGGCGCGCAGCACGCGCGCTTGTTCCAGCGGACTCTGCGGCCCGACCGGGACGCGATCGCTGTAGCCGTGGCCGGGTCGATCGAAGACCAGCACGCGGTGGTTGCGCGCGATCTCGTCCGCGATGCCCGTTGCTGTCCAGTCCTGGCTGCCGCCGAATGCGCCGTGCAGCAGGACGACCGGCGTCCCCGCACCGCGGTCGACGACGTGGATGCGTACGCCGTCTGCGTCCACGAAGCGTCCTTCGGGGGGGAAGTCGCGCTCGGCTCGGGCGGAGAGGCGCTGGGTCCAGACCGCGCCGATGCCGAGGGCGGCCGCCGCGAGCCCGATCGCGAGAATGGAAACGAGGTTCATCGAGGCGGACACGTTGCCGAACAGAGGTACGCGGAGGAAGTGCGTTCCCGATGCCGGAATTGTCCGATGTCGACGAACAAGTCCACGCCTTCGATCGACGGGAACGCGAACCCGAGCCAGCGCGCGCTGCGCATTGAAATGGAGACCGATGACTGTGCGCGCGGACGGAACGAGGGCTGCGTGCTGTCGCGCCTGCTGAAGGGCGACTGGCCGAGGACCGTGGACGACGAGCGACTGTCTCGGATTCGCGCCGTGATCACGTGCGCGCCGCGCGGCGCACGACGTTTCCGATCGTCAGCCCTTGGACGAGGATCGAGAACACGACCACGAAGTACGTCAGTGTGATCAGCAGGCCGCGATGCTCGGCCGCCGGCAGCGAAAGCGCCAAGGCGACCGAGATTCCGCCCCGCAATCCGCCCCACGTCAGGATCTTCCACGTCCCGCGCGGCATGTGGAGCTGCGTCCCCAGCGCGCCGACGGGCAGGCCCACCGAGAGGAGCCGCGCGGCGAGCGTGACGAGGATCGCGAGCAGCCCGGCGAAGAGCAGGGGCGTGGAGAACACGACGACGAGGACTTCCATGCCGATCAGTACGAACAGCACCGCGTTCAACATCCCGTCGACGAGCTCCCAGAACATGTCGACGTAACGACGAGTCGTGTCCGACATGGCGAGCGCGCGGCCGTGGTTGCCGACCACGAGACCGGTGACGACCATCGCGAGCGGTCCCGACACGTGCAAGTGGCTCGCGAGCGCATAACCGCCCGTGACCGCGGCCAGCGTGACCAACACCTCGACTTGGTAATCGTCCACGCTCTTGAGCAATCGATAGGTGAGATAGCCGAGGACGAGACCGAACACGATGCCACCGCCGGCCTCGCGCGCGAGCAGTTCCGCCGCGGCACCGACGGATGGCGGGCCGCCGTGCTCCAGCATCCCGAGCAGCATCACGAAGAGCACGACTCCGACGCCGTCGTTGAACAGTGATTCACCGGCGATGACGATCTCGAGTTCGGGCGGCGCTCCGGCGGACTTCAGGATGCTCATCACCGCGATCGGATCGGTGGGGGAGATCAACGCGCCGAACACGAGGCAGGGCAACAGTTCGAGTTCGATGCCGACCCAAGGCAGCACGGACCACAGTCCGAACCCCACGAGCAGCGTCGACACGACCGTGCCGCCGACGGCGATGGCGACGACGGACCAGCGCTCGCGCAGCGCGCTGGCATCCACGTGCAGCGCACCTGCGAAGAGCAGCAGCGACAACATGCCGTCCATCAACGCCCGCGAGAAATCGATGGAGGCGAGCAGCGATTGCTCGTGGCGCCGTATCGTCGTGACCCAGCCGAGGTGGTCCAGCGCCAGCACACCCAGGGACAATCCCAGGGCGATCACCATGACGCCGATCGTCGTCGGCAAGCGCACGAAGCGCACGTTCACCCACGCGAGCAGCGCGGTGATGACGAGGCAGATGGCGACGACGTCGAGCATGTCTGTCGGGGGTGCGCTGAATGCCTCGGGCTGATTCGCGCGCTAGAGCTCGCGGATCAACACGTTGCGGAACCAGGCGTAGGCCTCACCCTTCACCCCGTCGGGCGCGTGCCTCTGGAGGCCGATGAAGCCCTTCTGCGTGCGCTCGGGGATCGGTTTTTTGCCTTCCGGCACCGTCACCTCGCGCGTGTCGACGTCGTAGAGCAGTTCGCCGTTCAGGCGCGTCGCGACGCGCGGACCCTGCACGCGCACAAGGAACTCGTTCCACTCGCCGATCGGCTTCAACGCCTTCTTCGCCGGCGGGACGGATCCGTACAGCGAACCCGTGAACTGCCAGGGCGCCAGTTTGCTGCCCGTGCGCTCCTCCCAGTGGAAGTCGTCGAGGATTTGCACCTCCATCCCGGTCCACGCGGGGTCGCCACCGGTGCGGTCGCCGTGCAGGAACAGGCCCGAGTTGGCCATCTCGTCGATCTTGAAGTCGAGTTGCAGTTCGAAGTCCTGGAAGTCCTCGCGCGTGCGCAGCGACCCGCTCGTACCGGCGACGAGCGCGGCCAGCACGCCGTCCTTCACCGCCCAACCGCCGGTCCCTTCCGCTTCCTCCCAGCCGTCGATCGACTTGCCGTCGAACAGCGCTCGCCATCCGTTGGCCGTACCCCAGGGCGTGATCTCCGCCTGGCCGTCCGCGTCGCGGCGCACCATCTCACTCGCCGTGCGCGAAAGCTCGCGAATCCGGATGTTGCGGAAACGCACAGCATTTCCCGGGGGATCCGTGCGGTCGCCGTGGACCTGCAGGCCGATCAGGCCCGTCGGCGCGAAGCCCTCCAGGCTCGGCGGCACCTCGTAGTCGATCAGCGCCGCCCCGTTGAGCTGGACGGCGATCCGCATACGCTCGCCCGTGCAGCGCACTTCGACGCTGTTCCAGTCGTCCTTCTTCCACAGCTTCACGCCGTTCTCGTTGTGACGCAGGAACCCGTCGGCATAGATGGCGCCGATCTCGCCGTCGTCGCGCGTGTCGAGCGTCACTTGGGCGCCCTTCCCGCGCGGAGCCATGCGCAGGAACACACCCGAGTCGAAGGGCCAATCCGTGCGCACGTCGAGGCGCAGCACGAACTCGGTGTACGGACGGTCCGTGTAGAGGAGGCCGCCTTGGCCGTCCTTCGTCCGCCCTACGATCGCGCCGTCCTCGACCGTCCAGGCGGCGTCGCCGTCGTAATGGCCCCCGCGCGTGACCCAACCGTCGAGGGACTTGCCGTCGAAGAGTGCTCGCTCGTCTCCGGGCATCGCGTCCTCGGCGGACTTGGGTCCGCGCGCCTGCGACTCGCTGCACGACGTCGTGGTCAGGGCGGTGAGACCGGTCAGGGGGATCAGGATCGTTCCGAGCAGGACGAAGTGCTGGAGTTGCATAGGAGT
>JBBQCC010000065.1:0-16451 GCA_038318285.1 Planctomycetota bacterium | reverse complement strand
GCAGCGTCTCTCGGGAAACCCCGTCCGAAGTTACCTGGCTCCGTACGGGGTTTTCAGCGCACCGCCAGCATCAGACACTGCAGTCCGCTGCCGATCCCGAGCAGCGCGGTTCGCTCCCCGGGCCGGACGAAGCCGGCGTCGCGCGCCAGCGACAGGGTCGCCGGCAGTGAGACGGAGCCCATGTTTCCGAGCGTGGGATACGTCGAGAAGTCGCGGGCGAGGTCGAGGCCTAGCGTCTCGAAGAGGAGGCGCCGGTGCGCGGATCCGACTTGGTGCGTCACGACGCGTTCGACGTCGGCGCGCGACCAGCCGACCTCGCGCTCGAACTCGGTCCAGGTTCGCTGCGCCAGCGCGCAACCCGCGCGCAGCAGCGCCTCGGAGTCCGTCTCCATCAGCGGACCGTCGCTGCCGCTCGTGAAATCGCCGCTGCACAACTCGACGTGCTCGGTCGCCGCGAGTGACGCGCCGCCGACGAGGCGCAGTGCGTCGGGTGCGCGAGCGGCGCGTGTCACGACGCAGGCGGCGGCGCCAGCGCCGATCGTCAGCGACGCGAACGCGCGCTTCAGCTCGGTGCGCGCACCCGCACCCGAGTCGAGCAAGCGTGCAATGGTCGCTTCGACGAGTGGGCCGCCGTCCTCACCGGCGACGACGAGTCCGGCTTCGACCTGGCCGCGTTCTACCATCCCGCCGACGACGACGAGCGCGTTCACGAAACCGAGGCACGCATTCGAGAGGTCGAACGCCTGACAGCGCGGACTGAGTTCGAGCGCGCGGTGCACGACGCTCGCCGTCGCCGGCTCGAGGAAGTCGCGGCACACCGACGCGTGCACGAGCACGCCGATCGAGTCGCGCGCGATCCCGGCGCGTTCGATCGCCAGCGCGCCTGCACGCGCCGCAACTGCGCTCGGTCGCGTGCCGCGCGGCCATGCACGACGCTCGCGGATCCCCGACAAGAGTTCGAGTCGACCCGGCGACAACGACAGCCGCGCGTAGATCGGCTCGAGCCGCCGCTCCAACTCGATCGAGGTCACGACCTCGTCCGGCAGGACGTGTGCGAGGCCGGCGAGGGCGATGTCCTGGAATCGCATGGGGGATCGTGGGCGCCGTCGCAAGCGGAGCGGGGCGGAGAGGATAGGAGGAATCGCGCCTTCTACAACTGCCGCGCGCAGGGCCTGCGGACTCGACTGACGATCCAGGTGCCGGTTGACGGATGCCCCGGTGCTCGCGGATCCTTGACCCTCCCCATCCCATGGCGCAAGTCCGTCCCACGATCCTCCACGTGGACATGGACGCGTTCTACGCGTCCGTCGAAACACGCGACAACCCGTCGCTGGCCGGCTTGCCGGTCTGCGTCGGAGGTCCGTCGAACCAGCGTGGTGTCATCTCGGCCGCTTCGTACGAAGCGCGCCGTCACGGCGTGCACTCGGCGATGCCGACGGCCGAAGCGCGACGGCTGTGTCCCGAGCTCGTGCTGCTGCCGCCCGACTTCGAGCGCTACACCACGGCGTCGCGCGAGATCATGGCGATCTTCCGCTCGTACACGCCGCTCGTCGAACCGCTGTCGCTGGACGAAGCGTTCCTCGACGTCGCCGGTTGCGAGCGACTCTTCGGCGACCCCTGCGACATCGGCCGCGCGATCCAGCGCGAGATCTTGCGGCGCATCGGCTTGCCCGCGTCCGTCGGCGTCGCGCCGACGAAGTTCTTGGCCAAGCTGGCCAGCGATCTGGCGAAGCCCGAAGGGTTCCGCGTCATCGAGGCACACGAAGTTCGCGCGGTGCTCGATCCGCTCTCCGTTTCGCGCATCTGGGGCGTCGGCCCGCGCACCGCGAAGCGTCTCGAAGCGCTGGGCGTCGCTACGATCGGCGACCTCGCACAGCGTGCGCGCGAGGACGTCGTGCGCGAGTTCGGCGCGACCGGCGCGTGGATCCACGACCTGGCGCACGGCATCGACACGCGTCGCGTGACGCCGCGCCGCGAGGAGAAGTCGCACGGTATGGAGCGCACGTTCCCCGAGGACGTTTCCGATCGCGACGAGCTGCGCCGCCACCTGCTCGACTTCTGCGAGGAGGTCGCATTCGGCCTGCGCGACAAGGGCTTGCGCGGGCGCACGGTCACGCTGAAGGCGCGCTATTCCGACTTCACGACCCTCACGCGCACGAAGACGATCGACCACCCGACGAATCTCGGCCCGCGCATCTACTCGATCGTGCGCGAGTTGCTGGAGCGCCTGCCGATCGCGCCGCTGCGGCTCGTCGGCGTGCAGATCTCGGGACTCGGCGACGTACGCGCACCGATCCAAGAATCCCTGTTCGAGACGCCCGACGGCACGCCGAAGCTGTTGCGCGGTGGGCAAGTGCCGACCCGCGCGAAGTTGGAGCGCGCAACCGAGGGGCTCGACAAGTTGCGCCGCAAGTACGGCGCGCGCGCCGTCGTGCCGGCCAGCCTGCTCGGACGCACACGCGCGCGCGGGCTCGACGGTTCGGACGGGCAGCCGGGCGTCGCCGGGCGCGCGCCGGAAGCGGGCGAGTAGGGCGGTCGGAGGGGGCCGTCGAGAAGGCGCCCGACCTACCACGGCACCCTTTGCTGGCCTGTGGCTAGCGCGAGCAGTTCTCGTGCTGGTCGCTAGCGCGCCCAGTGCGGTTTGCGCGGATCGCGGCGGGTCTCGACCAAGAGATCGACGCCGGCCAGGTCGGACCATGCGTACAGCTTGAAGTTCTGATGGAGCGCGCCGTTCTTCCCGTCCTGCGCGACGAACAGACCGCGCTCGAACGGCGGCGCGAGCGCGAAGCTCTCGACGGCGATGCCGTCGGTGTCCTCGAGATCGCCGAACTCCGTCGACGCGCGCGGGTCGATCACCTTGCGCAGCGTGTGCGGCGGCTCGCGATCGAAGACGAAGAAGCGGTTCGCGCCCTGAACTGAGGCGATCAGGTAGCCCTTGCGACCCTTGCCGTAGTAGATCGTGATGCCCTCGAGATCGGGCACGACGCCGGCGGTGCCGACCTCGAGGATCGCGATGCGGTCGCGTTCGGTGGCGGGCGCGTCTGGGGCGGCGTCGTAGCGCCAGATCGCGCGGTCTTCCTCGCACACGAAGAACCAGCCCAGCTCCTCGTCAGCCACGCAGCCCTCGACCTGGTCGCCCACGTCGAACGAGCGCACGATCTGCGGCACGAATGCGCCGCTCGATCCGTCGAGCGCGTACTGCTCGACGCGACCCTGCTTGTCGTTCACGAAGGCGAACAGTGCGCCGTCGCGCGCGCGCCGGTACAGCGTCGAACCGTACGGCATGTCGCCGCCGAACACGGGGAACGGCGCGTCGAGCGCGGGCACGGCGCTGCGGCTCCCTGGGTCGATCTTCCAGAGCATGAAACCGTGCTGTCTTCCGCGCACGGCGGCGCCGAGCACGTCGACGGTTTCTGCGCCGAGTGCCACGGAGTACGCCACGTCGACGTTGTCGGGTTCTAGATCGGCCGAAACGACGCCCAGCCGCTTGCCGTCGAGTCCGTACCACTCGAGGCCACCGCATTTGTCCGTGCCGAAGACCAAGCTCTCTGAGACGAACTGCGGATGCACCCAGATCGCCGGGTCGTCCGCGCAGTCGCCGGCGGCCGCGACCGGTTCGGTCTCGGCGCGCGCGACGGGCTCGCCCAGCGTGGCGCCGGCCGGCATCGGCGGTGGCCGACCGCCGCCGGGACACGCCGCGCACAAGACGACGAGTGCGAACGCGCTCGCGCCGCGTCTCGACCGAACGTCCGCGCTCACAGATCGAGCTCCGCGCCGCTTGCGCCGCGACGCGCCAGGATCACGCCGCGTCGCGCGGCCAGCACGAACTCGGCGACCTCGCGCACGCTGGCTTGCGGATGGTCCATGTAGCGGCGCGCGACCTCGAGTGCGGGATGGCGGCGACCGAGGATGTCCAGGAGCGCGAGGCGCAAAGTGAGCCGCTCCTCCTGCGTGAAGTTCGCGCGCCGCAGCCCGATCGTGTTCGGCGCGCGCCACACGGCCGGCAACGATCCGGAGAAGATCGAGAACGGGACCGCGTCTTTCCCGATCGCACAGTTGCCGGCCAGCATCGTCAGTCGGCCGACGCGCGTGAACTGGTGGACCGCCGCGTTGCCGGAGAGGATCGCGCGCTCGCCGACCTGCGAGTGCCCGCCCAGCATCGCGCCGTTCGTCAGGATCACGCGGTCACCGACGGCACAGTCGTGTGCGACGTGGCTGCCGGCCATCAGCATCACGCCCTCGCCGAGGCGCGTGACCGCGCCCTCGGTCGTGGGCCGGTGCACGGTGACGTGCTCGTAGATGCGCCCGTCGGCGCCGATCTCCACACGCGAAGGCGCGCCCTTGTACTTGGTGTCCTGCGGCTCGCCGCCCAGCACGGTGCCGGTTGCGACGCGCGTGCGCGCGCCGATGCGGACGCAGCCGAACACGTGCACCTGCGCGACGAGGACGACGCCCTCGCCGAGCTCCGCGCCGTCCTCGACGATGCAGTAGGGGCCGATCGAGACGCCGTCGGAGCAGCGCGCGTTGGGATGGACGATGGCGGTCGGGTGGATCACGCGCGGAGCGTAGACATCCGGCGAACGCAGCGGAAGGACGGCGCGCGGTCACAAGTCCTGCTCGAAGCGAGCAGTGCGAGCCGAAGGTGGCTCGCCTCGCGCCGCGTTCCCCGGGCAGCGCCGAACGCGTCAGCGCGCGTTCGACCAGCCCGCTCGCATCACGGGATCCACGTGACCTGCACGCCGTTCGTCAGGTTGAACGTCTCCGGATTGCAGAACGCGGCCGCGTTGCGGTACCAGACTTGGTACGTGCGCAATCCGCCGGCACCGGGGACCATGCCGCGAACGGAGATCGACGGGTCGCCGACGGCCGGAAACTGGGAAGCGCCCGTCACGTTGATCTTCGTGCCGAGGCGGATGATCGCGCCGCCCGCGCAGCGCAGACCGTCACCGAACACCGCGCCTGCGCCGCCGTTCTGCTGCGTCACGCCCTGGAAGTACAGCGCCGAGCTGTTCGGCATGCCCGTTCCGTTCAGCACGAACGTGTCGCTCGTGACGCGGGCGAGCCCGCTGCCGCCGAGGTGCGCGCCATTCGCGTTCATCGAGTTCGCACAGCCGTTGCCCGCCGCACCGGCATTGCCGCACGGACACGCCGTTGCCGAGCCGTCGCCGAAACAGAATCCGGTCGCGGGTGTGCCGCTCGTCTTCACGAGCTGGAAGCCGTTGATGCTGCCGAATCCCAGCGTCGTCGCGATCGAAATGGCGACGGACCCGCCCGCGGCGACGTCGTAGCGATGCCGCGCGTACGTGACGCCCAACGCCTGGGCGCCGGGCCACGCACCGCCACACGCTTGCGTGGGATCGATCGATCCGCCTTGGACGGAGGTGATCGACATCGCGCTGTCCGGTGCCCAGGCGTACGTGTACAGCGCGTACATCCCCGCCTGCAGGTTCGAGAACGTCCACGTCGTGGCGGCGCCACCGATGCCGCCGATGTCTTGGATGTCGTCCATCAGGTTCTGGTCGTCGCCCGTCGTACCGGCGTTGTTGAACTCGAACGTGATGTTGCCGCCCACGCGCGTCAGCAGGGCCGTCGTCGGCATGCCGGCGATGTCCGTGAGCGTCGCGCTGGCGACCAGCGGACTGCGCGCGACCCAGGTGCCGGGTTGGCCCGCGCCTGCGCCGTAGGACGAAGACGGAGTCGGGAACGTCGTGTTCGTGCCGATGTCGACGTTGAAGCTCTGCGCCTCGGCGACTTGCGCGCCGAGGAAGAACACGAAGGCGCTGGCGAGCGGAAAGTAGAGACGCATGGAGAGACTCAGGGTGTGGGCGGGCTGACCGAATGGCCCCGGATCCACGCACCGGGATCGACAGAGCCCCTGCAGGCTCGCGATCCCGGTCGATCGTGGGTGAAGCGTGGTCCGCAAGATGGCCGACGCGGCCAGCCTGTGCAGACTCGACTCACGGTATCAGGCCCTCTCTCGGGGCCGCAACTCGGCCCGACCGAACCAGTGCCCGTCATGGAGAGAGGTAGGGAGCGGCGCCACGTCGCCCGGACCCGAGACGGATGCGGCGTGGCGCCTGCTCTGAAGTTCCTGCCCTGAGGTTTGCGCGCCCTCAGTCGTCGTGCCCCGTGCCGGGCAACGAGTGACACAAGTTGCAGCCGATCGGCGTGCCCTTGCTGACGGTCCACGTATGACCGTCGTGCGACCACGAGCGATCTGCTGCGGCGCGCGACAGCGCCGTGCCGAGCAGGTTCGCGCCGTGACACGCCTGACAGCTGGCGTGACTCTGCTCGTAGAAGTCGTGGTGACCGCCGTCGATGAACGAGAGCTGGTCCACGTTGTGCATTCCGTGCGGACCGTTCATCGTGCGCGGCAGGTTGCCGGCGTGGCATGCGGCGCACTCGGTGATCGGTCCCGTGTGACCTTGCAGCTGCGTTGACGCGACATTGTCGTTCGCGGCCGGATCCGCGTTCGGCCACTCCGCGTGCGTGCTGCCGTGACAGTTCTCGCACGAGACCTGGCCGTGTCCCTTGCTGAAGCGGTACAGCGTGTCCGGGTTCTCCGCGAACCGCGATGCGGGCGAAGCGATGGCCGACGCCGACGGATCGCCGTTGCGGTAGGCCTGGCGCAGGCGAATGCCGTCCGCAGCGAACGTGTACTGCGAACCGGTCACGTGGTTCAGCGCGTCTCCCGTGTGGCAAGACTGGCAACGCGGCAAGTCCGCCCACGGCCGGCGCGCGCGCAGATCGTTCTGTCCGTCGAGGCTGCCGCCCGGTTCGAGCGGGAACGCGCCACCGACCGCGAGCATGTCGCCGTGACACGACAAGCACTCCATGCCGCCCGTCTTCATCGCGCCGCGCAAGCACTCGGTGATCGCGCCCGGGTGGCACTGGTAGCACGTCGACAGCGCGTTCCCGTTGGGCGGGAAGACCGGCGCCCCGTTCGCATCGGTCAGGCGACCGTGGAACTCGTGCATGACCTTCGACATCTGCCCCGGGTAGTGCTCGGCCTGACCGCCGGCGTCGGTGTGCGGGCCGACATGCTCTGCCGTGATCCCGCCCACCGTCGTGCCCGTCGGAGGCGGCACCGGCGTCGAACCCAGGTCGAGCGGCGGCGAATCGTGGCATTTCGCGCACAAAACGGGCTGCTGGTGGATCAAGTCCGTTCCCGTGCGCGCGTCGTGCAGGATCAGCACGTTCAGGTTCGACTGCAGTTCGGTGTTCGGGTCCATCGACCACGCGATGCCCGCATCCTGCGCCGCGATCTGTCCGGTCAGGTGGCAGTTGCGGCAATCCGTCTCGCCCGACACGGGGACGACGACATCGAGCGTCGCCATCGTCGCACCGGTCGCCGGATTCTTCGCCCGCACGCGCATCAGCGGGTAGGGGTTCGTCGCGCCCGCATCGTCGATCGGCGTCAGCGGGATGCCGAACGCGTGAAAGACCTGTTCACTCGCGACCCACGAGAAGGGCTGCGGTCCCGGCGTCGTTGCGTCGGCGGGCATGTAGAGGCCCGTCAACCCCATGCCGATCGGCAGCGTGACGCCGAAGAGTCCGGGGACGTAGGCCCAAAACTGCGTCTTGTTCACGCTGGTCGAGTTGATCGATCCGCGCGCGTCGGCGACGGGTTCGTACGTGACATCGACTTCGTTGGGCTGCAGAAGGCGCGGCATGCCGCCCGAGTTGCGCTGCACGATCTGCGCGCGCAGCACATTGAACGGAGGCAGGATCGAGTAGGTCGAGAAGTCCCGGTCGATGCAGTGCATACCGAGATCGTTCGTCGCCAGCACGCGGTAGCTGCCCGGAGGAACGAGGCTCGCGGGAGGAACCGTCGGCGTCGTGCTGCCCGACTCGACGCTCGTTCCGCTGCCGCACGCACTCGTCAAGAGAGCCAGTAAACATCCGATACGCATCTTCATGGAATCGTCCTCGCGTGAGCGGGTGATGTCCCGAGATCGCTGCCCGGGGACGACACGATTCGAACACGGCGAGGGGTGGACTTGGGGCGCGCAACGATGCGAACGGCGCGTCTGCTCACTCGTTCCGAGGGGCCTACGAACTCGTGCGCAGTACGCCCGTACCGGATTTCGCGGTAGGTCGGGGCCGTCGCCCGCTCCATGCGGGCCACTTCATTCCGTTCAGTGCGCCTCGAGCCAGGTCGCGCCGCTGCCGAAATCCACGCGCAGCGGAACGCGCATCGGCCAGGCGTTCTCCATGCGGTCGCGGACGAGCTCGCGCGTTTCGTCCAGTTGCGACAGCGGCGCTTCGAACACGAGTTCGTCGTGCACTTGGAGCAGCATACGACCGGCGAGATGTGACGCTTCGAGTCGCGCTTCCAACTCGATCATCGCGCGCTTGATCACGTCGGCGGCCGAGCCCTGCACCGGCGTGTTCACGGCGGCGTTCTCGGCGAACACGCGCACGCGCGCGTCGTCCGAGTTGATGTCGGCGAACCGACGTCGGCGACCGGAGATCGTCTCGACGTAGCCCTTCTCGCGGGCGGACTCGAGCGTCGCGTCGATCCAGCCGCGCACGCTGGGGAACGATTCGAAGTAGCGCTCGATGAATTGCTTCGCTTCGGGCACGGTCAGGTTCGTCTCGCGCGCCAAACGAGCAGGCCCCATGCCGTAGATCAGGCCGAAGTTGATCGCCTTGGCGCGCGAGCGCATCTCGCGCGTCACGGCATCGGGCGCGACCTCGAAGATCGTCGCCGCTGTCGCGGCGTGCACGTCGCGGCCCTCGGCGAAGGCCTTCACGAGGCCTGGATCGCCGCACAGGTGCGCGAGGATGCGCAGCTCGACCTGGCTGTAGTCGGCCGACAGCAGCACCCACTCGCCGTGCTCATCCTGTTGGTGCGGGACGAACGCGCGACGCAGCTCGCGGCCGCGCGCGGTGCGGATCGGGATGTTCTGCAGGTTCGGATCGCTGGACGCCAAGCGACCCGTCGCGGCGCTGACTTGGCTGAACGAGCTGTGCACGCGGCCGTCCTTCGGATCGACGTACGTCGGCAGCGTGTCGACGTACGTGCTGGCCAGCTTCTGCAGCTCGCGGTACTCCAGCAGGTTCGTGACGATCGGCACGTCGGCGTACCACTGCTCCAGCGTCCCGGCGTCGGTCGCGTAGCCGGTCTGCGTCTTCTTCGGGCGCTTCACGCCGGCGGCGTCTTGGATCTTCAGCTTCTCGAACAGCACTTCGCCCAGCGCTTTCGTGCTGTTCACGTTGAACTCCTCGCCGGCGAGGGCGTGGATCGCGGACACGGCCGCGTCGATCTCGATGCGCAGGCCGGCGCCGATCTCGGTCAGCACGGGGACGTCGAGCCGGATGCCGCGGCGTTCGAGCGCGGCGAGCACGGGCACGAGCGGCATCTCGAGGTCGTTGAACAACGACTCGGCGGCGTTCTCGCGCAGCTCGACCGTCAGCGGCGCGACGAGTCGCCACGTCGCGTCGGCGTCCTCGCAGGCGTACTCGGCGACCTTCTCGACCGGCACCTCGGCCATCGTGATCTGCGCTTTCCCTGTGCCGATCAGCGCGGTCGTGGGGATCTTCTGCAGGTCGAAGAAGCGCAGCGCGAGGTCGTCCAGGCCGTGACGTCGCGCGGCGCCGACTGCGCAGAAGCTGGCGACCATCGTGTCGAACTCGGGCGGCGGCATGTCGACGCCGTGCGCGCCCATCACGAGCCAGTCGTACTTCGTGTTCTGGCCGACGCGGCGGAGTGTCGGATCGGTCAGCAGCGGTCGTAGAGCCTCGAGAATCGTCGGCATCCCGCCGGGCAGTACCGGAGGTTCGGCGTTCATCGGCACGTAGAACGCGCGCAGCGTCTGCGCGCTGAACGAGCAGCCGACGAGCGTGGCTTGCAGGGGTGAGAGACTCGTCGTCTCCGTGTCGAACGCGAAGCGTCCGGCGAGCGTCAGCTCGTGGATCATCGCCGCGAGCATCTCGCCGTCCTTGATCAGCACGTAGTCGCGTTCCTCGACCGCGCGCGTACCGGCCGCGACCTTGGGAACGAGCGACTTGAAGTCGAGGCGCCGGTACAGCTCGGTCAACGCCTTCGCGTCGGGGGTCGGCGGCCGCAAGCCCTCGAACCCCGGATCGAGCGGCACGTCGCGACGGATCGTGACCAGCTCGCGCGACAGCAGCATCTGATCGCGGTCGCGCCGCACGTACTCACCGGCCTTGCCCTTCAGCGCATCGAGGTTCTCGACGAGCCCGTCGACGGACTTCCACTCGTGCAAGAGCTTCACCGCGCCCTTCTCGCCGATGCCCTTCACGCCGGGCACGTTGTCCGACGAGTCGCCCATGATCGCGAGCAGGTCCACGATCTGTTCGGGGCCGACTCCCAGACGGTCGACGGATTCGGCGGGGCCTTCGATCAAGAGGGGCACGCCCGTCTTGAAGACGTTGTAGAGCTTCACGTGATCGGTCACGAGTTGCAGGAAGTCTTTGTCGCCCGTGACGATCATGACCTCGTAGCCGGCTTTCTCGCCCTGCGTCGCCAGCGTGCCGATCACGTCGTCGGCCTCGAAGCCCTTGACCTCGAACAACGGCAATCCCATTGCGCGCGTGACGTCGCGCAGCAGTTCGAGCTGCTGCACGATCTCGTCCGGCATCTTCTGCCGCGTCGCCTTGTACTCCGCGTACATCTTGTGGCGGAACGTCGGGCCCGGCGGATCGAACGCGACTGCGATCAGGTCGGGCTTCTCCTTGTCGAGCACGTCGTGCAGCGCGCGCGCGAAGCCGTACGTGGCGCCCGTCGGCGTGCCGTCCGGTGCGTTGAAGCCCTGGCGTTGCAGCGCAAAGTGCGCGCGGTAGGCGAGGGCGGTTCCGTCGACGAGGAAAAGGCGCGGCATGGGGCGCAGGATAGCGCCGCAGGTGCTTCCCGCGGGCGCGTCGAACGCACAGAATGCCGCGCCCATGACTCGAACCGTCTGCACTCTCAATCTCAACGGCATCCGCGCCGCGGGTAAGCGCGGCTTCGGTCGCTGGCTGCGCCGCACGAAGCCCGATGTCCTGTGCGTGCAGGAGGTGCGCGCGCACGAAGCCGACGTCGAGGACGACCTGCGCTCGCCCGAGGGCTGGAACGCACGCTGGCAGTGCGCAGCGAAGAAGGGCTATTCGGGTGTCGGCGTGTACGCGCGCGCACCGGTCGAGCGTTACGTTTCGGGTCTGCCCTTCGACCACTGCAGCGACGAAGGGCGCGCGCTGCGCGCGGACTTCCACGATATCACCGTCGTCAGCCTGTACGTGCCGAGCGGATCCTCGAGCCCGGAGAGGCAGGTGGCGAAGTTTCGTTTCCTCGACGAGATCCGGCCCTGGTTCGACGCGCTGCGCCGCGAGAAGCGACCGGTGCTCGTCTGCGGTGACATCAACATCGCGCCGACGGCGCTCGACTTGGCGCGCCCCAAGCAGAACGTGAAGAACTCGGGCTTCTTGCCCGAGGAGCGCGCCTGGTTCGCCGACTTGCTCGCCAGCGGTTGGGTCGACGTCGTGCGCAAGCTGCATCCGGACGAGTCGAACCTGTACTCGTGGTGGTCGCAGCGCGGCGCCGCGCGCGAGAAGGACATCGGTTGGCGTCTCGACCACGTGCTGACGACGCCCGACCTCGCGCCGCGCGTGCAGCGCGCCTGGATCGAGAAGAAGGCCGGGTTGTCGGACCACGCGCCGGTGTGGGTGGAGATTGGGGACGAGTGATCGTCGCGGTCCTCGCGCTGATCGTCGCGCCGCAACACGCGGGTTCGCCCGACCGGCGGCGCGCCGAAGTGATGCACGTCGCCGAGGCGCCGCGCCTCGACGGTCGGCTCGACGAAGCCTGCTGGAGCACTGCGCGCCCGATCGGGCCGCTGCGCCAGATGATTCCCGTCATCGACGCGGATCCGAGTGAGGACACCGAGATCCGGCTCGTGCACGACGGTCGCGCGTTGTACTTCGGTATCCGCTGTTGGGACCGCGACCCGGGCGCGATCGTCGCCACGCTGCGCCAACGCGACGCGGACCTCGATCCCGACGACCGCATCGAGATCCTGCTCGACACCTTTCAAGACCGGCGCAACGCCTACTTCTTCCAGATCGGCGCGGCCGGTTCGATCGGCGACGCGCTGATCGCGCGCAACGGCGGAGCGTTCAAGAAGGCTTGGGACGGCATCTTCGACGGCGCGGCCGTCATCGACGAGTTCGGTTGGACCGCCGAGATCGAGATCCCGTTCGCGACCGTCGCGTTCGATCCCGAGAACCCGACGTGGGGCTTCAACATCAACCGCTGCATCAAGCGGCGCGAGGAGTTCGTGCGCTGGTCCGGCCTGACGCGCGATGCGTCGTTCTTCCAGATCGCGCGCGCCGGTGACCTCGCGGGCCTCGATGGTGCGCGGCAGGGCATCGGTGTCGACCTCGTGCCCTTCTTCGTCGGGCGCTACCACGACGCGCGCGACGAGGACTCGTCGCTGACCGGCCAGCCGGGACTCGACGCGACGTGGCGTATCACGCCCAGCCTGCAAGCGGCCGTGACGATCAACACGGACTTCGCCGAGACGGAGGTCGACGACCGGCAGGTCAACCTCACGCGCTTTCCGCTCTTCTTCCCTGAGAAACGCGACTTCTTCCTGCAGGACGCGGGCATCTTCGACTTCGCCGACATCGGGTCGGGCACGTTGCTGCCGTTCTTCAGCCGGCGCATCGGACTCGACGGCGCGGGCGGCGAGGTGCCGATCCTCGCGGGAGGCAAGCTGACCGGTCGCGCCGGCGACTGGAGCATCGGCGTGCTTGACGTTCAGACGGACGCGGTCGACGCGTTCGACGGCCAGAACCTGGGTGTCGCGCGCATCTCGAAGAACCTGGGCGAGCAGTCGGCGATCGGCATCATCGGCACGGTCGGCGACCCGACGGGCGCGACGAACACGGCGACATATGGCGCAGACTTGAACCTGTCGACGGACGGGTTCCTGGGCGAGCGGAACTTGCAGTCTTCGTCGTGGATCGTGCGCACGGACGACGACTCCGGCAGCGGCGAGGACCTCGCGTTCGGCTCGTCGCTGCGCTACCCGAATGACTTCTTCTCGTTCGCGCTGTCGTTCGCGGAGATCCAGGAGAACTTCGATCCGGCGCTGGGCTTCGTGCCGCGCACCGACGTGCGCACGTACACGGGCTCGATCGAGATCGAACCGCGCCACGAGCCGCTGCTCGCCGGCACGATCCGGCGCACGCAGTACCAAGTCGACGTCTCGGCTGTCACGGATCTCGACGACCGACTCCAGACGGGCACGGTCGAGGTTCAGCCGATCGGCCTGATCTTCGATTCGGCCGACGAGGTTCGGCTCGAGTTCGTGGCGCGACGCGACCGCCTCGACCAACCCTTCCAGATTCAGTCCGACATCGTGATCCCGGCGGGAGAGTACGACTTCGCGCGCGCGCTCGTTCACGCCGAGACGTCGAACAAGCGCGAGCTCTCCGGTTCACTCCAACTGGAAGCCGGCACGTTCTACGACGGCACGCGCCAAGACGTCGTGGTGGGCGCCTCGTGGCGACCGAGCGCGCTGGTCAATACTTCCTTGGAGTACGAACGCAACGCCGTGCAGCTCGACGGGGGCGATTTCGACGTGCACGTGGGTCGCGCGCGCGTCGACCTGGCGTTCACTCCGCGCGTCCTATGGTCGAACTTCGTGCAGTTCGACAATCAATCCGACACCGCCGGGCTGAACAGCCGCCTGCGCTGGACCTTGAGCCCCGGCCGCGAGCTCTACATCGTCCTGAACCCCGCGGTCGCGCGCGAGTTCGATTCCCTGGTCCTCGAAGAGACCGCCGCCGCATTCAAGATCGCCTACACACTCCGGTTCTGACTCACTCCGTGCCTGGCACACTTCGCACGTCATCCGGTGCCTGGCTAACTTCGCCAAGATGCAGATCGGTGAATTTCGCCGAACGTGGGCGAACTGTGCCAGGCACAGAGTGTCGGTGTTCGGATCGTCGAGCTTGGCTTACGCGTCCCCATGCTGGCGAAGTCAGCCAGGAACCGGGTGTCGTCAGGGGGCCAGCTGTGAGTCCGCGCCGGTGTGGAAGTCGATCAGCTCGATCTCGAGCTTCGTGTCGCCGCGGAACGTGTTCCACTTCGGCGTGTAGACGGCGTGGATCGGCTGGCCCATCACGAGTTCGCTCTCGCGGCGCGCCATTCCGAACGCCATTCCGCGCAGGACGTGTGCGCCGGATCGCAGTTGCAGCATCACGTGCGTGCGGTCGGCGCCGACCACGCGCACGGGTTCGGCTAGTCGCAGGTCGCGTGTGTGGAAGATCGGGCGGCCGTTGTCCTGGCCGTAGGGCTGCAAGCGATCGAGCTCCTTCTGCAGCGACGGCGTCACCGCGTCGAAGGGGAGGTCGCAGTCGATGAGCAGCTCAGGCGCGGTGATCGGCTCGGCTGCCATCATCTCGCGAGCGCGTGCGCACACGGCGTCGCGGAACGCATCGACGCGATCGGACTCGATTTCGAGCCCCGCCGCTTGCTCGTGCCCGCCGTGCTTCACGACGTGTTCGCGCCCGCCGTCCATCGCGGCCAGCACGCTGAAACCCGCCACGGAACGGGCGCTGCCGCGACCGCGCCCGCCGTCGAGCCCGATCACGATCGCGGGTCGATCGAAGCGCTGCACGAGTCGACCGGCGACGATGCCGACGACGCCCTGGTGCCAACCCTCGTCGGCCAGCACGAGCACCGGATACCTCTCCGCATCCGCGAATCGATCTGCTTGCGCGAGCGCGCGCTGCAGGATCTCGGCTTCGATCGCCCGGCGGCGCAAGTTCATCTCGTCGAGGCCCGTGGCGAGGCGTTTGGCGTCGCTCGCATTTTCGCACAGCAGCAATTCGACGGCGTGGCGCGCGTGATCGAGTCGCCCGGCCGCGTTGATGCGCGGCGCGATCTGGAAGGCGAGATCCTCGGCCAGCAGCTCGCGACCCGCCGCGCCGCACACGGCGAGCAGCGCGCGGATGCCCGGCCGCGACGAACGCTCCAGCGACTTCAGGCCGTGGTGCGCCAGGATCCGGTTCTCGCCCACGAGCGGCACGACGTCGGCCACGGTCGCGATGGCGACGTAGCCCATCGCTTCCACCAGGAAATCGCGCAGCGCATCGGTGACGCGCGACGCGCCGCTGATCTCCTGCGCGACGCCCCACGCCAACTTGAAGGCTACCGCGCCGCCACACAGCTCGCGGAACGGATACGTCGCGTCGTGCAGCTTCGGGTTCACGATCGCGACCGCGGCCGGCAACGCACCGTGCGGCGGCTCGTGATGGTCGGTGACGATCGTGTCGACGCCCATCGCGGCGAGGTCCGCGATCGTCTCGACCGCCGACGTGCCGTTGTCGACGCTGATGACGAGCTTGGCGCCGGTTTCGCGCGCACGAACGAGCGAGTGCGCGCCGAAGCTGTACCCGTCCGTGAAGCGGTTCGGGATGTGCCAATGCACGTTCGCGCCCAGGATCGTCAGCAGCCGCACGAGCAGCGTCGTGCCCGTCACGCCGTCCACGTCGTAATCGCCGTGCACGAGGATCGGTTCGCGATCTCGAATGGCGCGCGCGACGCGTTGGGACGCTGCAACCATGTCCGGCAACAGCGCCGGATCGTGCAGCCGCTTCAGATCGGGCCGCAGGTGCTCGAGCGCGCGCTCGGGATCGGCGTGTCCGCGCGCGACGAGCAGCGTCGCGGTGACGCGGGACAGCGAATGCCGTCGAGCCAGCGCCGCGACCGCGTCGGTGTCCGTGTCGCGCAGTCGCCAGCGGCGCCCTGCTGGCTGGGAAAGCCCTGCTGGCTGGGAAAGCCCTGCTGGCTGAGAAAGCCCTGCTGGCTGGGAAAGCCCCGCCGGCTGGATAATTCCGGCCGGCTGGGCGCGTGCGGCATCCGGTTTCGGCGGCGTCGCGAGGGTCATCCAACGGACGATAGGGAAAGCGCACGCGCGATGGGAGAGCGCGATCCTGGCGCGGACTCAGCTCAGCGCATGGAACGGAGTTGCGTCACTGGCGGAACATCCAGTTTCCGAAGTCCTGGTCGGCTTCCTCGCCGCCGGGTAGTCCGTCGCGGCCGTACGTCCAGATGCGCGGGAAGGGGAACTCGGCGTCGGGCGGTTCGTACAGGTACGGGCGTCCGTACGGATCGCGCGGCGGCGTGGTGATGCGCAGGTAGGACCTGCCGTTTTCGTCGGGCCGCACCAGCTCTTCGAGGCTTTGCGGAAACGCTCCGGCGTTGAGACCTGCGTAGTTTTCCGCCGCCGCCTCGATCGCGTAGATGTCCGCCCTGTCCCTGGGACAGATCGTGGTGCCGAAATGTCGCATCCTCCACGTCACGGCGCCGATGCCGACGAGGACCGTGAGCGCGATGCCGACCGCGATGCGCACGAGTGTTCGTCTCGACATGCTCCGGCAGACGAGCGTGCGGCCGACTTCTTCCGAAACCCCGTACGGAGCCAGGTAACTTCGGACGG
>JBBQCC010000064.1:0-16476 GCA_038318285.1 Planctomycetota bacterium | reverse complement strand
CTCACTCGGTGCCTGGCTCACTTCGCCCAGATTCGGCGAGGATAGACCGGCACCGAGCCGACTCTGGGCGAAGTGAGCCAGGCACCGAGTGACGGTATTCGGCCGAGGAAATCACTCGTCAGGCCGTGGCTGCGTGAACGTTCGCCGCCCTCGCGTACGGCGCGACCGACGGCCAGCGCCGAGTCCTTGCCGCCGCTCCACGAACACGCGAAACACAGCCCGGCGTGGCTCAACGCA
Source organism: Planctomycetota bacterium (assembly GCA_038318285.1). Lineage (GTDB taxonomy): Bacteria > Planctomycetota > UBA1135 > UBA1135 > JAEUHZ01. The sequence goes on along the minus strand of JBBQCC010000064.1, from coordinate 16,239 downwards.
CGCGATCCCACACGTACTCTTCGGTCTTGCCCGGGCCCGCGACGCGCGCCGTCAGCCGGCCGTCGTCGCGCAGCTCGTACTCGATCGCCGTCGGCCAGTCGTGCGTCGGATTCTCGAAGCGTGCGCGTCGCGGACCGCCGTCCGTCAGCGTGAAGTCCGTCGAGTCGCGTCCCAGCGGGCTGGCGACGTAGACGAGTCCGTCGGGGCGATCTTCGATCCGCAAGTATTCGAAGAAGCGCGCCCGCGAGCCGATCAGAGTGCGGCCCGTGCCGATCATGAGGCCGCCCAGCGGCTCGCCCCAGCGTTCCTCCTGGAGGGTGTCGCCTTCGATCGAGCGCCAATCGCCGGTCATCCACGCGAGTTGCGCAACGAAACGGGGCGGCGCGACGTGTTCGAGAGCTAGGGCGACTTCCGGTCGAGACTGCGAGTCGCCGCACGAGGCCCCGACGGCACACGCAGCAGCGGCAAGCAAGCGCGCGATCATGGATTGGGGCCGACGTTCTTCTTCGACTGGTAGCGCAGGCTGACGTTCTCGCGCCCCATCTCCTCGAGGCGCTCGTCGGCCTTCTTCAGGCCCAGGTTGTGCGCCTTCGAGACGATGCTCTTCACCGAGCGCTGTAGCTTCTGCGCGATGTCGAGGTTCGCTTCGAGCGGATAGATGCGCGTGAGCTCTTCGATCTCCTCGCGGCTCCAGCGCGGCATGCGCGTCGCAGACGAACCGGTGAGGCGGCGCACGAACGCCTTGTCCTTCGCCAAGCAGTAGCGCGCGCCCAGCCGCTTCACCGCGTCGATCGAGCGGCCGAAGATCGCGGCGAGATCCTCGTCGGTGCGCGTGCCGTACAGGCGCTTGAACTCGACGACTTCTTCCTGCGTCCAACGCCCGGTCTGTTGGACGCGGCGCAGTTCCTCGACCTGTTGCTGCACTTCCTCGGGCGTGCGGCCCAGGATGCGCGCGATCGTCTCGTGGCTCGTGCCGCCCAGGTACTTGCGCAGCTCCGCGACCTCGCGCGCGGACCACGGGCCCGTGCGCGTCGCGAGTTGGAAGATCTGTTCGGCCATGCGCCGAACGCTCGCCACCGGGCGATTCAGCGCCTTGGCGATGCCCTCCTCGTCGCGCAGGCCGTACAGCTCCTTGAGCCGCGCGATCTCCGGCGCGGTCCAACGACCACGGCGCGGTCCTCCACCGCCGTCCGGTCCCCACATCGTGCGCTTCACAGAGCCTCCTGCACGATGCGCGTCGCCGCGTCGCGGTGTTTCGGAACGTGGACTCGAATGCGCGTGTTCATCGCGTGTCCCGGTTCCTGTTGTCGGACGCCACTTCGGATCCTTCGACGATCTGCCGCGAGTGCAGGCGGTCACGGTAGCGGGCGAGCACGGCGCGCACGCCCTCGACGGTCGTCTGTTCGAGCGCCTGCTTGGCCATGTCGTCCGCTTCGAGCGAGGACGTCTCGCGCACCGCGTACTTCACCTCGGCGAGCAGCATGGGAACGACGCTGACGGCGTCGTAGCCGAGTCCGAGCAGGAGGAGTGCCGTCGCATAATCGCCGGCCATCTCGCCACACACCGATGCCGGCTTACCGGCGGCACGCGCGGCGCGCGCGACGATGTCGAGAGCGGAGAGCACGGCCGGATGGTGCACTTCGTAGAGCTTCGCGACGAGCGGGTTGTCGCGGTCCACGGCCAGGAGGTACTGCACGAGGTCGTTCGTTCCGACGCTGACGAAGTCGACTTCGGCCAGCAGCGACTGCAGCACGAACACCGCCGAGGGGACCTCGACCATGATGCCGACGGGTACGCTGGACGAGACCTCGTAGCCACCGTCCACGAGCGAGCGCCGGACCTCGTCGAAGATGCGGCGGACGTCGCGCACTTCCTCGATCGAAGTGACCATCGGCAACAGGATGCGCAGGTCGCCGTGCGCGCTGGCGCGCAGGGCCGCGCGCAACTGGACGCGTAGGAGGTCCTGCCACTCGAGGGAGATGCGCAGGCCACGCCAGCCCAGCGCCGGGTTCGCCTCGCGCGGCGTCTTGAAGTACGGCAGCTGCTTGTCGTTGCCGATGTCGAGCGTGCGCAGGGTGACCGGGCGATCCCCCATCTTCTCCAGCACGCGTCGGTACAGGCGGTACTGCTCTTCCTCGGACGGGAACTGCTGGCGTTCCATGTAGAGGAACTCGGTGCGCAGCAGTCCGACGCCGTCGGCGTGCGAGGGCGGAATCGAGTCGAGGTCGCGCAGGCTCTCGACGTTGACCAGCACGGAGAAACGCTTCCCGTCCGTCGTGACCGGCTCGAGCGAGGCGTGCAGGCCGAGCTTCTTCTCGCGCGTCTTCCGCCGTTCGAGGCGCGCGAGGAACTGGTCGACGCCCTCCTGGTCGGGACGCAGCTGCACGGTGCCCAAGTCGCCGTCGACGAGCACACGCATGCCCTGTTCGAGTCGCGACAGGAGGTTCGAGAGTCCGACGACGCAGGGGATGCCGAACGAGCGCGCCAGCACCGCGCCGTGCGAGTAGCGACCGCCAGATTCGGTGACGACCGCCAGGATGCGTTCGCGCGCGACGAAGGTGACGACCTGCGGAGTCAGCTCCGCCGCTGCGAGGATGACCTGTTCGTCGCCCTGCACGATCGACTCGCGGTCGTGCTGCATCAGCACGTCGAGCACCGCGCGCCAGGGATCGCTGAAGTCCGCGGACCAGCCGCGCATGCCTTCGGCGACCGTCGCGCCGAGTCGCTTCGTGACGCGGTCGATGAGCGCCTGCACCGCGGCCTCGGCGTTGATGCGCTGATCGCGGATCGTCGCCTCGACGTCCTTCAGCGTGCTGGGGTCCGTCAGGATCGTGCGGTGCAGCGCGAAGATGCCCGCGTCGCGTTCACCGACCTGCGCGGCGACGACGCGTTGACGGCGGCGCAACTCCTCGGCGGTCTGGTCGACGGCTTCGCGCAAGCGATCGACTTCGCGCGCGAGATCCTCCTCGGGAACCGACCACGTGGGCACGACGTGAGGGCGTGCATGCACGACATGCGCCGGGCCCAAAGCGAGGCCCGGCGCCACCGATACACCTTTCACGATCCTGTGCTGCGCCATCTTCCGAGTCCGAAGTCAGTACCTTCCAGACGGAGAAAACAAGCACGGACGAGCGGCGGCGATCCTCAGCGGCGGGGGGGACGCGCGCGCTCGTCCGGGTGGTCTCCTCTCCGCCCGGATTAGGAAGTCCCAATCTATCGAGCGAAGGGCGTCTGAGGAAGCCTTCAGGTGCTTGGGAATCCAGCAAACGCCCGGGACAGCGGATCCAGCGCACTCCCAGGCGGATTCGGGTTCGCCTCAAGACCGGTCTTCGCGCAGCCCGAAGGTCCACGGAGCTCGACGGATTCCCCGCGGCGACCCCCCGGCAGGCGCCGGAAACGCAAAGACGCACCGGGCGACGATCGGGCCCCAACACCCATGGCGACGAAGGCAAGTTTGCAGGCAGGACAGGGATCGGCGACGCACGAGTCGGACGGATCCGGAGCAAGCTGGGCCTGGTTCGCGAGCTGCGCGCTGCTTGCGGGCTCCGCCGCACTGGCGATCGCACCGCGGGCGCTGCACTCCACCGCGCCGCAGGTCGCGGAGTGGGCGCGCATGGGCCTGACGTGGCCTCTGCTCGCGGGTCTCGGCGTCGTGGTCGCGGCGATCGCGACGACGGCGCGCCGCACGCACACGACCGTCTCGATCGCCCCGCAACCGACGCACGACACGGAAGCCTCGACGCCGCTTGCGGAGGATCCGCTGGCGCGCGAGATCTCGGGCGAGCTCGCGCGCGTGCGCGGCGGCCTGCACGACCTGCGCGTCGACTTCGTCTACGTGAAGGACGCGTTGTCGCGCTTGCAGCAGTCGGCCGACAGCTCGGACTCGGATTCGAATCACGACACCGAAGCGGCGATCTTCCGCTTGGCGGCGAGCCTCGATCAACTGAGCGGTCGCATCGAGCACGAGTTGTACTCGCAGCGCACATGGCTCGCCTCGGCGCTCGAGGACCTCGCGCGGCCCGCCCCCAGCGCCACGCACTCGATCCCGGCGTTCGCCGACCCGTACACGCAGGGCTGCGAAGGGCCGACGCACGAAGTGAACCTGGCCGATGGCTTCGTCGCCTCGGACGACGACCTGCACGTCGAGGTCACGTTCGAGGAAGAGGCGAGCTGGGTGAACGAGCTGGGAGTGCTGGACGACATCACCGAACCGCGCGCCCCCATCCCCAACGCGAAAACCTCGCCGAGTTCGCGCCCGATATCGGCCGATGCGCTGCTGGGCGAGTTCGGTCACGGATCCGTGTCGGACCGCATCGACCTGAAGATGGCGCAACTGCGCGAGCTGCTGTCCGATCCGGCCGTGCAGCGCGCGCTCGAATCGCAAGCGCTCTGAGAGCGCGTGAAGAAATCGAGCCTGCCCGCTCTCAGAATCGAGTGGCGACGCTTCGCACGCGAGAGGGTGTGATTTCTTCACCCGCTCTGAGCGCACGAGGTCCGATCGAAAGCGACGGGGCCGGCGCGATTGCGCGCCGGCCCCGTCGTTTTCAGCGCCACTCCGCGCAGTTCAGCTCGCCGGCTGCTCGTCGCCCTTCTTCTCCTTGAAGAAGTGAGCAAACGGGTTGTGCGCCGGCTTGTTGCCCGGCTTCAGCTCGCTGAGGCGCGCCATGTCGTCGCGGTCGGCCATGTCGGCCGTGTCGCCGCGCTTGCCGTCGGGTTTGCGCCCGCCGCCGCCGAATCCGCCCTTGCCGCCACCGGCGCCGCCGCGACCGCCGCCGCCGCCGCCACGTCCACCGCCGGACTTCCCGCCGATCCCGTCGCGGCGCGTCGTCGCGGCACGGACCGGGATGGACGGCTTGTTCTCGCGCGGACCGCGATCACCGCGGTCTGCGCGATCGCCACGACCGCGGCGCGGACGATCGCCACTGGCGCCGCCTTCCTCTTCGCGACGCGGAGCGCGCTCGGGCCGCTCCGGACGCTCGGGCGGCGGGACGTTCTTGAGCGAGATCGCGAGGCGCGCGCCGCCGACTTCGACAATGCGCGCACGCACGACCTGGCCGATCGACAGCACTTCGCGCGCGTCGCGCACGTAGCGGTCCCAGACCTCGCTGACGTGCACCATCGCGTCGCTGGCGAGGCCGATGTCGACGAACGCGCCGAAGCTGGCGACGTTCGTGACGATGCCCTCGACGACGCGGTCCTTCGTGATGCGCACCGGATCCGTGTTCACGTCGAGCAGCATCGGCCCCCACTGGTGCCAACGCGGATCGCGACCCGGGAACGCCAGCTCGCGCATCAGATCGCGCCACGTGCCCTCGTCGACGTCGAACTCGTTGCGCCGCAGACCGCGCAAGGCGCCCGGTCGCCCGAGCCCGTTCTCGACGGTCGAACCGGCCGATTCGAGCAGCTTGCGCGCGAGCGGGTACTGCTCGGGGTGCAGGTTCGTGTTGTCGAGCGGCTCCGTGCCGTCGTGCACGCGCAGGAATCCCGCGACGCTGGTCCACTGCGCTTCGGTCAGTAGGCCATCCTGGCGCATCTCCTCGCGCGAAGTGAACGGCTGCTGCGAGCGGTGCTCGATCAGCTTCTCCGCCGCGGCGCGGTCGAGGCCGGGCAGGTTCATGAGGAACGACAAGGACGCGCGGTTCACGTCCGCACCGGCGAGCGCCGTGCTCGACTCGATCGCGTCGGTCAGCGCGCGCTTCACGTTCGCCTTGCTGACGAGGCCCTGTTCCCAGCCGAGGCCCATGTGGCGCGCGTCCACCTTGAGGAACTCGCTCATCGGGTCCTGCAGGCGCCGCGCGAGGCTCGTCGCGAGGCGTGCGGGCACCGTCGCCTCGGGCAGCTCCTTGCGCGCCCAATCCGAACCGCCGTAGGTCGAGAGACCCGCTTCGTTGACTTCGAGCACCCACACCGGGATCCCGGCGGCTTGAAGCGCGGCGCGCAGCTTCGGCGCGGCCGCGCGGCCGGATTTACTGTTCGCGACGGCGACGAAACGGATGCTGTGCGGCGCGAGCACCGCGGCGAGTTCGGCGCCGAGCATCTCGGCCGTCTTCGGCTCGTACGTCTTGACCTCGACGATCTTGGTCGCGGCCGGCTTCGTCTCGGCCGGCTTCGTCTCCGTCGGCGCGGCTGCGGCCGGCGCGGCTTCCGCCGATTCGGCGCCCGGCTCGGGGCTCGTCGCGGCGGCCGTCTCGGGGGCCGCCTCCGCGGTCACTTCGACCACCAGCGCGGCGGGCTTCTCCGCGGGCGTCTCGACCACCTTCTCGGTGATCTTTTCGGCGCGCATCTCGATGCGCACTTCGGATCCGAGCGGTGCACCGTTCTCGTCGACCGCGACGATCGTCCAGTCGCCCTTGGCACTGACGTCGCAGCCCGCGACGATCGCGCCCGGCAGGACCGGCGTGAACAGCACCTGGCGCAGGTGCTGTGTCAGGAAGCGCAGTGCTTCGTGGTCGGCGCGCTCCTTGATCTCGAGGCGCACGTCCTGCTCGACGATCGGCAGCAACCGATGCTGCAGAGCCTGCAGGCACACCTCGTCGAGCAGGTCGCGCCAAGCCGGGTTCAGGTGGCGTCCGAGCGAGTTGCGCACCTTGACCAGCGCGATTTTCGGGTCGAGCGTCAGGATCGCGTTCACGCCGCGCTCCTTCTGAGCCTGGCGAATCGCCAGCAGGCGATGGCCCTGCAGTTGGCGCAACGGCTGCTTGATTTTCAGCAGCGACTTGTAGCGACCCGTGCGCGAGTCGTCGCCCGTCGGACGCACCGACAGCACGCCGTGCTTGCGCAGGAGGTTGCGTACGACGCCGCGCAGGCGCGCGTTGCGGCCCATACGGTCCGACAGAATGCGCAGCGCGCCGTTCAGCGCCTCCGCTTCCGTGTGGATGCCCTTGTCGGGACGAACGAAGTCGGAGCACACGCGCTGGAGCGCGGCGTTCATCGCCGTGCGCACGTCGATGTGCGCGTGAGCCGCGAGCGACGGCGCCGCATCGAGCGTCGGCGCCGCGACGGGCACGTCCTCTTCGTGATCGTCGGCGTTCGCTTGCTCGACTGAGGCGCCTTCCGGCGCGGCTTCGCCCAATTCCGGCGTGGATTCCGCGGGAGCTTCGGCGTGAGCCTCCTCGGACTGCGCGTGCGCGGCCGCGTCGTCCTCTGAACCCGCACCCGTCGGAGAATTCGCAGCGGCGTCCGCGTGTGCGTCGGCGGACGGAGATTCCGCGTCGTCGTGCGCGTCCTTCGAGTCGTCGGCATCCTCGCCTTCGCCCTCGCTGGGACGCTCGGGCTTCGGCATCGGCGCGACGAGCAGGTCGGCGAGCGGCGCGAGTCCGCGGTCGATCGCGAGTTGGACCTCGGGCTCGGGCCGACGGTGCGGCACGAACAAGTCCTCGAGCTCGAAGCGGTCCATGCATCCGCGGATCTCGTCGAGTTCGCGTGGCGTGACGCTGGGTTCCTTCTCGAGCAGGCGCAGGATCGTGCCGCGACGGCGGTCGAGCTCTTCGAGCTCTTGACGCTGACGCTGAAGTCGACGCAGGCCATGCTCGCCGATGGCGCCCACTTCGGCGCGGCGGAACCGGCCAACGAACGGCGCCGAAAGACCGGCGTCGAGCATCTCCAGTGCGCGCTGCACCTGTTCGGGGGACGCCGAGAACTCGACGGACAACGTGTGCAGGATCGGAGGAACAGTCACGGTTTCCGCCTCGGATGCGGACGTAGGGACGGTGCACGCACGAACACATGGGTCCGTGCGGCGGGGATGGGGGTCGAGAATGGTATCCGCGGATCCCGTCGGCTGCCTACCGCGGGCTGTACGCCAATCCAGCGTCCGCCACTCGGATCCCGTGAAGAACATGCGGACTCGCGCGTCGCGGACCGGCGCCGCCCGTTCCCGAGAGCCCGTGGGCGCGAACCTGCACGGCCGTTCAGGCGGGCAATTCGTACACCGAGACGCGCGTCTCCTCGGCGACCAGCCCCGCGCCCTGCGAGACGTGCCAGGCGACCGCTTCGTCGATGCCGGGAACGGCCCATTCCCCCAGCGATCGTCCCGTGAGCGTGTCGCGCACCTCCAGGAGCGCTCCGCGCAGCACGTACAGCTTCCCGCTGTCGGCCACGATGGCCGCGTCCGGCAGCTCGTCGCCGCGCTGCGTCGACAGCACCGAGAACCACAGCGGCGATTCGCCCGGCTCGGCGTCGATCGGCAGTGCGATCAGCGACAGCGTGTCCGAGACACCGCCGTCCGTTCGCCGCGACAGGTCGATCATGAGCTGCGACTGCAACTCGGGCGGCAGCGCGGAAGCAAGGTCGCGGGTCAGCAGGACGAGGCCGTCGCCGTTCACCGCGAGCCCGTGGATGACGGGCTGCCGCGGCGAAACGACCTCGCCCTTGAATTCACCGCTGGCAGCGTCGAGGCGCAGGACGCCCTGACGACCCGTGCCCGAGTGCGTGTACACGACGAACAGGTTGGTGCCGGCGCGCGCGATGTGGTGGTAGCGCTCCTGCGGGCGCGAGTACTCCCAGGCTTCGTCGAGCTTCTTCGTCGCGTACGCGATCACGCGCCGCGGCGACACGATGACGCACACGTCCGTGCCGACGAGGGACTCGTCGAACGCTTCGACCTCACCCATGCCGAGCAGTTCGCCACTGCCGAGCGACATGCGCACGATACGGTGACCCTGCGCGCTCGGGCCCAGCACGACGACCTCGTCGGCACTGCCGAAACCGGCGCCGAAACCACGGCCGTAACCCACCTCGCAAGGCGAGACCCACAGCGAGTCGCCGGTGTGGCGATCGATCGCGGCGAGCTTGCCGGGGATCACGTCGTCGGCCCACTTGCCGCCGGCCGGTGGGTCGTACACGTGCAGCAGCGCCGGTCCCGAAGGACCGAAGGCGATGCCGTCGACGACGCTCTGGATCTCCTTGGTGAATCGGCGGCGCGCGGTGCGAGTCATGTCGGCACGGTACGCAACCCGCTCGGCCCGGAACAAGGTCCGGTCGCGCGCCGGCGCCGACTAGCGCGAGAGCGCGGAAGAGAAGCGAGCCGCTGGAACGCAGGCGAGCCGCAGTGCGAAGGCACACGGCTCGCCCTGGAATCGAGACGGGCAGTCGGACCGTCGGTCGCGTTACCCGTGGGCTCCGCTACGCTCCGCCTTTGAGCACCGCCTCGGCGATGTTGTTCGGGACGTCGCGGTACTCCCACAGTTCCATGGCGTAGCTGCCGCGACCCTGCGTCGCGCCGCGGAGGGACGAGCTGTAGGCGAACATCTCGGCGATCGGGACCAGCGCGCGCACAACGCGCAGGTTGCCGATGGCGTCGATCTCGTTGACCTCGCCCCGGCGGCTGTTCAAGTCGCCGACGACGCCGCCGATGAACTCCTCGGGCGCGCGCACTTCGACCTTCATGATCGGCTCGAGCAGCACGATGTTGTTCTCGGCCGCCTGGCGGAACGCGAGCGCACCGGCCAGCTGGAACGCCATTTCGTTCGAGTCGACCTCGTGGTACTTGCCGTCGAACAGCGTCGCGCGCACGTTCACGAAGGGGAAGCCGGTCTGACCGCCGCTCTTGAAGCCGTCACGCAGGCCGTTCTCGACCTTCGGGATGTACTCGCGCGGGATCGAGCCGCCCTTGATGCCATCCACGAACTCGAGGTCGCCGTCCGGCGTGGACACCGGCTCGAACTTGACCCAGATGACGGCGTACTGACCGCGACCGCCCGACTGGCGGATGAAGCGTGCTTCGGTTTCGAGCGCCTTCTTGAGGCGCTGCTTGTAGGCGACCTTGGGCTTGCCGGTCGTCACCTCGCACTTGAACTCGGTCAAGATGCGGTTGGTGATGATCTCGAGGTGCAGCTCGCCCATCCCCGAGATGACGAGCTCGCCCGTCGCTTCGTTCGTCTGCGCGCGGAACGTCGGGTCCTCGCGCATCAGCTTGCCGATGACCTCGCCCAACTTGTCGCGGTCCGAGGACTTCTTCGGCTCCAAGGACATCGCGATGACGGCCTCGGGGAACTGGATCTTGTTCAGCGCGATCGGATGGTCCTCGTCGCACAGCGTGTCGCCGGTGACGGTGTTCTTGAGTCCGATGATCGCCGCGATGTCGCCGGCGCGGACCTCCTCGATCGCCTCGCGCTTGTTCGCGCTCATGCGCGCGAGACGCGCGATGCGTTCCGTCTTGCCGGTGCGCGAGTTCAGTAGCGCGGTCCCGCGCTGCAGGACGCCCGAGTAGACGCGCACGAACGTCAGGTCGCCCGTGCTCTCGGCGATCGTCTTGAACGCCATGAGGCACATGGGACCGGTGTCCGAGCGCTTGCGCGTCGTCTTCTCCTCGGTGCGCGGGATCAGGCCCTCGACATCGGGCATGTCGTTCGGCGCAGGCAGGAAGTCGACGACCGCGTCCATCATGAAGCGGACGCCCTTGTGCTTCAGTGCCGACCCGCAGAGGACGGGCACGATCTCCATCTTGACGGTGCCGGCGCGCAGCGCCGCGAGAACCATCGCCTCGGGCGGTTCCTTGTCCTCGACGAACAGGTCGAGCAGAGCCTCGTCGAATTCGGCCGCGTTCTCGAGCATCGCGTGGCGATGCACCTTCGCGTCGTCCATCATCGACGCGGGGATGTCGTCCTCGATGTACGACTGGTCCTCGGCCTCTTCCTGGAACGTGTACATCTTCATGCGCACGAGGTCGATGACGCCGCGGAAGTCCTTCTCGTTGCCGACCGGGATCTGGATCGGAACCGGACGACCTTCGAGGCGCGTGCGGATCTGATCGACGCAGGCCCAGAAGTCGGCGCCGACACGGTCCATCTTGTTCACGAAGCACAGGCGCGGCACGCCGTAGCGGTTCGCTTGACGCCACACCGTCTCGGATTGCGCCTCGACGCCGGACACCGCGTCGAACACCGCGATCGCGCCGTCCAGCACGCGCAGCGAACGCTCGACCTCGGCCGTGAAGTCGACGTGCCCCGGCGTATCGATGATGTTGATCGAGTGGCCGTTCCACTCGCAGAACGTCGCGGCCGACTGGATCGTGATGCCGCGCTTACGCTCCTCGTCGAGGTAGTCCATTGTGGCTTCGCCGTCGTGGACCTCGCCGGTCGCGTGGATCCGCTTCGTCAAGAAGAGGATGCGCTCCGTCACCGTCGTCTTGCCAGCGTCGATGTGGGCCATGATGCCCATGTTGCGGTGCTGCTCGACGCTGCCCTTCTTCGGCTTGAAGGTGCGCGGGGATTCGGTCTTGAGGACGGTAGGCATGGCGTGAGTTCCGGACGAAAGCGCGCGAAAACGAGGACGGCGTCGCGCGGGTTCGAGCGCGACCAAAACGGTTTTCGAGGCCGAAGAGGGTAACGAGACCGCACCGGGCGTCAAGGCGAGGCGCCCCGCCGCCCCCGGGAACCCCACCCCGAGGCCATGAAGAATCCACGGACTCGCGCGCTGCGGAGCAGCGCCACGAGTGGGGTGGGCCGGAAGTACGCAGCCCGAGTCGGGCCGCCCGCGCTTCCCAGGCGTCGTTGCACCTCCTCCGAGGGGATGCAGCGAACCCGCGCCGTCAGCACGCCTCGCCAGGAACGCCAGGAAGTCGCAGTCAGCCCGACTCGGGCTGCGTACTTCGGGCTCACCCCGCTAGCGCCTGGGAGCGCGTAGGCTCGATTTCTTCACGCGCTCTCAGCGGTCGGGCGATTCCGGCCCAGGCGCTCGTGCGCCTCCACGAATTCGTGCGCGGTGAACGCGGCCATGAGGGACAGATCCCCGGCGAGCACGGTCGCGACCAGGATCTCGGCGAAGCTGTTCGCCCAGCCCGTTCCGCGCACGCCCAGGAGGTCGAGACACTCCGCGGCCGTCCCCTGACCGCTGCCGCCCCCCACCGTGCCCACGAGAAGCGAAGGCATGTGCGCGCTGGCGTACAGGTCGCCGGCCGGGGTGACCTCGAAGTCCAGGAAGCCCGTCGCGCTCTCCGTGACATACGCGAGGTCCTGCCCGCAGGCGAGGAACACGGCCGCCAGCCCGTTCGCCGACTGCACGAGCCAGTTCTGCGTTCCGAGTTGCGCGAAACCGACGTGGTAGCTGCGCAGCGCCGCGACCATCTTCTCGGGCGTCGTGCGCGCCATCGACTCGAGCACCGCCCGCGGGATGGTGGCGTCGGCGACGGCGCGACGCCCGCGGCCCTCGACGAGACCGCGCGCGCTGGCGCGCTTCTCCACGTCCTGGCCGTGGACGTAGCGCTCGATCGGTGAAGTGCGCGCGGCAAGTTCTTCCGAGACGAGGTCGGCCGCCTTGGCCGCCATGTTGATGCCGATCGCGTCGCCCGTGCGAAACACGAGGCTCAGGATCAGCCGCCGACCGATCGCCTCGGGGCGCAAGGCAACCAGTGCGCCGTGGTTCGTCGTGCGCTTCACGATCGCGGCAAGTTCGTCGGCGCGCACCAGCGCGAGTTCGGCCGCGCGCTGCGCCTCCTCCGCATTCCGGTAGACGAGCATCGGGTTCTGCGTGAGCCCCTCGCCCAGCACGCGCGCGCGCACGAAGCCGCTCTCGGCCAGGATGCGCATGCCGCGCGAGTGACTGGCCACCAGCGTGCCCTCGGTCGTCGCCATCGGGACGTAGACCTCGCGCTGTCCGACGGTGAGATCGACGCGCAGCGGTCCGGCGATCCCCAGCGGGACTTGCGCGAAACCCACGAGATTTTCGATCTTTCCGCGCGCGCTCTGGGGCGGGACCGGCGTGCCGGTGACGTGGCTCGGTCGGCGCCCGGCGGCCTTCTCCCACACGTCGAGGCGCGCTTCCATCGCCGGCTTCGACCAGTCGTCGTCGCCGCGCGAGCGCGGGATGTGAGGCAGCTTGTCGGACATGCTCGCGGGACCCGATGCTAGTGTCCTGGACCGCGAACACGAACACGAACACTGGAACTCCGCCGATGCTCGCCCTCCTCTGCATGCTATTCCTCGCGTCCGATCCGCCCATCACCATCGGTATCCCCGCCGATCGTCAGGTGTTCCAGCGCTCGGAGAACGGCAAGACGGAGGTCCCGGTGCGCGTCGTCGCGCCCTCGGCGATCGGGCGGATGGTCGCGACGGTGCAGCGCGCGAGCACGGACTCGGGCACGGACAGCGCACCGAACGTGCTCGCGCGCGCGGAGCTCGCCAAGACGAAGGACGGCGGCCCCGGCTCCACATCGGCGTTCGAGGCCAGCGTCACGCTGCCCGACGGCGGCTGGTACCGCATCGCGGTGTCGGTCGACGGCATCGCCGGCCCCGTCGAGATCGCGCACGTCGATCGCTTTGGCGTCGGCGAGGTGTTCGTCGTGGCGGGTCAGTCGAACTCCACGAACTACGGCGAGGAGCGCACGCCCTCCATGGACGACCGCGTTTCGGCCTTCGATGGGAAGCACTGGACGCTGGCGGCGGATCCGATGCCCGGCGTGCAGGACACGTCCGCGGGCGGCAGCCCCTGGCCAGCGTGCGGCAAGGCACTCGTCGAGGCCTGGAACGTGCCCGTCGCGTTCGCGTCGTGCGGCTACGGAGGCACGTCGATCCGGCAGTGGCAGAAGCTCGCGAGCCCACTGGAAGGGCAGAAATTGCCGCTGTATTCGGCGCTTTCCAAGCGCGTGAAGGCGCTCGGGCGGATGCGCGCGATTCTCTGGCACCAGGGCGAGTCCGACGCGGACGGTGGCGTGAGCACCGACGAGTACGTCGAGAAGTTTCGAGCGTTGCAGGGCGACCTACGGAAGGACACGGGCGTCGAAATGCCGTGGGTCGTCGCGCACGTCAGCTATGTGCCCGGACTCGAAGCGGCGAAAATGGATCCGATCCGTGCCGCGCAAGCGCAGCTGTGGAAGGACGGCGTCGCGCTGCGCGGTCCCGACACCGACGACATGTTGGGCGCGCTGCGCCACAGCCAGGACAAGATCCACTTCAGCAAGTCCGGACTCGTCGAGCACGCGAAGCGCTGGGCCGAACGCCTGATCGAACTGTTCCCGAAGAAGCCCTGAGAGCGCGTGAAGAGATCGAGCCTACGCGCTCTCCGAAGCTCATGGCGCTGCTCTGCAGCGCGAGAGCGTGTGAACTCTTCACTTGCTCAGAGCACGCACACGCCGCCAGAGCGGGCGATTCTCCGACCGACATGACGACGAACTCCCTGCGCTCGATCCCCGGCATCTGTGACGTCACCGAAGTGCGCGGCACGCGCGCGGTCGGGCCGCCGTCGGTGCTGTTCGAAGTCCCCCATGGCGCGACTCGGGCGCGCGACTACGACGATCTATGGCGCGAGCTGGTCGGATCATTTCCCGTGGATCTGCAGGCCTTTTTCTTCGTCAACACGGATGTGGGTGCCCCCGAGGTCGCGTTGCGCACCGCCCAGCTCGCCGTCGCACAAGACCCGACGCGCGCCTGCGTCGTCCTGCGTTGCCGGATCCCGCGCACGTTCGTGGACTGCAACCGCGACATCGACGAGGCGGCGCGCGCGCGCCCGTCCGCACCGGGAGAGATGACCGCGGGCTTGCCGAGTTGGGTGCGCGACGCGCGCGACCGGGACCTGCTGCTCGCGCGCTACGGCCAGTACCGCGAGCTGGCGACGCGCGCGTACGCCGCAGTGTGCGGCGCGGGCGGCCGTGCGCTGATGGTGCACAGCTACGCGCCGCGCACCGTGGACGTCGCGGTGGACGACGACATCGTCGCGAGCCTGCGCGCCGCGTATGAACCCGACCGGATCGAGACGTGGCCGCTGCGCGCGTCCGTCGACCTCATCGTCGATCCGCCCGACGGCGCACGGCTCGCCGACCCCGTGCTGGTCGCGGCGGCCCAGCGCGAGTTCGTCGCGGCGGGATTCGACGTCGTGCGGAACGGCGCCTACGCGCTGCACCCGGCTTCGCTCGCGCACGTCTTCGCCAGCGCGTACCCCGAGCGCACGCTGTGCCTGGAGCTACGCCGCGACCTCCTCGTGCAGGCGTTCACGCCGTTCGCCGAGATGCTCGCGGACCCGGCCAAGGTCGAGCGCGCTGCGAACGCGCTGGCGCGGGCCCTGGCGCGCCGCACGGCCTGAGTGCCCGCGCGGGGGGGGGGCCGTCCGCCTGCAGGCCCGACCCGCGATCTGAACTTCGTCTGAAGTTGTGCGGGCCCCAGGGCGCACGAGCCCGCGCTCGAACGTCGCCGGCGCACGCAAGTGCGTGTTCAGAAACGTGGATCCGCGCCAATGCCGATTGCCCCCTTGCGCGAGTTGCAAGGTGCGTGGAGACTCGGGCGCAGTCGACCGTGCGCGTGTCGATCATTCCCCTGTCCAGCGCAACCGTTCGGACGCACCACGCCGTGCCGTCCGGGCGCCCCCCCCCTGCCGGGACTTCTACCATGCTCGCGATTTCGACGGCCCTGCCGCACGTTCGTTCGTTCGTATCCACGTTCTTCCGTATCGCCACTCTGGCGATTTTGGCCTTGATTTCGGCCCTGAACGTGAATGCGACCGCTTCCGCCGCTAGGGCGCTCGTGCTGCCGCCGCCGAGCATCGTCTACGTCGACGACAACTTCGTGGGCCTCCCGAACGGCACGAACCCGCCGGGTCCGGGGACCTCGATCGGAACGGATTCGTTCGCCACGATCCAAGCCGGCGTCAACGCAGTGGCTCCGGGCGGCACGGTGCTCGTCGCGCCGGGCACGTACATGGAGAACGTCGGCATTCCGGCCGCGATGACGGTGCAGGGCTCGGGCATTGGTGCTTCGATCGTGATCGGCGTGCGGGCGTCGGTGAACGCGCAGGGTTCGGCCTTCCGCTTCAACGCGGAGGACATCCGGCTCGACGGCTTCACGATCACGCGTGAGGGCAACAACGTCACGGATTGGAACGACAGCCTGTGCTCGGCCGGCGTCGCCATCCAGAGCCGCCAGAGCGGCACGGTCAGCAACTGCCGCATCTACGGCACGCGCACCGGCATCGACATCAACAACTGCAGCAACATCTCCGTCTACAACAACGTCATCGACGACAACCGCACGGGCTTGATCCTGCGCAATCAGACGACGTCGTGCTCGCTGTTCGAGAACTCGATCCAGAACAACTGGACCGCCAACGTATTGTTCCTCGATGTCGCGCCGTCGCCGCAAGGCGCCGCAGACTCGGCGTTCAACAGCAACACGATCGCGGGCAACTGGTACGCGGACGTCCAGGATCGGATGACGACGCTCACGCCCAAGGACTTCTCGGGCAACTGGCTGGGCACGACGACGCCCGTGATCTCGAACGTGAACTCGTCGGAGCCGGGCTATGCGGCCCTGA
>JBBQCC010000063.1:0-16496 GCA_038318285.1 Planctomycetota bacterium | reverse complement strand
GCTAGAAAAGCAAGTTCGAAGCCCGCAGCCATCGATGCTGTGGAAACCGCCTCCAATCCGACCGTCGCGGCGGGCCCGGCGCGCTCGGCGGCCGATGTCCGGGCCCAATCCGCGGCGGCGCGCGACCTGGACGAGGTGCGGCGCGGCGTCGCGCAATGCCAGGCCTGCACGCTGTGCCAGACGCGCACGAACACCGTTTTCCTCGACGGAAAGGGCTCCAGCAGCCTGATGTTCGTCGGCGAGGCGCCCGGGGCCGAGGAGGACAAGACCGGCGTCCCGTTCGTCGGTCGCGCCGGGAAGCTGCTGACGGACATCGTCACGAAGGGCATGGGGCTCGACCGCCAGGACGTGTGGATCGCCAACGTCCTGAAATGCCGTCCGCCGGACAATCGCGACCCCTCGCCGGACGAGAAGGCCACCTGCACGCCCTGGCTCGACCGCCAGATCGAAATTCTCGGGCCGCGCATCCTCGTGCCGCTCGGTCGCCACGCTTCGATGCACGTTTTGGGGATCACCGCCGCGATGAACGCGATGCGCGGGCGCGTCCACACCGTGCGCGGTCGGCCCGTCGTGCCCACGTTCCACCCGGCCTATTTGCTGCGCAATCCGGCGGACAAGAAGGAGTGCTGGAAGGACATCCAGCTCGCGATGAGCACGATCGGACTCACGGCACCGACGCGCGATTCCGGGCCGGGAACGAGCACTTCGACGCGCCCCACATCGGGCACGTAACCGGCTCGTGGACCGGGGGTAGAGCCCGAACCGCGGGTTCGACTCTCCGCTCGAGAGCCAACACGCGCATCACGAGGACCTGACACGGCGTTGACGCTCCAAGTGGACGCCGGTAAGCTCCCCGCCCGCTCTGCCAGACCCGGGTTTCTCGGCCCGCGAGTTCAACCAGTTCGAAACGACGGATCGCACCGACGCGCTCCGTGTGAATCCTCCCGCGCGGAGATTCGCACGTCGCACTTCGACACGCTTCGCCAGCACGCGCGCCGTGCACGAACCCGAGGACTCACGTTCCTTGCCGCCCCCACGACCGACGACCGCGACGTCCCCCCCTCGGCGTCCCGCGACCCGCGCCCCTCAGTTCCTGACTGTTCGGCGTGGATCTCGTGACACCTAGTCGCTTCTGCGAGCGCCCTTCGGGGTGCGTGGACCGTTCATCGTCGCGACGACGACCCCCCACGTTGATCCACGATCCCCGGCTGCAAGGTGAACCGCATTCCGCGGAGGTGACGGACATGTCACCCGCGGTGTTCGGTTGCATCGTGTCGACCGGCAACGAAACGATCCCTGGTCTCTGAACCCATGCAGCACAGGTTCCTCCTCGTCCCGCTCCTCGCGGCGCTCCCCTGCTCCTGCAACTCGTCCGGATCGAGCGCGGCCGAACCCGCGCCCATCGTCCGCACGGCTGCTGAACCCGCCGCTCTCGACCTCGAGAGCCTGACGGTCGAAGGCACGGAGAGTGTGGAGGCGGCCGATGCCGCTTTCGCGCCCTCCGCTTCGGCGCAGTCCGGGGACCTGTCCGAGGACGCGGCTCGCGCCGCGCGTCTGCGCCAACAGCAGACGTTCCTCGCCGGGCAGTACCTCGAGGAAGGCGACCGCCTGATGCAGGCCGGCGATCTCGAGGCGGCCCTGACGGCCTACTCGAACGCGCTCGACCTGGATCCGTCGAGCCAGTCGGCGCGCGGCCAGATGCGCAAGGTGGAGGCCCTCTTGGGCGACCGCTACGCGTCGGCCGGCTCCTTCCTGGAGGACGCGACCCAACGCGAGATCGTGCGCCGCAGCCAAGCGCGCATGGCCGCCGAGGACGCCCGGATCCGCGCCAAGAACGCGCTGGCCCAAGGCGACTTCGCGACCGCGGTCGAGCAGTACCGCCAGGCCGAAGTCATCCTGCGCTACAACCCGCTGATCGCGACGGACTCGCTCGACGCGAAGCTGGTCCGCGGCGAGTTGGAGACCGCCGTTCGCCTCGCCCAGGAGAACAAGGCCGAAACCGCGCGCAAGGCCGCCGCCGCCGCCGATGCCGTGCGTCAGCAAGCCGAGGCCGAGTCGCGCCAGAACCGCGAAGACCGCCTGCGCGACCTGTTCGACCGCGCGAACGCCGCCTTCTTGGCCGAGGACTACCCCAAGGCCGAAGCGCTGACGGGCCAGATCCTGCTCGAGGACGCGAACAACGCGCCGGCCAAGGAGCTGCGCGACCTGGCGCAGGAGATGCGCCACGAGAAGACGGACGAGACCGTCCGCCAGAACTACCGCGAGCAGTGGATCCGCACGTTCGACGAGCTGGACACGCTCGACGTGATGCAGAACGACACGCTCATCTTCCACGACCTCGCCCGCTGGCGCGAAGTCTCGCAGCGCACGCCGCTGGAGTTCAGCCACCTCGAGGTCGGCATCGAGCAGGAGAAGCAGCTGGTCCTCGACATCCTCGACCAGCGCACGATCGAGCCGAAGTTCCTCGGCCCCGACGGCAACGGTTCGCCCCTCGACGAGGTCGCGAGCTTCCTGCAGCAGGTCACGGGCGTGAACTTCCTGATCAGCCCGAAGGTGCGCGAAGAGCTCGACGAAGAGCAACGCACGATCAAGCTGGACCTCAAGACGCGCAGCGTCCGCAAGGTCCTCGACCTGATCTCCGAGACGCACGAGAGCCTGCGCTGGAAGATCGAGGACGGCGTCGTGAAGTTCGTCACGAAGGACGAGCTCAAGGGCGGCCAAGTCCTGCGCACGTACGGCGTCCAGGACCTCATCCGTCCGATCCCGGACTTCCCCGGCCGCGAGATGAACGTGTCCCCCTCGGGCGGCACGCAGCTCGCCGAAGAGGAGAAGGCCGAGCGCGAAGCGAACGTCATCACCGGTGACGCGCTCGACACGCTGATCCGCAACAACGTGTCGCCAGGCTCGTGGGAAGCCGACCCGCAGAACTCGTTGCGCATCAGCAACGGCACGATGGTCGTCCACCAGACGCCGGAAGTGCACGCCCAGATCGAGAAGCTGCTGCGCGACCTGCGCGAAGCGACGGGCATCCTGGTCGACATCCAGGCGCGGTTCCTGTCGGTCGAGGACAACTTCCTCGAAGACATCGGCGTCGACTTCCGCGGCCTGGGTCAACCCGGCCTCGGCTCGAACGACTTCTTCAACGACTTCGGCAACGCCTCGACGCAGCAGGACCTCGGCCAGGAAATCGGCCAGGGCACCGACTCGGGCGCGTTCTACGACAAGTCGTCGAACCAGCAGATGCGTGCGCGCGTCGAGGAGCTGTACGACACGGCCCTCGGCGACGAGAAAGTCCTGACGGGCTCGGGCGGGTTGTCCTTCCAGTGGACGTACCTGAACGACATCCAGCTCGAAATGATCCTGCGCGCCGTCAGCAAGTCGGAGCGCGTCGAACTCGTCACGAGCCCGCGCATCAGCGTCCACAACACCGCGCGCGGCAACCTGTCGGTCGTCAACCACGTCGCGTACGTGCAGGACTTCAACGTCGAGATCGCACAAGCGGCCTCGATCGCCGACCCGATCGTGAACGTCGTCCAGGACGGCGTCGTGCTCGACGTCCGCCCCGTGATCTCGGCGGACCGCCGCTTCATCACGCTGGAACTGCGCCCGACGATCGCGACGCTGCGTCGTCCGATCCGCGAAGTGGTCACCACGCTGGGTTCGCAGAACTCGGTGACGATCCAGTTGCCCGAGGTCGAGTACCAGCGCGTCCGCACGTCGATCCCGATGCCGGACGGCGGCACGGTGCTCCTCGGCGGCCTCAA
The DNA here is from genome assembly GCA_038318285.1 of Planctomycetota bacterium. Lineage (GTDB taxonomy): Bacteria > Planctomycetota > UBA1135 > UBA1135 > JAEUHZ01. The sequence continues at coordinate 12,732 of JBBQCC010000063.1, read as the reverse complement.
GGTGTCGGACAAGCAGGACCAAGCGTCCGGCGTGCCGCTCCTCAACAAGATCCCCCTGCTGAGCTTCTTCTTTTCTCGCCAGGGCAAGTACGTCTCGAACCGCAAGCTCCTCATCCTGCTGAAGGCGAACATCGTCATCCCGCAGGAGTTCGAGCCCACGCCGGCGCAGATCGCGCCTCCCGGATCCGGTCGCTGAGCCGGTCGATCTGCCCTACCCCACGACACACGTCCCCCCTGACGAGCCTCGACTCGACGAGCACGGAACGATGACGATGCAACGCTACGCTTGGACGATGGGTCTCCTGCTCACCGCAGCGGGATGCCAGAGCGCCGGCACGGTCGCGACCGCGACCGACCCCGCTTCCCGCCCCGTTCCCGAGGCTCGCGTCGAGCCCACCGCAGAGCCCCTGCAGGATTCCGGGACCGGCGACCTCTCGCAGGACGCGCGCGCGATGGAGCTGAAGAAGCAGCGCGACGCGTACCTCCTCGAGTACCACCTGACCAATGCGCAGCGCGCGTTCGAGGAACTCCACCTCGACACCGCTCGCGCCGAGGTCGAGGCGGCACTCAACGTCGATGCCGAGAGCCCGCGCGGGCGCGAGCTGCGCTCGAAGATCCTCGCCCTCCAGGGCGATCCGGTCGCGGGGGCGAACGTCTCCAGCCAGGACATCACGGCCGAGTACGCCCTGCGCGTGCAGCAGCTGCGCGCCGAAGTGCAGGACTCGCTGAACAAGGCGCGCGTCATGGTCGCGCGCGGCGACTACCAAGCGGCTACGGCCGAGCTGGAAGTGGCCAACAACGCCGTGCGTTTCGCGCCCTACTCGATCGAGTGGAACGGCCTCGACACCCAGGCGAAGAACATGCTCCAGCAGGTGCGCACGCAGCGCGCCGAAGCCGAGAAGGCGAACCTGGAGGCCGCGCGCCAACAGGCCACCCAGCAGCTCCGCGATCGCGAAGAGGCCCAGATGGGCCAGCGCGCGCTGATCGTGAACTCGATCCTCGAGCAGTCCATCGACGCGTTCGAGCGGACCGAGTACGAGGAGTCCGAGCGCCTCGCCGGCGAGGCGCTACGCCTCGACCCGCGCAGCCAGAAGGCGCGCGAGATCAAGGACGCCGCGTTCCGCGCCGGCCGCACGAAGGTGCGCGCGGACTACATCGAGGAGAAGGGTGAGCAGTTCCGCCGCTGGCGCGAATCCATCAAGGAACTCCAGGTCCCCTACACGGACGTCATCACCCTCCCCGACCCGGAGAAGTGGAACACGATGACGGCACTGCGCGCGCGTCGCCCGGGCCTCGACCTCTCCAGCAAGATCGACCCCGGCGAGGCCGAGCTGCGCGACATGCTACGCAAGACGAAGCTGTCGCTGACGATGAAGGACGAGGAGAGCCTCTCCAAGGTCGTCGACGCGCTGCGCGCCCAGACCGAAGCGCCGCTGGTCGTCGACCCGGCCGCGGAGGCCGCGGCCAGCGAAGGCGGCGTGCTCTTCACGTTCTCGTTCGAGAACAAGATCACGCTCGAGCAAGCGCTCAACCTGATCACGAAGATGGCCGGCGAGAACGTCACCTGGACGATCCGCCACGAGGCCGTGATCCTGACGACCAAGGAGAAGGCGCGCAGCCGCCCGATCGTCGTCAACCACGACGTGCAGGACCTCGTCATGGGCCTCACGGACTTCATCGGCCCGCGCATCGACCGGATCCGCCTGCTCGACGAACTGCAGGACGACGACGGCGGCGGCCCCTTCGGCGGCATCGGCGAGAAGCCGCGCATCCTCGAGCCGAACGACCTCGCGACCCTGATTCAGGAGAACGTCGCCGTCGGCACGTGGCAGGACGAAGGCGTCTCGATCGAGGCCGGCGAAGGCTTCATCGTCATCAACCACACGCCCGAGATCCAAGAGCAGGTGCGCCTGTTCCTGGAGGACCTGCGCCGCTTCAGCTCTTCGCTCGTCACCATCGAGTCGAAGTTCATGACGGTCGCGCAGAACTGGATCCAGGAGATCGGCGTCGACTTCCGCGGCATCGACACGGTCACCGTGTCCGACGTCACGAACGGCCTCGAAGACCAGGCCAGCCGCGGTCTCGACAACGGTGGCACGGGTACGCAGGGCACGAACGCGGCCGGTGCGCCCTCGGCCGGTGCGTTCTACGACGACGGCCAGGACGGTGATTTCCGTGCCACGACGCAGAACTTCTTCGGCTCGGCGCTGGGCGACCAGCTCACGACGATCGGTGGTCTGACCTACCAGCTCAGCTACCTGAACGACCTGAACCTGTCGACGATCCTGCGCGCGGTCGAGAAGAGCTCGAACATCCAACTGGTCAACGACCAGGTGCTGTCCGTGCACAACACGCAGCGCGCTTACGTCACCGTCGTCAACCAACGCGCCTACATCCAAGACTTCGACGTCGAGGTCGCGCAGTTCCAGGCCGTCGCCGATCCGCAGATCAACATCCTGCAGGAGGGCATCGTCCTGGACGTCCGCCCGACGATCCACCACGACCGCAAGTACCTCACCCTCGAGGTCCAACCGACGGTCGCGCGTGTCGTCGCGCTGCGAAACTTCAGCTCGACCCTCGGCGGCAACACGTCGCCGATCACCTTCCAGCTGCCCGAGCTGGAAGTGCAGAGCGTCTTCACGACGGCGACGATCCCGGACGGTGGGTCGCTGATGCTCGGCGGGTTGTCCCGCGTGCGCAGCATCGAGCGCCGCGCCGAAGTGCCCTGGTTCGCGAAGATCCCGATCGTCGGATTCTTCTTCAAGAGCGAGGGCTACAGCGACGAGAACCGCTCGCTCGTGATCCTCATCCGCGCGCGCATCACGGACGTGCGCGAGGAACTGCGGCGCATCGAAACGCGCTGATTCGACTGCGCTGATCCGACCGGATGGACCCAAAGCGCGGGTCCAACCCGCGCCCGTCCCAACGGGAGCGGTCGGAACGAACAGGAGCCGTCCCGCGAGGGGCGGCTCCTGGCGTTTCGGGGCACCCCGTTCCGCGCCCTACCCAGCCTGAACACGGCCACCGCACTCCAGGCCTGTCCGCCGAATGCAATTTCCAAGATTTCGCCTCTCGGCTCAGGATCCAGCCCTCCCCCTCCCGATCCGGTCTGCAACCTGGATGGCAGCCCAGGTTCCACAAGGCAACGGGAGAGTCAGGGCAGATGACACGGATCCTCAGCAGGAAATTGGGCATTGGAATCGGCGTGGCATGCGCCCTCACCAGCGTCGCTTGGGCGCAGGGGCGCTCCGCGACGTCCAGCACGCTCCAGACGAGCGCCGCCGGGGCGGTCGTCACGACCGTCGACGGGACGCGGGCGGCGACGCCTCCGGGCGCGGGCGGCGGTTCGCAGGACCTCGTCATCGACGGTGCGATCTGGACGCGCTCGAACCCCGACTGGACGCCAAAGGTCGTCTCGATCGGCGCGCAGGGGACGCAGGTGTTCAGCCAGATCGAGTTCGGGCAGGACCACGTCGAACTCCTCTCGGGCTTCTCGCCCAACCCGGCCATGCCGGCCTGGACGTCGAACGTCGCGATCGCGGGTCAGAACGCGTTCTGCGAGTCGGCCGAGATGGCGGACGTGCACGCGACCGTGCACCAGATCGTGCAGAACAACGTGACGTCGAACCGCGTCGCGGTCGTCAGCCGTTGGCACTCGGGTTCGTCGACGCCGGACTGGACCTGGTCCTTCCCGGGCGTCACGTCAGGGCTCTCGCGCGTCGACATCTCCGCTGACGGCACGCGCATCGTCGCGGCGACGCTGTACCCGTTCGAGCAGCGCCTGAACATCGCCGTGTTCAACGGCAGCAGCGGGACGCCGGTGTACACGGGCAACATCCCCTACTTCGGCGTGCACTTGCGCGGTTTCGAGCTCGCCGCCGACGGCAACACGCTCTACATGTCGTCCAACGGGTACGCCTACCTCTGGAACGTGAACACACACACGACGATCACGCAGGTCGTCCTGTCCGGCATGTTCGACGGCCACGCGATCTCCGGCGACGGCCGCGTTTTCGCCTGGGGCGAGTTCAACAAGGTGCACGTCTACGAGCGCAACTCAGCCGGGACCTACACGCAGACGTACTTGCGCGAACTCCCGGGCAGCCTGATCTGCGACCGTCTGGCCCTGTCGGCCAACGGCTCGACGCTGGCCATCGGCTGGCACTACTACGACCAGAACCTGCGCATCCGCATCGAAGCGCTCGACGTGCCGTCGAAGACGATCACGATGAGCGACGAAGCGCAGGGAACCGGTTCCTACCAGAACGTGGTCTCGGCGCTCTCGGTCAGCAACGACGGCCAGCGCTTCGCGGCCGGGCTCTGGGGTGACGAGGGCAACCTGGTCCCCGAAGTCCGCCTGTATCGCAAGAACCAGAACGCGCCGGTCGCGCTGCACAACCTGACGGGGTCGGTGTACGACCTCGAGATGTCGGGAGACGGCTGCCGCGTCGCGGTCGCCTGGAAGCCCGTGCACGCGAACACGTTCGCCGGCGGCGGCGGGTTCTCCTTGTACGCGTTCGAACAGATGGACATGAGCGTCACCGGCGTGCCGGGTCTGGGCGACACCATCTCGATCGAGATGAACGGCCCGGTCAACGCGCCGACGCGACTGCTCTGGTCGCGCGGTCAGGCTTTGGCTCCGAATCTCTTCCCGGGCGTTGGCACGCTGCACCTGCGCCGCGCGGACATGGTTTCGATCCCGATCGGGAACTCGGACGCCAGCGGCTACGCGCTGACGACCTTCACGCTGCCCTCGGCGGCGAACCAGATCGGCCAGTCGCTGTACTTCCAGGGCTACTTCACCTCGCCGCGACGGCTGACGTCGGACTGGGCGCGCGTGACGATCCTGCCCTGAGCAAGCCGATACGGAACGAGGACCCGCGGCCGGCGATGCTGGACGCGGGTCCTCGCGTTTTGTGAGGATGTTCGCGTGGGTCGACTCCAAGCGATTCTGTTCGACATCGACGACACGTTGGTCTCGACGACCGAGTTCGCCAAGAAGGCGCGCCGCAACGCCGTCCGCGCGATGATCCAGGCCGGGCTCGACGTGTCCGAGGACGTCGTGCTGCGCGAACTCGACGAGGTGCTGGCGGAATTCAGCTCGAACTACGAGCACCACTTCGACAAGTTGATCCAGCGGCTGCGCCCGGACTGCCTGCGCGCGACGAACTCCGCGCTGATCGTGGCGGCCGGCGTCGCGGCCTACCACGACACGAAGTTCCGCGAGCTCGCGCCCTTCGACGACGTGTTCCCGCTGTTCGCGGACCTCAAGCGCGCGGGCATGCGCCTCGGGATCGTCACGCACGGCTGGACCGTGAAACAGGCGGAGAAACTCGTGCGCCTCGGGCTCGTGCCCTACCTCGACCCGCGCGCCGTGTTCATCTCGGACCAGATCGGGATCAGCAAGCCCAACCCCAAGCTGTACGCGCTCGCGCTGCGCGACCTCGGCCTCGAGGCCGGACAGGTCATGTACGTCGGCGACAGCCCGCTGCACGACATCGCGCCGCCGAAATCGCTGGGCATGATCACCGTCTGGTCGCGCCGCGCCGCGCGGCACGGCATCGAAGGAACATCGATCCAGCCGGACTACACGGTGGACAACTTCGAAGAGCTGCGCCGCATCCTGGCGCGCGACTTCGATGTGCCGCTGCCCTAGTGGAGTGAGCTGGCAGCGCCGGTCAGCTCCCGAGTGATCGGATGTTGCGGCGCGCGCAACACCTCCACGGCCGGGCCTTCCTCGACGATCCGGCCGCGCTCGATCACCACGACGCGATCGGCCATCCACTCCACGAGCGCCATGTCGTGCGCGACCAGCAGGAACGCCAGCTCGCGCTCGCGCCGCAGGTCCTGCAGCAGATCGAGAACCTGCGCCTGGATCGACGCGTCGAGTGCGGCGACGGGCTCGTCGAGCACGAGCAGGTCGGGGTCGGTCGCCAGCGCGCGAGCGAGGCACACGCGCTGCGCCTCGCCGCCCGACAGTGCGTTCGGCGTGCGATCGAGGTGCACGCTGCCGAGGCCGACGCGCACGAGCAGCGCACGGACCGCATCCTCGCGTGCATCACCCGTCGACGCGCGCACGTCGAGCGCCTCGTGTAGGATCGCGCGCACCGTCCAGCGCGGATCGAGGCTCGCGACCGGGTCCTGGAACACGGGTTGGAAACGTGGACGCGCGGCGCGGATCCAGGCCGCGTTCTGTCGCGCAACGTCGACCAGAGGTGCGCCGCGCGCCGGGCTCCAGGCAACCGCGCCCGACGTCGATCGCAGCAACGCCAGCGCCGCGCGGGCGAGTGTCGATTTCCCCGCGCCCGACGCGCCGACGACCGCGACGACTTCCCCGGCGTGGACGCGCAGCGACACGTCGTCGACGGCGCGCACGACCGGCGTCGATCGCGCGCGCATCTCGCTGTGGCGGTGGTCCACGACTACGTGGCGTATTTCGAGCAGGACTTCGCTCACGGCACCGGGACCTCCGCGCTGGCGAAGCAGGCGACGCGGCGCATCGATTCCGACACCAACCCTGCGGATTCGATTGCCTCGAGCCGCGGGACTTCGTTCGCACAGCGCTCGCGCGCCAAAGGGCAGCGCGTGCGGAACGCGCAGCCGCTCGGCCGCTCGTGGATCGCGGGCGGCGCACCATCGATGGCCGCGAGACGGCGACCGCGACGCGCGCCCGTCGGCAGCGATCGCAAGAGGCCCAGCGTGTACGGGTGCGCCGGACGCGCGAACAGCGCGCGCGCCGGTCCTTCCTCGACGACGCGGCCGCCGTACATCACGACGACGCGCTCGACGTGGTCGGCAACGAGCCGCAGGTCGTGCGTCACGAGGATCGACGCCATTCCGCGCCGCGCGCGCTCCGCGGCGACCTCGGCCAAGAGGATGCGCGTGCTGACCGGGTCGAGCGCACTCGTGGGCTCGTCGAGCACGAGCAGTGCCGGTTCCGCGGCGAGCGCGAGCGCGAGCGCCGCGCGCTGGCGCATTCCGCCCGACAGCTCGTGCGGGAACGCCGCTGCCGCGCGTTCCGGGTCGGGCACGGCGAGGCGCGCCAGCAACTCGCGCGCGCGGAGCGCCGCAACCCGGGCGTCGAGCCCCAGGTGACGTCGCGCCGGTGCGCCGATCTGCTCGCCGACACGCACGAGCGGGTCGAGCGCATCGGCCGTCTGTTGGAAGAGGAACCCGACGACGCGCCCACGCAGCCGCTGGAGTTCAGCGGGCGACGAGCTCGAAACGTCGCGACCGTCGACGAGCACCGAGCCCGCGTACACGACGCCCGCAGGCGGCAGCGCGGGGATCGCGAGCGCGGTCAGCGTCTTGCCCGAGCCCGATTCGCCGACGATGGCGATCGACGTCGATTGTGAGACGTCGAGGTCGACGTGTTCGACCGCTCGCGCGCGACCGCTCGCCAGCGGAACGGTGGCGGACAGACCGCGGATGGAGACGAGGTGTTGCGTCACGTCGTGCCCTCGGGGACAGCGCGCGGATCGAGTGCTTCGCGCACGGCTTCGGCCACCAGCACCCACGCGAACACAGCGAGGAACACGCAGAATCCAGGCGTGATCCAGGCCCAAGCCTGATCCGCGCCGCGCGCTTCGCCCACGAGCCCGCCCCACGACGGGATCGGCACTTGCGCGCCGAGCCCGAGGAACGCGAGCGACGACTCGACAGAGATCGCGCCGCCCGCCGCGAACCCGAACGCGATGAGCGCCGGGCCGATCGAGTTCGGCAGCACGTGACGGAGCAACACGCGCAGCGGATGCAGGCCGAGAGCGCGCGCCGCCATGACGTGTTCCGACTGGGCCACACGCAACGCCTCGGCGCGCACGAGCCTCGCGGTCGTCGTCCAACCGACCGCGGCGATGACGAGCACGATTGCGATCGGAACGGGCACGACGTCGGGGTCCGACCATGCGATCGCGCACAGGACGAGGAAGAACGCCGGGAAGCACAGCACGACCTCGATCACGCGCGAGATCGATGCGTCCACTCGGCCTCCGGCGAACCCCGCGGCAGCTCCGAGCAAGGTCCCGATGACGGAGAGCAGCAGCGCAGCGGCGAGGCCGATCGCCAAGCTGACGCGCCCGCCCCACAGCACGCGCGCGGCGACGTCGCGACCGAGTGCGTCCGTTCCGAGCAGGTGCCGCCAGGGCGAATCGACGCTCGGTTCGCCGAAGCGCGCCGCGATCGCGGACTGCGCATGCTCGCCGAGCCACGTCGGCGGACACCAAACCTCGGCCAGGTTGGTCTCCGCGAAACCGTACGGAATCGGCGGGAAGAAGACGCCGCGAACCTCGACCGTGCCGCGTGCGACGGCCGCCTTGAGATGGCTCGGTGCGTGTGTCGGCGACGGACCTGATGCCAGGCGCACGACGCCCGCCAGCGCCAGCGCACACGCGGCGGCGGCGATCACCGCTCGCAGCGCGCCGAACCGACGACGCACCATCCACGCGACCAGCGCGGCGATCGGCAGCAGCGCGACGAACACGTCCACCGCGTCGAGGGCGGCGAACAAGGGGAAGGATCGACGCTGGGCACCGCGCGCGGGATCTGCGGCGAGTTCGTCGCGCACGCTGCGCGTGTCCTCGACCAGCGCGTCGGCGACGGTCGCCGCCGTGATCGCGACTCGCTCGTCCACACGAGCTTGAAGTTCTCTCAGCGCCCCGCGCAAGCGAGCCGTCGCGGCGACACCGTCGGCCGCGTCGAGCACGCCGATGCGCTGCTCCAACGCACGCAACTCGCGGTCGACGGCGTCACGCAGCACGCGCGGCGACCGTGCGGACGCGGATCCGTCCGCATCGAGTGCGTGCACGGCACGTGCGAGCGATTCGGCCAGCGGAACCAGCTCGCGGCGCGCGCGGTCGATCTCGCCGTGGTCCGTCGCGACCAGTACGTAGGGCCGATCGTTCGCCAGGAACGGAGCCCACGCGGCCAACGTACCCAGGAACGCCAGGATCCACGCGCCGACGCAAGCGCCGCGCTGGGCCAGGAAACGCGCGGCGCGCGAATCGGTCGCCTTTTCAGGACGCAACGCGTCAGTGCTCATCGCGCGCCCCCACGCGGATGCGCGGATCGATCCACGCATAGGCCAGGTCCGACAGCAGGATGCCGACGAGCGTCAACACCGCGGACATCGTCGTCGTTGCGAGGATGACGTTCAGATCGCGGCGCAGCAGGCCTTCGTACGCGTACTTGCCGAGACCCTCGATGCCGAACACGCTCTCGACGACGACGGATCCGCCGATCAGCGCGGGCAGCACGCCGCCCAGGAACGTCAGCACCGGCAACAGCGCATTCGGCAGCGCATGGCGGCGCACGACCTCGCGCTCCGAAGCTCCGCTGGCGCGAGCCGTACGCACGTAGTCCGATCGCATCTCGTGCAGCACGCTGCCGCGCACATGGCGCGCGAGCCACGCGAGGCTGCCGGTCGCGAGCACGACGACGGGCAGCACAGCGTGCGCGACGACGTCGAGCGCGCGCATCCACCATCCCGCCCCCTCGGCCGCCGTCGAGTGCAGGCCGAACACCGGCAACCAATCGAGTCCGCGCGGCCCGAACGCCAGGATCGCCAGCATCGCCAGCCAGAACGACGGCATCGCGAATGACCAGAGTAGCGCCGTCGTGACGAAGCCCGCGCGCCGCGTGCCGTTGCGCAGCGCCGACCACGCACCCAGCGGGATCGCGACGAGGTACGCGAGCAGCAGCGCCGCTGCCGACAGTGGCACGGTCACGCGCAGACGGCGCCCGATCTCGGGCGCGATGGCTACGCCGGGGCGCGCCCATTCCTCGCCCAGCTGCAAGGCCAAGAGTCCGTGCCAAGGCGACGCGCCCGAACCGCCGAACCAAGCGTGACCCGCGGGCGAAAGGTCGAAAGGACCCAGGAAATGCAGGTATTGCCGCGCGAGCGACGCGTCGAGCATGTGCTCGGCCCGGAAGCGCGCGCTGCGGGCCAGGTTGTCCACGTCCGTCGGCGCGCCCACCTGCGCCTCCTCCAGAACGCCGGCCGGATCGCCCGGCGCCGCGTGCACGGCCAGGAACACGACGAGGGTGATCCCGAGAAGCGTCGGGACCATCCAAGCGACGCGGCTCAAGATCCAGCGCGTCATGCAGACTCGACCGTGGCGCGGGGTGCGTCGAGCGGGGTTTCGCTCGCAGGTGGCCCGAACGAGAACTCGCCCGCAGGTGACCCGAGCTGGAGATCGCCCCCGGTTGCGTCGCGCATGTTCAACGCAGCTGCGCGCGCGTCCCCGGCGTTCCCGGCTCGAAGTAGAAGTCGCGCACGTCCCAGTTCGGGTCGATCCCCGTCTCCTGGAAGCCGCGGACCTTGCGCAGCATCGCGAACTTGCGCATCGGCGCGTAGCAGAAGAGGTAGGGCTGCAACTCCATGAGTCGCGCCTGCAGGCGGTGCCAGATCTGCTGTCGTGCGCCGAAGTCGAGCTCGCGCTGGCCGGCCTCGATCAGCGCGTCGACCTCGGCGTCGGCGAGCCCGACGAAGTTGCCGCCCTCTTTGTCGGGCGCCGCCCACTTCGAGTGCCAGGTCTGCTCGGGGTCCGCCTCGGGCGCCATCGCCCAACCCATGAGCACGGCTTCGAAATCCCGCTTCTTCTTGCGCTCGCTGAGCGTCGAGAACTCGAGCGTCTGGATCTTCAGCCGCACGCCGGCGCGCGCGAGATCCTCCTGGTACTTCGCCGCGAAGCCCAGCGCGGGCGCGTTCTGTGCCTGCACGAGCAACTCGATCTCGAGCGGCACGCCGTCCCGGTCGCGCACGCCATCGCCGTCGCGATCGATCCAGCCGGCGTCGAGCAAGAGCTGCTCCGCGCGTTCCGGATCGTGCGCCAACGGCTCTTGATTGGGATCGCAGGCCGGCGAATCCGGCAGGAACGGCCCGGTCATCGTCCGCGCGAGGATGCCGCGGTAGTACGCCTCGCGGTATCCCTCCAGATCGGCGACGTGCGCCAGCGCGCGCCGCACGCGCGCGTCGGACAACTTCGACACCTGCGTGTTCCAGCCGACGAACCAGTACGCCTGCGAACGATGCACGCCCGTGTAGTACTTCGCGCGGAACTCCGGCGAAGCCGCGACCGAACCCAGGTAGTCCTCGGTCGTCACCGCATCGTCGAAATCGATTTCGCCCGCCTCCAACGCGCGGAACGCGGCCTCGAAGTTCGAGATGCGGCGCCAGCGGATCCTGTCGACGTGTCCGGCGCGCGCGTCGTTCTTCCACGTGGCTGCGCGCTCCAGCTCGAGCACGTCGTCGTCCCACTTCGCGATGCGGTACGGCCCGAGGCCGACGAACATCCGGTTGTGCGGGTTGTCGTTGACACAGTCGGCGATGTCCTTCGGACCGGGCTTCCAGTTCGGATCCTTCGCCAGCCGCGCCGCGTGGAATTCCGGCATGTACTGGGCGTGATCCGGATCCGTCGGGTCGTACAGGTGCCGCGGCAACAGCAGGAGATCGCTGACCGTGACGATCGCGTGGAAGTACTGCTCGGAGTAGACGAAGCGCACCGTGCGCGCGTCGAGCTTCTCGGCCGAGCGGATCTTCAGGTGCTGCCAGCGCCGGTCGTCGCAGTGCACGTCCTCGTTCTGGTAGATGCTCCACGAGAAGAGGATGTCGTCGACGTCGAACGGGTGACCGTCCTGCCACGTCCAACCCGCTCCGATCCGGAACGTGAGGACCGTGCCCTTCGCGACCGAGGCCGTGTCGGACTTCGGCACGCGCTGTTCGCCGTCCGCCGTGCCCACGATCCAGTCGTCGTCCGACGCGGTGACGCGCCCGATCAGCTCGCGCGGCTCGCCCGAGGTGCGCGTCAGCATGTCCTCGACGACCACCGACTCGGCCACCTCGGGCACCAGTTGCAGCGTGCGATCGTCGTAGCGCTGCAACCATGCGTGCGCGTCGCCCAGGATGCGCCGCGCGTAGGCCGAGTTCAGCAGCGCGAGGTTCAGGTGTCGCGGGAACACCTCGGTGTGGACCGTCAACGTCCCGCCCCACGTCTCGGCCGGCATCGGCGGCAGCACGCCGTCCGCGCCCGGCTGGCGGTCGGGATGGAACGCGTCCGCCGGCGGCAGGTGCAGATCGACTCCGCCACCGGACGCGGGTGCCGCGGTCGACAGCGCGGCCAGCGCGACGGCCAGGAGACCGACCCGCAGGGCCGGAAGGTGCTGGATGGGGGGACGCATCGGCAGGAGCTCGTACCCGGCCCGGGTCGGCGGGTGACGATCCGTACGGGACCCTAGCGCGCCGGCGGACCCGAGGACAGGGCGCGGGGCGTGGGCGCGGGGTTGGGCGGCGCGACGCGCTCCATCGCGAGCGTCGTGACGCACTCCTCGCCGAAGGGCTCGCCGAAGGGCTCACCGGCAAGGCGCCACGAGCGGACGCCTGCGAGCGCCGCATCGCCCACCGACACGATCACGTACGACCACCCGCTCCAGGCCGACGCGCGGTCGAGCTTGGACGGCACGGCCGGCCCGTCGGGATGCGAATGCCAGACCCCGACGACATCGAGACCTAGCGCGCGCGCTTCCTCCTCGGCGGCGAGGTGGTCGACCGGGTCGAGCACGAACCGGTCGAGCTCGACGGAGCGGTTGCGTGCAAGACGCGCGTGCACGACCTCGGTGAACTCGCCTGCGCGACGACCGAGCAGCAGGCCGCAGGCTTCGGCCGGGTGCGCGTCGGCCGACCAACTTTCGAGCCGTTCCCGCTCGGTCGCGGCGAGCCGCAACTCGGTGGGCGCATCG
>JBBQCC010000062.1:0-16804 GCA_038318285.1 Planctomycetota bacterium | reverse complement strand
TCGCAGGTCGCCGACCTCGCAGACGCGGCGCAACGCATCGACCTGTCCGTGAAGATGCTCGCGCAGGCGGCGCCCGAGATCGACGAGGGTGACCTGGACGATGCGCGCGCGCGCTTGCGCGAACTCGAAGCCGAAGTCGCGCGCCTTCTGCAGTTCACGCGCACACTCGGATACGTCGCCGCGCCCCCGCCGGCCGGCACGCAGACCTTCGACCTGGGCGAAATCGTCCACCTCTTCGCGACCGGTCTCGCGCAGAGCGGCCCGGAAGCGCCGCGCTGTCAGTTCAAGACGAGCCCGGGCACGACCGTGCGCTCCGACCGTCAGCTCCTGTCGCAAGCACTCGACGCCGTGTTCTTCCTGGTGCGCTGCACCGCGCGCAAGGGCGACCTCGTCCGCGCGCGCGTCCAGGAAGTCCGCGAGGGCGATGGTTGGGTCGCATTGGACCTCGATTTCCCGAGCGGACCGCTCGAGGGCCTCGCGGAAGCGGACGTCGTCTCGCCCTACAGCCTCTCCGATCTCTTCCCGGAGCTGGGTCCGAACGCGCTAGCCGCCGCCGCGGGCATCGTCGCCGGTCAGGGCGGCGAACTCGGACTCGTCGGACGCGGAAAGGGTCGTATGACCTGGACCCTGCGCCTGCCGCGCTGGTCGCACGCGAGCGCCTGATCGCGTCAGCGGAAACTCGTTCGCGCCAGCGGAGACTCGAGCGCCTCAGCGAGAACTCGAGCACGGAGCGCGGACTCGCTCACGCGCACTCGCATCGCGGCGGACGGCGCTGGTGCCGCAGCGCACGACGCGCGACGATGCGCCTCGATGCGTGTGCTCGTCCTCGGCTCCACGGGATTCCTTGGCCGCCTGCTGACCGACGAGCTCACGCGCGCCGGCCACGCGGTCGAGGGTTGGTCGCGCAGCGCGCCGGATCACCCGCGGTCCGGTACGCGTCGCGTGGACCTCGTGCTGGACGACAAGCTCCCGGCTCCGCGAGATCCTTGGGACGCGGCGGTCCTCGCGGCCGGTGCGAGTGTGCCTGCGCGTTTCGTCCACCCCGAAGACGCGGCCACCACGCAGCACCTCGCGCGCCGCACCTTCGCGCACATCGCGCTGCACGCGCCCGGAACGCGTTGCGTCGTCGTATCCAGTGCACACGTGTTCGCTCCCAGCTCGACACCGTTGCACGAGGACGCAACGCTTGCGCCGCAAGGCCCCTACGGCTTGACGAAACTGGCTGTCGAACGCGAGGCGCGCTCCGGCGTGCACGCACTCGACGTCGTCGTCGCGCGGCTCTTCGGCAGCCTCGGTCCCGGTCAGCCGGCGGGGCTCTTCGTCCCCGATCTGCTGCGTCGGCTCGCCGGCGGAGCCGCGCACATCGAGCTCGCCGGACCTGACGCCTTGCGCGATCTGACCGACGGACGCGACGTCGCGCGCGCGTTGCGCCTGCTCGTCGAGACACCCCGTGCAGCAGGTGGCACGTTTCACGTCGGGTCGGGTACGGGCACTCGTCTCTCGGACCTGGCGGCGCGCATCGCGCGTGCGTCGGGTCGCGACTTCACGTTCCAGTTCGCGCCGGGCGACGCGTCGTCCTGGATCGCCGATCCGTCGCGCTTGCGCGCGGTGACCGGCTGGACGCCGCGGCACGATCTCGACGCCACTGTCGCGTGGCTCCTCCGCGAAACGAACGGTGGGTCCCCACCCGACGGCGACCCGCCCGGACCGGGAGCGCTTGCGCCGCGTGAGCGCTCGTGAGACACCTCCCGGGGAAGAAAACCGCATCCGGCTCGTCCGTTCCGCAGAACCGCGCGACGCAACCGACGCCAGCAGTGCCGCCGCGAAACATGCAGAAAACCGCGCTCATCACCGGCATCACGGGCCAGGACGGCAGCTATCTGGCCGAGTTCCTGCTGGGCCGCGGCTACCGCGTGCACGGAGTCGTGCGTCGACGTTCGCAAGCCACGTTGGCGCGCATCGCGCACCTCGTCGAGGGTCCCGCCCGCGACGCGAACCTCGTGCTTTGCGACGGCGACCTGGGCGATCCGCTGGCCCTGCGCAACATCGTCGACCGCACGCGGCCCGACGAGGTCTACCACCTCGCGGCGCAGAGCCACGTCGGTTTGAGCTTCGCGCAGCCCGAAGCCACGATCGCGACGACCGGGCTGGGCGCGGTGCGCATGCTCGAAGCCGTGCGCGGCCACCGCGACACCGCGCGCCGCGAAGTGCGCTACTACCAGGCCGGGTCGAGCGAGATGTTCGGCGGTGCGCCCGCGCCGCAGAACGAATCGACGCCGTTCCGGCCGCGCTCGCCCTACGGCGCCGCGAAGGTGCTCGCGCACCACGCGACGACGATCGCACGCGATGCGTACGGGCTCTTCGCGTGTAACGGCATCCTGTTCAACCACGAGAGCCCGCGGCGCGGCGAGGAATTCGTGACGCGCAAGATCGCGCGTGCGGCGGCGCGTATCCGGCACGAGCTGACGGAACGCGTTGCGCTGGGCAACCTCGAGGCGCGTCGCGACTGGGGCTACGCGCCGGACTACGTCGAAGCGATGTGGCGCATGCTGCAGGGCGACGCACCCGGCGACTGGGTCGTCGCGACGGGCACCACGCACAGCGTGCGCGAGCTGCTGACGATCGCGTTCGAGCACGTCGGTCTCGACTGGCGCGAACACGTCGACCTCGATGCGGAACTCTTGCGCCCGCTGGAGGTCGACGACCTGCGCGGCGATGCGTCCCGAGCGCGACGCGACCTGGGCTGGCGCCCGCGGAAGACCTTCGCCGACATGATCGCGGAGATGACGGACCGCGAGATGGAACGTGCCGCCGTCGAATGTGCCGAGCGCGAGACGCGCGCCTGACGAGCGAGGCGCGAGGCCCGAGCTTGATTCGCCGGTCGTACGGGCGGTTCAGCGCGGCGCGCGCGCGAGGAGAGCCTGAACGCACGGATCCCTGAGCAATCCGGTGGCGACGCGGTCGGCCTGCACGCGGCAGCCGGCGTCGGTGAAGTGCACCGAGTCGGCGAAGTGGGCCCTGTCCGCCGGGATCGCGTCCTCGCCCTCGATGAGCCCTGTGCCCTGCGCGCGCGCGATGCCGCGGATGACGTCGTTGTAGGCCGCGAAGCCCTGCAACACGGCGCTGAAACTGATGTAGGGCATGTAGTAGGCGTGCGTGATGCACGCGGCGGCTTGCGCCGCCTCGTCCTGTCCCGCACGCGCCATCTGCGAGAAGGTGACCAGCACGACGCAGGGTGCGATCTCCCGCGCGCGCGTGACGAACTTCTCGAGACGTTCGCGGAACGGCGGCAACAGCTGCGAGTCGTCCCAGACGAGACGCCCGACGGCCGCGGCGGCTTCTTTCTGACGCGCCTTTACCGTCAAGTTCTTCTCGACGAGGTGCCAGGCGAGCGAAGCCTGCGAGAGCCAACTGTCGCTGTCGGAGTGGCCGGTGTAGACGCCCTGCTCGCGCGCCAGCTCGCGCGTCCACTTCGTCAAGTCGTTCGTGGCCTCGTAGTAGACGATGACGTCGGGCTGGAGCGGCGCGACGCGCAGCTCGAGGTTCTTCGTCATCTGGTCGAGCACGTACCCGGCCACGCCCGCGTTGACGAAGTCGATGTCCGCCTCGGGGTGCGCGGCTCGCAAAGCGTCGCACACGAGGCTCGGCCACGTCGCCGCGTTGCTCGAAGCCTCGGCGCAGTACGTCGTCGACGCGCCCAGGAAGGCCACGCGGATCCGACCGGGCGGCTTGGGCATCGCGATCTCGTCGCCGCGGAACCCGCGGCTGTCGATCCGGATCGCGCCCGTGTCGCGCAGCGGCGGAGGGATCTCCAGCCCCGAGACGGGATCGACCGCGAACGTGTGCACGCGCGAGAACGTGCCGAACTGCAGGTAGAAGCGGATGCGCGCAGCGGCCTCCAGCGCCAGCAGGCCCAGCACGAAGATGCCCAGGGAAAGAAGGATCTTCCGTTTCCGTGTCCAGCGCGTCACGGCGCGGAGCATCGGGTCCACCGCAGCCGGACGCAAGGCCGGATGCGCACCAGCACGCAGCCGGACGCAAGGCCGGATGCGGCCTGCGCGCGCCGCGGAGGCCGTCGCGAACTCGAAGTGCGGCACGGGTTCAGATCGCGGAGACCGCGATCCGACAGGGTGGACGTGGACGGCGTAGGCAGACGCCGCTCCCGAGAAGAGGAAACATGAACTTCGGCACTCGAGCGCCCCGTGGCAGCGGCGCGCTCAACACCGTCGGATCGCGCAGCGGCGCCATCCGGCTCCTGGTCGCTTCGTGTTGCGCGGGATTCGTCCTGAGCGCTTGCGGACTCGACTTCACGCTCGACGGCAACGGCAACGCCAAGACCTCGCGACCGAGCGGCGGAACGGGCGGCAACGGCGTCGTACCGGACGCACCGCCGCCCTCGTTGGGCGACCTGGCCGTCGCGGGTGACGTCGTGGGTGTGCTGGAGGTCTCCGTACCGGCCGTCACGCCCTACATCGTGCGCGGCACGTTCCCGGTCCCGGCCGGCGCCTTCGTCGAACCTTCCTCGAGCGTGCCCTTCGAGCTGCGCGGACCGGACGGCATCGCCGTCCTGGCCCAGGTCGACACGGTGACGCGCTGGCCGCGTGCATCCGACGGTGCGGACGTCGTGCAGATCTTCGCGCGCGTCGATCGCCCGACCGGCTTCGTCGCCGGTGCGCGCGCACGCTACGACATCGTCTACCAACCGCATCCGGCGGGTCAGTGTCACCCGTCCGTGCACGTCGAGAACCTGCTGGATCAGGCGGGCGCCATCGTCCTGCGGACGCGGGACGCGTTTGGTCAGGAGTACACGGCGGACCTTTTGGCCGACGCGCGCACGAACTCGGGCTCCGCGCGCACGCTGAAGCGCGGTCGCGTGACCATGGAGGTCGCGACGCACGAAGTGTTGAAGCCAGTCGCTCCGACGACGGGTCCGACCGCGACGCTGCCGCATATGATGGGCGCGCACGCGTACCTGTCCCGCTGGAACGCCGAGGATTTCGTTTCGCTCGACCTGCGCGTTCACAACGCGTTCAGCGGCCGCGACGCCACGACGACGGACGACAACCCGCTGGGCAAACTCTACTTCGAAGAACTCGAACTGTCCGTGCCTGCCGGTTGGGTCGTACTCGAAGCGGTCGACAATCCCTGGGCCGGGCCGTGCCTCACGATCGAGGGGCGCGCCGTGAAGCAGCTCGTTCGCCCGATCGAGAGCGGCGCGATGCACATGATGCCGGCGATGGCGCAGTTCGAACGCCGGCTCGTCATCGCGCGCGCGGGCACAGAAGCACGCGCGGCCTCGTTCCTGCGCGACGAGGGGCTCGCGTTCTGCCGCGAAGGCACGAGTTCCACCGGCCTCGAGTACTTCTCCTGGTGGCACGCCGAACTGGGCCACTGGTTCACGCAGCACCACCCGCTGCCGAGCCTCGGGCCCCAGAACGAAGGTCCGTTGCGCGCGCAACTGAGCAGCGCTTGGAACGCGATCTCGACGCAGGTGACCACCGGCACAGCCGGCGCGTTCCCGATCGAGTCGCCGAACCTCGGCTGGGCGCACCCGTACGGCATCGATCACGGCGGCATGGTCAGCGGCTCGGAGATCTACATCTACGACGGCGTGGACGTGGCCCAGGCCGCATCGGTCGACGGCGTGCGCGCGGCGAAACTCCGCCTGCGCATGTACACCGACCGCCAACCGAACGTGCTGTTCAACGAGAACGGTCGTCCGGCGCGCGCGAAGGAGTGGGTCGTGCACGCGCCGGCGGGCGACTACCTGCCGATCTGGTGGTACAACGCGCCGATGCTCTGGGCTGCCGACCCGTTCGGCTACAACCAGTCGCCGTCGAACCAACGCACGGCGGTCGAGAGCGCCGGCCGTCAGCCCTGGTACGAGGCCACGCTGCTGAACTACCAGCCGATCGACTCGCAGCACCTCGTGCGCTACACGCGCTCCGCCAAGGTGTGCCTGTGGCTCGCGAACGACACGCTCGCGAAGGAGGACTTGCGCGCACAGGCCGAGGGCTTCCTGTTCGCGTACTCGACGCTGCCGCAGGACCTGTACGGGAACATCATCCCGACGGGCATGCTGGCGATGAAGAACTACGTCCAGAACTACCCGGGGATGGGCCTCGCCTACGGCCGCGGCGAATCCTGGGGACTCGACGCGGTGCTGTGCGCGTACGCGACCGCGGACGATTCGTGGCGCAGTGAACTGCGACCTTGGGTCAACGATCTGGTCGCCATGTTGGAGCGCGGACAGTCCACGTGCAGCGGCGTCATCCAGTCGTCGCCGCAGTACAACGTGTTCAACAGTCAATACCGCTGCCGTCAGTCCATCGAGGCAGCGATCATGGAGAATGCGTTGACTGGGCTGCGCGAGACCGTGATCGACGGCACGGATGACCCACTCGAGGCGCGCTTGAACGAGGTCCTTCGCCGCGCCTACTACGCGATGGTGTCGCCCTACGTGTGGAGCGACGTCTACAGGGGTCCGTGGGCGATGATGGCCACGGGTCCCTTCGACATGGCCGCGACGCCGTTCTGCTCGACGATCCCGTCGGACGGGAACTACGGGTTCGCCGACCACTACCAACCGTGGTCGAGCCTCGCCTACGCCTACGAACTGACGCACGATCCGCTGTTCCTGCAGAAGGCCTCGCAGATGCTCGGCGACCAGGACTTGGTCGCGACGCTGACGGCGAACCCGCTCGAGAACTGGCAGAACCGCGCCGCGCTGATCCAACTCGCACAGACGCTGCACGCACAAAGCTCGCCCTGATCGCACGGCGATCGCGGACTGCTGCGCACGATTCACGTCGTGCGCAGCTCGGACCGCTGCTGCGTCACGCGTCCACCGAACCGTGTAGATTCGACACGCCGACGATCTTGCGTGCGTCGAGTGCACTGCAAGACGCGCAGTCGCACTTGGCGCGCGCCGCGCAGCTCGAACGAATGGCGCTGGTGAGCGTCGCTTCACGCTCACGCTGGAAACCCTGGATGTTTCGCTCGTGGCGCATTGCGTGAATTCGCAGCTGCACGTAGCCTCTCGCACTCCTCCGGGGCGTGACGCGTCGTCACGGGCAGACCTTCTGGGGACCAGCCGGCCGCCGTCCCCGTGGCCGATCGAATCGCTCGCTGGAGTTAGGCCGCCGTGATGGATCGGTGTGTCCGTGTGTGTTCGTACGTGCGCATGTCCTGCCTCCTGGGCACCGCGCTTTTCCTGGTCGCCACCACGAACAACGGGTTCGGCGCCTCCCCCCCCCTGACGAACGAAAGCATCGTCGGTACGCATGAAGTCGCGCGGTTCGTGCTTGGAGCACCAACATCGGACGTGTTCGTCCTGCACGGGACGATTCCCATTCCGCGCGAAACGTTCCCGCGCAGCGATGGCGCGAGCCCCTTCGCGATCCGCGACAGCGACGGGACTTTGGTCCCTACGCAAGTCGAGATCGTCTCGCGCTATCCCGACTCGGAGGACGGCGCCGACGTCGTCGAATTGATCGCGCGCGTCCACCGTCCCGAGAGCGCGACGTTCGGCGGACGTATCGAATACTCCGTCGTCGAAGCACCGCATGTCCAGCCCGAGTTCGACTTGCACCCCGCGGTCCAAGCGGCGCTGCGTCCGTCGGCCCACGTGCGCCTCACCACGCGCGATGTATTCGGAAACGAGTACGTCGCCGAGCTGCGCGGCAGCGACCTCGTGGAATCGACGCTGCGCGACGGCGGCGCGTGCCGCGAATGGCGCGCGGTCACGGCGTTCGTGCCCGTCCATCCGACCGGGGGACCACAAGCGACGCTGCCGCACATGATGGGCGTGCACGCGATCTTCCGCGAATGGGCCGGCGAGCCGGTCGTCTCGCTCGATCTCGCCTTCCACAACGGGCACAGCGGACACACGTCCTCTGCCGCGGACCACCCTGTCGGAACCATCTACTTCGAGGCCATCAACCTGCAACTGCCCCCGGACTGGATCGCGACGCAAGCGATCCCCGACTCGGCTACGGGTGATGCGGTCACGAGCCCAGAAGGCACGCGTGTGCCGATCGTGACGCGGTTGCCAGGCGGCAAGCTCCACGTGTTCCCGATCCAAGCCCAGACTGTTCGTCGTCTCGTCCTCTCGCGAACGCAGGACGAGGCGCGCGCGCTCGACTACGTTGCCGATAGGAACCTGGCGTTCGCGCGCCGGGGGACGAACGCGCAGGGCGATCCGCTGTACTCGTGGTGGAATCCGCTGACCGCGCGGTATTTCCCGCAGAAGCACGTGCTGCCGCGCCTGGACTTCGTCACGCCCACCGCCATCGCCAACTCGATCGAAGCTGATCGTTCGCGCGCCGAGTACGCGTTGCGTACGGGCCTCTCACCCGGCTACCCGATCCTTTCCCCCGCGCTTGGCTGGGCGCATCCGTGGGGCATCGACGACGGCGGAATGGCCGGTGGCGACGAGATCGACTTCTACCAGGGTATCCGCACGCTCGAGACCGCATCGAACGCCGGGTACCAGTTGCTCACGATGCGCCACCGCATGTACACCGACCGCCAACCGGTGGCGCTGTACGACGAGAACGGCGTCCCGGCCGACTACACGAAGTGGACCGTGCAGGGCATGTCCGGCGAGTGGTTGCCCATCTGGTGCTTCCTGACGCCGCTGCTGTGGGCCGCGGATCCGTTCGGCTTCAACTCGGCGCCGACGTGGCAGGTCGACGCGGTCACGGCTGCGGGGCGCGCCGCGCCCTACGAAGCGGCGCTGCGGGCGTACGAGCCGATCGACCTCGAGCACCTCGTACGCTACTCGGGTCCGGCGAAGGCGCTCGCTTGGATCGGCAACGACACGCTCGCGAAGGATGCGTTGGAGCTGCACGCAGAGCTGTTCCGCATGTCCTACAACGAACTGCCGAACAGCGACTACGGCCACTACATCCCCACCGGCCTCGCGAACGACGAGCAGTATGTCGCAGCGCATCCCGGCCAGGGATTCACGTTCGGCCGCCTCGAAGCCTGGGGCATCGACGTGACGACCGCATGGTACGCACTCGCCGACCCCGACTGGCGTCGGCGCGGGCGGGATTGGTTCCGACGCGTCGCGGACCTGATCGACGCCGGGCAATCGACGTGCAGCGGATTCATCCAGGCGATGATCTACGAGCAGCTGTTCAGTGGTCACTACCGCGCGCGGCAGTCCATCGAGCAGGCGATCACCGAGCACGCGCTCGTCGGCATGGTGAACAGCGTGTTCGACGGCGTGGATGCGCCGCGTGCCAGCGCGTTGCGCGGCGTCCTCCGCCGATCGACGCGCGCGATGGTGACCGCGCCGGCATGGAGCGACGTCTACCACGCACCTTGGAGCAAACTCGCCGTCGGCGACGCGAACTTCGGACACCTCCCCTTCTGCGGTCCGCCTCCTCTCGATGGATACGCCGACGGCGGCGACGGTTGGCAGTGCTGGAATTCGCTGGCCTACGGGTACGAGGCGACCCTCAACCCGCTGTACCTGCAACGCGCCCTCGAGATGCTCGTAGGCCCGTCGCAACTCCTGCAGGGCCTGCAAAACCAGGGTCTTTGGAACCTGGAGAACCGCGCGGCGCTCCTGGCACTGGCGCAGCAACTCCAAGCTCCGTGACCCGGCAGCGGCCGGCTCGGTGCCGCGCGCAGCGGGCCGGTCGCCATGCGGCGCACGCGCGCGCGGATCGAGTCGGGCCCCGTTCTCGGGCCCCGTTCTCGGGCCCCGCTCTCAGGCCCCGTTCTCAGGCCCCGTTCTCAGCCTCGTGCTTGAGCAGCGATCGCGCCATACGTTCGGCGACCTCGACCTCGGGCAGCACGACTTCGTGCGCCCCGAGCAGCTTGAGGATCCGCGCGTGGTTCGCCGAGGGTGCACGCGCGACGATCCGTGGAATGCCGAGCTGCGCGCCCAGCACGACGAGCAGCTGATTGGCCTCGAAGTCGTTGCCGATGCTCGCGACGAGCACGTCCACCTTGTGGATACCCTGCGCACGCAGCTCCCTCTCGTCCGTCGCGTCGAGACACACCGCGACCGTGACCTCGTCGTGGACGTCGTCGACGAGTTCCATGTCGATGTCGACCGCGATGACTTCCGCTCCGGCTCGCGAAAGGTCGACGGCCAGCGCGCGACCGAAGATGCCCATTCCGACGACGGCGACTTTCAAGCGATGGACCTCATGAGATGATCACGTTCTCGTCCGGGTAGCGGTAACGCAAGCCGCGCCCGCGTGAAATGAAACTCCACAGGCACGCGAGCGGCCCGATGCGGCCCGCGATCATCGCGGCGGCGATGATCCAGCGGCCGGTGACGTCCAACTCGGGCGTGACGTTCATCGACAGGCCGACCGTGGAGAGTGCCGAGACGCTCTCGAAGACCGCGCGCTCGAACGCCAGATCCGGCTGCGTCGCAAGCAACGACGTCGTGACGAGGATCGTCGCCAGCCCGTACAGCGCGGTGATCGCGACGCACGCGTTCACGACCTGCCTGGGGATCGAGCGCCCGAACGCCTCGACCTGATCGCGGTCGCGCGTCATCGCGCGCAGCGTCAGCGCCGCGACCGCCAAGGTGGAAGTCTTCACACCGCCGCCCGTCGAGAGCGGCGACGCGCCGACGATCATCAGCAGCATGGTGACCAGCAACGTGGGACCCGCAAGCGTGGACTGATCGAGCGTCTGAAATCCTGCCGTGCGGGCCGAGATGGAAGCGAACGCGGAGATGAGCCACTTTCCGCTGATCCCGAACGTGTCCAGCGCGCCCGTGCGCTCGCTCAGCAGGAAAAAGAACGTCCCCGCGACGAGCAGCAGGCCGGTCGTGGTCAGCACGAGACGCGAGGACAGCGCGAGTCTCGGCGGACTGCCGCCCTGGAACACGGCGTGCCGCCAGGGCCAATTGACCGACTCCGAGAGGCGCCAGCGCAACCAGCGCAGCGTCGCGAGCGACAGCGGTCGCAAACCGAGCAAGTCCATGTGGACCGCGAACCCGAGCCCACCCATGACGATGAGGAACCCGAAGACTCCGAGCAGCGCCGCGTCGTCCGCATACGGCGTGAGGCTCGTGGCCGACAACGAGAAACCGGCGTTGCAGAAGGCCGAGACGGAGTGGAAGACGGACCACCACACGTGTCCGAACTCGCCGAATTCGTAGCGTTCGGTCAGCACGTAGATCGCGACCGCGCCGATCGTCTCCAACACGAGCGTGAACAGGATCGCGAAGATCAGGAACCGGCGCAGCCGCCCCGGGCTCGCGAAGCCGATCGCCTCGCCGAGCACGCGCGACTCGCGCAGCGAGAGACGACCGCGCTGCAGGAACGCCGTGGCGCACGCGATGGCGACCAGGCCGAGGCCGCCCACTTGGATGAGCCCGAGCAGCAGCGCCTGACCGCGGAAGGAGAGCTGTGAGCCGATGTCGCGCACGGCAAGCCCGGTCACGCAGACCGCACTCGTCGCCGTGAAGAACGCGTCTGTGAACGTCCACGGCTCGGCACCGGTCGCGCGCGAGAGAGGCAGCAGCAGGAGCCCCGCGCCGGACAGCGCGAGCGCGAGGAAGCTCGCCAAAAGCCACAGCGCCGGACGCAACGTGCGGCGCGAGAACCACTCCTGCACGTAGGCGAGTGAGAAGAGCAGACGCACGATCAAGTACGCCTGCACACCGAAGAACCACGCGCCCGCCAGCGGCCCCGCTCGTTCGCGCACCAATCCCACCGACACGTCGACGACGATCAGCGTGAAGAGCCCGACCTCCAGCCAGTGCCGGCGCAGGAAGCGACGTCGCTCGGAGGTCCAGAGCAGTTCCAGGCCCGTATGCAGGGCGAAAAGGACGACGAGCGCGAGCTGGCCGGACCGGATCGAGGAGCGCCAGCTGTCGTCGATCGGCATGCCGAAATCGACGACCAGCCCCGCCAACGCGAAGACGGTTCCGAGCCGCAGCAGCGTCCGCAGGAACGTGAGCCAAGCGGCGCGACGCCCTTCCATCCCGGGAGGCTAGCGTTCGGAAGTGGGCGGAGGAACGCGCGAATCCGCGGTCGCGCGGATGTCTGCAACGCGCGCATCGCCGCTGGACAAGTCCGTGGACCGGCTATCCCTCACGGCGCTCGACGCTCCCCAGCCTTGTGGAACGAACCTCTCTCACCGACGCCGGCGTTCCGAGCCGCGAGTTGCGCCCTCAGTAGAGCCAGACGATTTCGAGCGCGTCCGAGAAGTTGAAACCCGACGGCGTGCAGTACGGCACCGAGTTGCGGTACCACGCTTGGTAGTAGCGCGTGTCGCCGACCCCGACCCCGCCGGCTCGTCCTGGTTCGTCGAATTCGGCCTGGCCTGCGGAAGCCATCAACACACCGAGGCGCAGGACTGTTCCGGTCACGCAGCGCAAACCGTCGCCGAACACCGCCCCGGCGCCACCACTTTCGCGCGCTGTGCCCTGGAAGAGCAGCACGGATCCGGAGCCGGGCAGTCCGCCCACCGCGAGGCCGAAGCGCTCGCAGTGCACGCTCGGCACACCTTCCCCGCGCAGGAATGCGCCGACGCCGCTCGAGTTGCGGCAACCGGCCGCGACACCCCCACCCACTTCGTTGCCGCACGGACAGGCCGCGCCGCTGCCGTCGCCGGGGCAGAAGTTCGCGAAGGGAGTGGGCGGCAGCCGCACGATCTGACCGCGGATCTCGCCCCCGGGGAACAGCGCGGAGCTGACACTCACATACCCGAGGCTGCTCTGGAACTGGAGCGCCTGCGCGGCAGTCAGTGTCACCGTGCTGCTGCCGGGGTTCGCGAGGCCAAGATCGAACAGCTCGCCAGCTTGCGAGCCGGGGGCCGCGAACCCGTGGATGCGGACCGCCAGCGGGAGAGAGGAGAGCCCGCTGAACTCGAAGTACACGGAGAATTGGTGCGAGTTCAGGTCGAGCACCGCGCACCCGTGACCGGTCGCCGTCGTCGAGACTGGCGGTAGCTGCTGCGCACCGTTCAAGGTGATCGTGAAGTAGTCGGCATCGTGCGCGCTGGCGAGCGATGTCGCGGCGACGAGGAGGACCGGAAGAGCGAGTCGACGGGGATAGCGGACCATGGGATTCGGGTCGTGTTCGGATTCGGGGTGACCAACCGCGGCGCTCCGCGCACGCTCGTCAGGCTCGCGTGGTGTGCGCTGCAGCGGACGGGAGTCCGAGCGCAGCAGTGAAATCGGGAGCCGCAGCGCGCTGGTCACTGCGGCTCCCTCTTGGCGTCAGGATCGCCAGGCGCTCACAGCCCTTCGATTTGGAACGGGAACGACATGTAGTGGTTCCCGTTCATGCCCGTGCTCGTCGCAAGGTTGATGTGGATCCCGTTCAGCGTGCCGAACAGGTCGCCCGAGACGACTTGACCCGGCAGCACGGTGACACGCATGCGCTGCGACCACTGGTCGGGGTTCTGCGGGAAGTCGTGCGGGTTGTGCATCAGGATCTGCGACGAGAACGTCAGGAAGCTCGAAGACAAGTTCGGGATTGCGATCGACGGGTAGTCGGCCATCGTCACGACCCACGACGAACGCACCGAAGTCAATTGCGTCGAGAACATCGTGTTGCCGACCATCCAGTGCGAACCCGTGCCGCCGCGGCCGATGACCAGGTAGCACTCGGCTTCGCACCACTCGACCGCAGCCGAGTTCGACGTCTGCGTCAGCAGGGCCGAGTCCACGAACTGCGCGATGATCGTGTCGATACCGGCCACGGCGCTCGAAAGCGTGAGCGAGGCTTGCCCATTCATGTCCGTCGCGTCGACCACCATCAGGCCGGCGTTCGGGCCCGCTACGACCGTGAACGTCACGTTCGTTCCGACGAGCGGAGCACCGTTCTCGAGGACGGTCGCCGTCAGCTTGATGGGCGAATTGACGGGACGGCAGAGAGTGACCGCCGGGTCCAGCGTGATATCGCTGTCAACGACGAGCCCCGCGCCGCGCGCGAGGATGAACGGCGTCCCGACGGTCCCATCAGGGGCGGTGTAGACGGAGCCCAGGTCGCGGGCGATCGCCAGGACGAGGAACGGGTTGATCCCCGTGCTCTGCCATGTCTCGAATGCTTCGTGGACCGAGCAGCTCCAGTTCGAGAGGGTCGCGTCCGTCGAGCCGGCCAGCGCCGGGTGGTTGGCCGTGATGTGGACGTTGTTGTAGCAGTTGACGCCCGTCACCGTGAACACACCCGGTGTGACGAAGGGCAAGCCGTCGAGCAGCGGGATGGGCGTGTTCGGCGCCACGCCGTCGTAGTAGCAGGACAGGCTGAGCAGCGCGCCCGTCTTCGTCGCGTCGGCCAGAACGAACGCGACCGAATCGTTGTTGAACTGCAAGCCGCCTTGCGAGTTGTGGAACACCGGGTCGGTGCCGACGATGATCGTGTTGCCGTCGACCGTGGGACCCCAGACCATGTTGTTCGAGGTCGCAGCGATGATCGATGGGGAGGCACCCGGACCGACGCAGGTCGGGTCACCCAGGATCAGCGCGCGGTAGCCGGCGAAGTCGGCCTGGGTCTTGGCCAACCAGCCCGCGTCGTTGACGACTTCGACGGCGACACCGTTGGTGATGCACGCCATCGCTTCCGTGCTGAGAGCGCCACCCGTCACTGTGCCATCGAGCACGAGTGCGGTCTGCGCGGAGGACGACGCCTGAAGCACGGCTAGCGCGATCAGCGGAGTGAGAAACTTCTGCATGAGCAGACTCCTGGAAACTCTGTGTTGAGAAACGGGGGGGCACGCGGCATCAGGGATAATGCCGCGACCAAGGGATCCAGACCGGGGGCGAGTAGGATCGTGACGGACTGAGCGAGGGCCCTGTGGAAGGTCCACACGCAGCGAGCGCGGTGCGAGAAGCCCGGTCCGGTCCGGAACCTAGCCTGCGAAACGTACACCTGGGTCTGCAATTCCGATAGCGCCTGCTTTCGCGAACTCTGAGACAGGATTCCACCAAGTCGGAAACCCCGTCCGCGCCGACCTCGGGCCAGGGGCGCGCCGACCTCTGCTATCCTCGCGGCATGCCTCGCTCCCCAACGGTCCGCGGGTCGATCCCCGCGCTTGCGCTTCTCCTCCTGGGAGCCTGTTCCCACGAGTCCGCAGCGCCGGCGGCACCCGCCGCGGTCCGTTCCGGCGGCACATCGACGGCGGCCAGCACACCCTCCGCGACTCCGCCCGTGGTCGCCGACGCCACCCCGGCACCGGCGCCTCCGCGCCTTCCGATCGCCGTTCCTCCCGCGCGCACGATCCTGAAGCAAGGCCCCGACGAGGAGATCCAGTGCTTCGACTTCTACTCGACGCTGGCGGACATGGTGCGCAACGCCCCCTCGGGTCCAGTGCTCGTCGCCCTGCACGGCCGCGGCTCGTCGCGCGGCGCGTTCCACGACCTCGCCCCCGACCTGCAGAAGCGCGGGATCGCCGTCCTGGCCGTGGACCTGCGCTCCGGCAAGTCGTTCGGGAGCACCGAGAACATCTCCGCGCTGCACTATCGGCGCCGGCACGAGAAGGACGCGAGCGTCACGGAGGACGCGGCGGACATCCCCTTCGCGCTCGACCGCGTGCGCGAGTACGCGCCGCACGCGCGGTTGGCGCTGCTTGCGGAGGGTCCCGCGGCGAGTCAGGCGCTGGCGTTCGCGGCGGCGTCACCGGAGCGCGTCGAGGCGTTGTTCCTGTTCTCGCCGGAGGGTGTCGAGGGGCTCGATACAGCCGCGTCGAATGCGCAGGTGCGCGTGCCGGTGTACGCCACATGCGGACACGGCGCGGAGGAGGAGGCGCGACTGCACGCGGCGGTGCGCGGCGTCGATGAGAAGTGGTTGACGGTGTTCGTGCCGCCCGCGGACGTGCAGGCCGCGCCGGGGATCGCGACCCTGCTCGTGGAGCGCGACGCGGATCGCGAGAGGCAGCGCGCGGTGCTCCTGGAGCGGATGCTCGCGCTCTGTCCGAAGTAGGCGGGAGCGCGGTCCGTTCGACGAGTCGAGGGCTTACTCCGGGACGGCGCGCGTGAGGGCCTGCACGCGGAGTCGTCGACGCGAACCCGACTCGGCAGTGGCGTCCACGCGAACCAAGTGACAGCGTCGGTGGCAACCCCTTGCCGCGCGCGCATTTCGCGCCGTGCTTCAGCTCGAAGCGCTTGGAGGCGGCACCCGGATTTGAACCGGGGAATAACGGATTTGCAATCCGTTGCCTTACCACTTGGCTATGCCGCCGCGCGAGAACGACGAAGGGTAGCCGCGCACGGCGGGCGGTCAAGTCGAGGCCGCCGAAAGCGGCTGGACTCCGCGCTCCGGCGCGTGAGGATGGGCCCTGAACGCCGAAGGGACGCGCGCCGGGGGAATGGCGGAATCGGCAGACGCATCGGACTTAAAATCCGAAGCCCGCAAGGGCATGGGGGTTCGATCCCCCCTTCCCCCACCACGCGACTGCCGGTCGCGCGCGTCAGCGCGTCTCGAGCCAGCGCACGAGGAGTCGCGCGCCGAACCCCGAGCCCATCGATCCGCCGACCCAGTCGCGGTTGCTGCCGCCCCAGGCCACGCCGGCGATGTCGAGGTGCGCCCACGCGGCCTTCTCGGGCACGAACGGGACAAGGAACGCCGCGCCCGCGCTCGAGCCCGCGCCGAGGTCGCCGCCGGAGATGTTCTTCAGGTCGGCGAACGTGCCCTTCATCGCTTCCTTGTGCACGTCGGCGAGCGGTAGAGGCCACAGGCGTTCGCCGGTCGCGTCGCCGGCGGCGCGCAGCTCGCTCTCGAGTTCCGGCGTCGACGCGAACATGCCGCCGAACTCATGTCCGAGCGCCGTGACGACAGCGCCCGTCAACGTCGCGAGGTCGACCACGACGTCGGGCTTCACC
>JBBQCC010000061.1:0-16824 GCA_038318285.1 Planctomycetota bacterium | reverse complement strand
CCCCGCATACCAGATGACGGGAATCCCCGCGAGGATCGAGCGGTCCGAGCTGCCGCGCGCGAACACGTGCACCTCCTCGCCGCGCGCCGCGAGGCGTCGCACGAGCGCGCTGCCGAGGAATCCGGTGCCCCCGGTGACGAGCACCACGCCGGCGCACGTCACGCCCGGTTCTCCGGCACTGACTGCGGCACGTGTTCGGGCAGGACGACGCGCGCGATCGTGCCCGCGCCGTCCGGGCGCGGCTCGAGCGCGATCGTCCCGCCGAGTTCCTCGACGATGCGGCGCGAGATCGCGAGGCCGAGACCCGTCCCGTGGCTGCGCGTCGTGAAGTACGGCTCGAACAGTCGCGCGCGCACCGTGTCGGAGAGCCCCCCGCCGCTGTCGGTGATCTCGAGCACGACGTGGCTGCCCGCCGCGTCCACGGTGCGGCCCAGTCGGATGCGCAAGCTGCCGCCCTCGAGCATGGCCTCGAACGCGTTCGAGATCAGGTTGATCAGTACTCGACGCAGTTCAGACGCGTCGGCGAACACGAGCGCAGAGTCCACCGCGACGTCGACGGCGATGCCCTGCTCGCGCGCCCAAGCCTCGTTCAGGTCGACGATCTCGAGCGTGAGATCGCGCAGGTCCACCGCCGTCGGGTTCGCCTTGCGCGCGCCGGCGAAGGCCGAAAAGTCCGCGGCGATCTTGCGCATGTTCTCGACCTGCCGACGGATCAGGTCGATCGTGCGGTCGAAGATCGAGTCGAACTCGGGGCTCTTCTCCTTGCGCGCGCGATCGAGCAGGTTCGCCGAGAGGAGGACCGGCGTCAGCGGGTTCTTGATCTCGTGCGCGACCTGTCGCGCCATCTCGCGCCAAGCAGCGTCCTTCTCGGCCTTGACGATGCGCGTGCGGCTCTCCTTCAGCTCGCTGGTCATGTCGTTGAAGGCGCGCGCGAGGTCGCCCAACTCGTCGCGCGAATCGACGACGATGCGCGCGTCGAGATCGCCACCGGCGACGCGCTGCGTGTGCTGCTTCAACACGACGATCGGTCGCGTCGTGCGTCGCGCGACGAGGATCGTGAACACGACCACGATGCCGAGCGCCAGCGCCGTGGCGCCCCAGAGCACCTTGCGCAACTGGTTGACCGTCGCATACGTGTCCGCGTTGTCGATCCCGACGCCGACGACCCAGCCGAAACCGCCCTCCTCCGTGCGGGCGCAGTGCTTGAAGGCCGCATTCTTCCAGCGCCCCTGGAACTTGTACTCGGGGTACATGCCCCACTCGTTGGCGCGC
Source organism: Planctomycetota bacterium (assembly GCA_038318285.1). GTDB lineage: Bacteria > Planctomycetota > UBA1135 > UBA1135 > JAEUHZ01. The sequence goes on along the minus strand of JBBQCC010000061.1, from coordinate 15,552 downwards.
GCAGCGGCTGCGAGCAGTGGTAAGTCGATCGGCGGCTGCGAGACGCGACGTCCGTACAGCGTCGTGTTCGGGTGCGCGAGGATCGTGTCGCCGTCCGAAGCCCACAGCCACGTGTACGACGATTGGTAGATGTCCTGGTCATCGCCCGGGATGCGCGGGCGGACCTTGCGCAGCACGCGGTTCTGCACGTGGCTCCAGTTCAGCAGCGCGTACACCGCCCCCACGACCTGCGTCGGATCGGCCGAGTCCATGACGGGCATCGCGAACCCGATGTGGAAATTCTCGGGGTGTGGCACGCCAACGTCCACGCGCGGCGGCAACAGTCCGGACACGTGGTGGTCAACGAGGACGACCTCGCCGCGCATCGCTTGTTGGAACCAGCTCTGCGACTTGTATCCCCGCGCGAGGCCGGCAAGGACGCTCGGCTCGAGGCGATGTCCCTGCGCATCGACCTCGCTCGACACGACCAATTCGCCGCGCGCGTTCACGGCCAGCACGAGGTCCCAGCCCCCGCCGCCCGAGACCACGCGGTCGAAGGTCGCGCCCAAAGCAGCGCGAAACCCGGCCTCCTTGCCGTCCACCTCCGTGACGGTCCAAGAAGTGATCGGCGTCGTGCGCGTCCAGGTTTCGACGTCGGACAATCGCTCGCGCACCTCGTCGTCGACGCGTGCGGCCGTCTCGCCGGCCATCGTCAGGAGGTAGTAGCGCACCGTCTCCCAGTGTCGGTCCGCGATCTTGCCGTCCACGTACCACGCGAACCCGAGGAACGGCACGAGCACCGCGGCCAGCACGGTGAGGACCCACTTCGTCGCGATGCGGCGCAGCACGCGCGCAGGCTAACCTACGCGCGGTGTCCGACACCCCGCCGCGCATCCTGATCGTCCGCCTGTCGCATCTGGGCGACGTCGTGCAGACGCTCCCGCTGTACCACGCACTGCGCGCGGCGTACCCGGCGTCGCAGATCGCGTGGGCGGTCCAACCCGAGTTCGAAGGACTGCTCCGCGGCCTCGGCGGTCTCGATCGGACGATTCTCTTTGGGCGCCGCGAGGGAGTGCGCGCGTGGCCCGCGCTGGTGCGCGCGCTCGAGGACTTCGGCGCAGACTGGTCAGTGGACGCGCAAGCCAACGTGAAGAGCGCGATGGTGGCGCTCGCATCACGCGCCGGACGCCGCAGCGGCTATGCGCGGGTCGATTGGCGCGAGCGCTTCGCGGCGACGTCCGTGACCGACCCGTGCGCGGCCGGCGGAGCTTCAACCGGCGGGCTTACAACCGGCTCGTTTAGGACCGGCGGGTTTAGGACCGGCGGGTTTAGGACCGGCGGGTTTACAGAACACGCGGTCGACCGCCTGCTGCGGCTGGCGCGCCACGCCGCGCCGACTTGGGACGGCACGCCGCGGTTCGACGCGGACATCTCGCTGCACGAACTGCAGACCGCGGAGCGCCGGCTCACGGACCTCGACGTGCACGGCCCTGGCGTGCTGCTCCACCTGTCGCCGCCCGCGGACGTGCGCTCGTGGCCGATCGCCGGGTTCGCGGAGCTCGCGCGACGGCTGGCGGCACACTCCGCCGTGCTCGTCGTCAGCGGCCCCGCCGAAGCGAACGCCGGGCGCGACCTCGAACTCGAACTGCGCCATCCACGCATCGGGCACATCGTCGGCCAGCGCGGCCTGCGCGATCTCGCTGCGCTGTTTACCGCCTGCGCGCGGCGCGGCATGCCCTTCGTCGGCTGCGACTCGGGCCCGATGCACCTCGCTTGGGCTTCGGGGATGCGCGTCGTGTTGCTGGCCGGGCCACAGGACGAGCGCCGCACGGGGCCGTACGTCGTGGACGTCGGGCACCACACCGTGCGCAGTCGGCGACGCCCCGATTGCGTGCCCTGTCTGTCGCGCTCGTGTGCGCACGCGGAGGGGCCGGTGTGCATCCGGACCACGAGCGTCGAGGACGTCGAGGACGCGCTCAGCGCCGCGACGCAGGACGCCTGAGCTTTCACGGGCCGGGCCCCCGACGCACACGATCCTCGACTTGTGCCTGCGGCACGGCCGTGCTCGCCGGTCGGCGGCAAGCGCGCTTGCAATCGCACTCGGTGATCGCGTGCGGCTCGAACGAGCTCTCTGGCCCCGTCGAACCGCGGTACGGAAGTACCGACAATCAGCACCATGCTCCGAACACCCCTCGTTCCAGGATCAAGGAACGACCCGGGATGATTCTCGGGACATCGGTGGCCGTCATCCTTCCGTCATGTCGGCGGGAGTAGCGTCCAGCCGAGATGGAACTCGGCTGTCCAAGTCCTGAGGCACCGCTGTGACGGCGGTGAGCCGAGAGAATGCGCCGCCGAAGCGGGCCAGCCGAGTCCTCGTGCTCGCCGCGTGGGTGTACGTGCTGGTCACGATGTTCGCCTGGCTCGGCACCTTGCCACTGCTCGAGCCGGACGAGGGACGCAACGCCAGCGTTGCCGCGGAAATGGCCTCGTCCGGGGCCTGGCTCGTCCCGACGTACGACGGCAATCCGTACCTCGACAAGCCGGCGTTCTACTTTCGCGCCGTCGCGCTCGCCTTCGACGCCTTCGGTCGTTCCGAGTTCAGCGCGCGGCTCCCCTCCGCACTCGCGGGACTCGCGACGCTCCTACTCGTCTTCTGGTTCGTACGACTCCACCACGGCCTGCGCACCGCCGCAGTCGCGATCGTCGTGATCCAGAGCACGCCCATGTTCTTCGGGCTGGAGCGCGTCGTCATCATGGACATGCAGCTGGCACTGTTCGTCTGTGCGTCGATCTTGACCGGGTTCGAGGCGGAGTACGGGCAACCCACGCCGCGCCGAGGCCTCTTCGTGACCTCCGCGGTCTGCACGGGGTTGGCGACATTGGTGAAAGGCCCCGTAGGTTTCCTGGTTCCCGGTTTCGTCCTCGTTGCGCTGGCGCTCATCGAGCGGAGGAAGGGCGCTCTGCGGAGACTCTTCGCTCCGCTACACATCGCACTGTTCTTCGCGGTCACGCTGCCCTGGTTCGTGTCGCTCTGCCTCGCGCGTCCCGACTTCCTCTACTACGGATTGGTCTACGAAAGCTGGCAGCGGTTCTCGACTGGGCTGTCCCACCACCGCGAGTCTTGGTGGTTCTACGCGCCGATCCTCTTCGTCGGCGGCATGGGTTGGAGCCTGCTCGTCCCCGAAGGTCTGTTCCGCGCTTGGCGTGCGCGTGCGGAACTCTTTCGAGCCGATCGACTGCTCGTGGTCTGGGGCATCACGGTCTCCGTGTTCTTCAGCCTCTCGAGTTCGAAGTTGCCCGCCTACGTGCTCACGGCATTCGTCGCGGCCGGCATCGGCATCGCGCGACTGATCGATGCCGGTTGGCGCGATCCGCAGGGTGCGGCTGCCGGGATCGTGCGACGCGGTACGGGCATGTTGACCTTGCTCCTGGCGATCGTGTTCGCCGTCGGCCTCGCCGGATTGCTCCGGCCCGATGCGGCAGCGCACCTCGTGGCTCGGGCCGTGCCAGATCTACAGGACCTGGACTTGGTCCATGGCGTCCTGCTCGCGCTCACGATCGGCGTCGGCGTGCTGGTCGCCATGGGCGCGTTCGCCTGGGTCCGACGGCGCACGGACGCCGCATTCCTCGTGCACGCGTTGGCCTTGCCGATCCTCGGTTGGTCCGTGCTTCCGATCCTGCGCGCTTCGCTCGGCGAGCGCAGGACGGCGCGATCCTTGGCGACTGCCATCCGGGAACTGGACGCCGACGTCGACGTGGTCGCGCTCGCGGCCTGGTCCAGCGGGTTGCCGTTCTATCTGGGCCGCAACGTGACCCTCGTCACGTCCGACGGTGTGCAGACGCGCAGCAACTACCTCGTCTACACGCTGGCACGCGCGCAGGATTGGCCCGCGACGATGGTCGAGACGAATGCCTTCGTCGATTGGCTGGACGCACGTCCGCGCCCCGTCCTCTTGATCGCGCCGACGGCCGATCGCGATCGGGTCGAGGCCCAAGCTCGACGCAGGGGTCTCGAGCCGATCCAGCTCACCAGCAGTTGGTGCGGCGTCGTCGTGCCCGCGAGAGGAGGTCGCTGAGCCTTGTGTGGAATCTGCGGGTTCGTCGTGAATCGGAGAGCGACCGCCGGTCCGGTGGAGCGGCAGGGACTCACGCGCATGCTGGAGTGCATGCGCCACCGCGGTCCGGACGACGCGGCGATGCACCTCTCGGGGCGGGCCGCTTTCGCGGCGACCCGGCTTGCGATTCGCGGTATCTCCAACGGAAGTCAGCCCATCGTCGACCCCAAGACCGGCGTGACCGTCGTCTGCAACGGCGAGATCGACAACTACCGCGAGCTCCGGGAATGGTTGCGGCAGCGTGGACACGAGATCGTGTCGGACACCGACATCGCCGTGATCCCTGGACTCTATTTGGAGCACGGGCCGTCGTTCGTGCGTCGACTCGCCGGCGCATTCGCGATCGCCGTCTGGGATCCGCGCACGGAGGAACTCGTGCTGGCTCGCGATCGTGCGGGCGAGCGACCGCTCTTCTTCGCCCAGCGCGGTGAGCACGTTCACTTCGCCACGGAGATCTCGGCACTGGCTGCGCTGGGCACGCTCGATCTGCGCCCAGACCCTCTCGCCTTGGAGCTCTACCTGCGCCGCGGGTACTTCCCAGCGCCTTGCACGCCCTTCGTCGACGTCCACAAGGTCGGACCCGGGGAAGTGGTCGTATTCGACGTCGCGGGCGTGCATCGCAATCGATATTGGCGCTGGCCCATCGGCAACCGAAAGGGTTCGCGGCCGACCGAAGAAGAGTTCGACTCCTGCTTCCGCAGAGCGGTACTCCAGCAGACCGACATCGACGTGCCGTTCGGACTCTTCCTGTCGGGTGGACTCGATTCTTCCTTGGTGGCCGTCGTGCTCGAGACCGTCCGCCCCGAGGCCCGGCCGATCACATACACCGTGCGGTTCGATGTCCCCTCGTTCGACGAGAGCGATGCTGCGCAGCGACTCGCGGAACGACTCGGCTTGGCAAACGTCGCCGTCGACCTGACCGCCGAGCGTCTGCCCGCGGCCCTCTACGAACTCGTCGCGAGCTCGGGCGAACCGCTCGCCGATCCCGCTTGGATCGCCACATCCATTCTCGCCGAACGTGCGTCCCGGGACGTGAAGCTCGTTCTGACCGGCGAGGGCGCCGACGAACTCTTCGGTGGATATCCCACGTATCTCGGAGCACGAGCAGCGAAACACTGGCAACGCATCCCGTTCGTGGTCCGTGCGCAGATCGCGCGCGCCGTCCACGCGTTGCCCGCCAGCGAGAAAAAGGTCAGCCTGACCTACCTCCTGAAACGTTTTGTCGCGGAAGCAAGCCTGCCTGCGATCGATCGGCACCTCGCGTGGACGGCGCCCATCGCACCGGATCAGTTCGCGGTGCTCGGCTTGGCGCCGGAACCTCCTTCACGGATCGTCGAGACCGATGTCCTCGACGTGCTGGACCGCACTCAGCTGATGGACCTCGAGGGACCGCTCGCGGAAGGACTGACGACGAAGTCCGACCGCGGAGGAATGAATCACGGCCTGGAGCTCCGCACTCCCTTCCTCGATCACGGGATCCTCGAGTTCGCCGCGCGACTTCCGAGTTCCGATCGGGTCCGCGGTGTGCGTACGAAGGTCTTCCTGAAGCGGTACGCCGAGCGCTACCTGGACCGGGACACGGTACATCGACGCAAGCGCGGGCTGTCCCTGCCGCTGGCACGTTGGCTCGCGACGGTGCTCGCGGATTGGGTTCACGGTCAGCTGACCAACGGGACGCTCGAGCGAGTTGGTGTCCGAGAAAGGGGCGCTCTCGTCCTTTTCGACGAGCACCGTCGCGGGTCGAGGGATCACTCCCGGGCGCTTTGGTCGCTGTGCGTCCTGTCCGAATGGTTTCTCTGGTCCGACCGCAGGAGCTTCCTCGTGACCAAGCCCGCCGAAGCACTGCCGCCGGTGGCGCGGCTGACCTAGCCGGCCGTCAGAGCGTGTGAAGAAACGACGGGCTCTCGCTCCGCGGAGCGGCGTCACCAGGATCTCGAGACTGTTCGCTCGAGTTCTTCACGCGCTCTCAGTTCTCGGCGGGCTCGTCGGCGGGCTTTTCGCCCGCTTTCTCGAGCGCGCGGATACGCGGACCGACGTCGCGGTACTCGGGCCAGAACAGCTCGATCTGGCGCAGCATGGCCAACTCGTCCGCGGGCGTCGCGGCGGCCGCCGCCTTCGCGTACAGGTCCGCGGCGCTGCTCACGTACTCGCGCAGCGTGTCGCGGCGCGCGATCGCGTCCTTGTAGAACTGGGCTTCGACGAGCAACTCGTCGTAGCGATCCGCAGCCTCCTCGAAGCGGAAGTCGCGCTCGAGCGACAGCGCGTCGCGGTACGTCGTCTCGAAACGCGAGTCGCGCAGTTCGGCCAGCACGCCCTCGGCGAAGTCCCTCTGGGACTGCGTGGTCGCCAGCGCTTCCTCGGCCAGCTGTTGCGCCTTCTCCGGCCGACCGCGCACGATCTCGAGGCGCGCCAGCTTCAGCTTCTCCATGACCGCTTGCTCGGTCCGCGCGCGCTCGAGCCCTTCCTGCGCGTCCACGTTCCCCGGATCGAGCAGCGTCGCCATGCGAAATTCGTTGCGCGCCGCGCCGAAACGATTGTCCTTCTCGAACGTGCGACCCGCGGCGACGCGCTGGATCGCTTGCAGTTCCTGCACCTGTTCCTTGCGCTCGCCGGCGCGCTCGTCGTCCTGCTGGTACTTCTCCGCGTAGCTGAAGCGCGAGCGGGCCAGCTCGAGCCAGTAGTCCGAGTAGGCGTGCAGGCCTTCCTTGAAGTAGGAACGTCCCAGTCCCGCGCGGTAGCGCAAGAGAAGGATGGCGAGCTCGCGCCCTTCCTTCGCTCCCGGGACGGTCGGATCGGCGGCCAGCGCCTTCTCGTAGAACTCGACCGCCTCGGCGATCTGGTCGTTCGCGTGCCGCTCCAGCGCATGCGAGAGCTCGCGCAGCGCGATCTTGCGCTGGGTCTTGCGCAGCCAGTCGGCGGCCTCCTCGGATTGCGGATCGACCGTGAGCGCTTTCTGGAACGCTTCGATCGCGATCGGATCCTGGTCCTCGAACGTCGCGCGGCGGCCCTTCTCCAGGTACCAGGCGACGGTCGCGACCTTGTGCAGCTCTACGCGCGCGGGATCGTCGGGGTGCTGCTCGACGTCCTTGGCCGCGACGCGGACCGCCTCGTCGAACTGCTCGTGGTAGACGAGCCAGCGCACGTCGTCCTTCTGCCCTTCGTCCGTGGAGGCACAGCCGGCGGCGAGCACCGCCGTCAGCAGCAGGATCGGGAGCGACCGGACCGGGAGCGGAATGTCTTGCATGGTGGACGTTGCGTCGACGTGGGAGGCAGACCGACTTCGACGCGGCGCGTCGGTGTTTCTTCCCAGGGGGAGGCTACCTCGATCGCGACCTCGGTTGCGACCCTGCTCTGAGACCCCGAGCTGCGACTCCGCGCACCGGGCCGAACGGGTCGCAGCGAAGGCGCCACGCGGCGGAGGCGGTCCGCGCCGGAAACGCTTTCCGCGTCCCCTCTCAGGTACGCATCCCGTCGTACAGGACGATCCCGAGGCTCCCGTAGAACAGCACCGGCAGCCAGGCCGCGATGGGCGCGTCGAGCGTGCCTTGCAGGCCCAGGTTGCGGCACGCGAAATCGGTCGCGAAGTAGGCCACGCACAGCCCGAACGCCGCCGCCAGGGTCCGAGCACCGCCGCCGCGGTCGTGGCGCAGGAGCAGCGGCAACCCGACGAGGACGAGGACCAAGTTCCCGAGCGGGAAGGTCACGTGGTACTGCAGGAGCGTGCGGTAGGCGACGTTGTCCGGGTCGCGCGCGCCGAGCTCGAGGGCCTCGGCGAACGACAGCTCGTCGGGTTTCTCTCGCGCCCGCTGGAACGTCTGGATCAGCCGCGGCGTGAACTCGAATCCGGTCACGGCGTCCGTCTCTTCCGCGCGCTGTTCGCCTTCGCCGACGACAGTGCGGCGCATTCCGCCTTCGAGGCGCCAGCGCGGCGGTTCCGCCTGGGCGTCCCAGACGGCGCGCTTCGCCGTCGTCGTCGTGGTCGTCGAGCCGAGGAGCAAGTGCTCCTCGAAGTCGGTGACGACGGGAGGCCCGCCGCCCGCGGGGCGAGGTCGGTACTCCGGCAGGTGCACGACGTTGCCGCGTCCATCGCGCAGCCACAGGTTCGTGTAGACCGGATCTGCCTGCTTCTTGTCGAGCAGGTAGCGCAGCGCGTCGCGCTTGGCGCCCAGCTCGAACGAAGCCAGTTCGCGCAGACCGAACATCGAGGCGCCGATCAGTGCAGCGGCGACGAGGATCGGTGCGAGCAGGCGCTGCGAGCTGATCCCGGCCGCGAGCGCCGCGACGGCTTCGGCGTGTCGAACGAGTTTCGAGACGGTGAAAAGACCCGCGATGAGCGTGACGAACGGCGCTACTTGCAGGAACAGGAAGGGCAAGTGCAATGCGTAGAACTTCGCGATGAGGAACGCGCTGGGCTGCGAGCCGTCCGGGAACGGCTGCACGTACTCGTCCAGGTTCGAGGCCATGTCCATGATCAGGTACAGGCCCACGACGAGCAGTAGCGCCGTCGTGTACGAGGACGCGAAGAGCGTCAGGACATAGCGATCCACGCGCCCGAGCAGCTTCAACCGACCGCGCTTCATCGTCGGAACGCCTTCACGAGGAGCCAGACGCCCGCAACCGTCCCGATGGCGATCGCCGTCCAGGCGCAGGGCTCGGGAGGGAGTACGCCCTTGTTCGCCAACTGATTCCCGAGGCGCATGTGCAGCAGGTAGAAGGCCAAAGCGTAACCCGCCGCCGCCGCGAGTCCCCTCAATTGGTTGCCGCGCGATTGCATGAGCCCAGTCGCGGTCCCGAGCAGGAGGAACACACCGAACACGGAGGCCATCGACATCCGGTAGTGGAGCTCGTAACGCAGTTCCTGTTGGCGATTGCCCACGGCGCCCCGCGCGAGTTCCTCGCGGATGCGGGGGTTCGTCAGGTAGCGAATGCGGTCGTAGCGACCCTCTTTCGCAGTGCTCAACTCTTGCAGATCGATGCGCAGCTTCAGGTCGCCGTTCTGGATCTCCGCACCGCCCACGATGGCCCGCGCGTTCTTGAACAGCAGCACGATGCTGGGCTCCTCGACGCGCACGTCGATGCGATCCGCGCGCAGGTGACGCGCCGGCTGGTCCGCGATCGGAGGGATGTAGACCTGCGCGTCCACGAAGGCTTTCCCCTCGCGGCGGCGGGCGGTGAGGTAGAACTCGCCGAACTGGATGTCCGTCCGGCCGGGATTCAGTTCGCGTACGGCCTCGGACAGCGACGTGACCAAGTACTGGCTCTGCTTCGTGCGGATCCGGGGCAGCAGCTCGGACGTCATCCAAAAGGTGACCGAACCGAGCACGATCGCCACGAGCACGCCGGGGACGAGGATCTTCATCGGGTGACGGCCCGTCATCCGGATCGCGGTCCACTCGTTGTCCTGCGCCAAGCGACCGAACGTGCTGACCGTCCCCAGCAGGAACGCCAGCGGCAGGAGGTACGGCAGGAGCCCCGCGAGGAGGAGCGGCAGGTACAACAGGATCGCCGAGATCTGCACGCCCTGCAGCTTGGAGATCGCCGAGACCGCCACCGCCGGCAGGGCCAGCACGAGCATGCCACCCAGCGTGAAGCCGATCGCGACGACGAGTTCGCGCAGGACGTGGAGCTGGAGTCGCATCGATCTGGGGACGGCGTCGAGGGCGAAGTCGCGCGGAGTACAATCCGCCCGTGCCGGGAACGCAACCGCGGATGGTGCTGAAACACCGGCCTTGGCGCACGACCGAAGTCGAGGTCGGCCCGGAACCGGTGTTCGTGAAGCGTTATCACGACGCGCGCCTGCCCGGTCGCGGCCTCGCGCGTTGGCGCGATCGTCGGCGGGCGCGGCGCGAAGCAAGCCGGCTCGACGAACTGCGGCGCGCGGGCGTGCCGGTCCCCGCGGTGATCGACGTGCGCGAGGACGAGGCGGGCGTCGAGCTGCGGCTCGAGTACCTGGCCGGGACCGAGACGTTGCGCGAGCGGCTCGATGGTGCGGGCGGTGCGCCCGCGCACGCGCTGGCGCGGACGCTGGGCGCGTTGCTCGGTCGATTGCATGCGGCCGGCTTCGCGCACGGCGATCTGCACGCGGGCAACGTGCTCCTGGGCCAGGGCGAGCGCGCTTGGATCGTCGACGCAGCGGAGATCACTCGCGCCTCGCAGTCCAAGTGTGCGCGCGACCTCGTGCAGGCGGTCGCCGAGTTGCGCGAGGACACGACGGTGCGCTTCCGGGCGCGCTGCTGGATCGAGTACGTGCGCACCGCGCCGCACGTGCGGCGCGCCGAAGCAGCGAGCCTTGCGGAGGCGATCGAGGGCGCCGCACGCATCGCGCGGCGCGAGCGCGTGCGCGTCGAACGCGACCGCTGGCTGCGCGAGTCGGGCGCCTGCGCGCTGCACGTCGACGGCGCGCTGCGTGTCCTCGCACCGTGCGCGACTCAGCGGGATGCGGCGCTCGGGTTGGCGCGCGACGCGGTCCAAGTGGCGTCACGCGGCGGAACGCGCGACGCGGTCCAGGCGACATCAAGTGGTGCTGCACCCGCGGAATTTCGCTGCGTGTCGCGCGCGTCCCGCACGGCTTGGACCGACGCCGCGCGCCTCGTCGAACACCGGGTGCCGACCGTGCTGCCGGCCGTACTGGTCGAGGCGCCGAGCATCCTGGCGTGCTTCGAACTGCCGCGCGGCGCGCGCGCACCGGTTCCCGGCTCGGCCGAGGACGCGCGCGCGCTCGGGATGCTGGCGGGATCCCTGTGGGACCGCGGGCTCGCCCTGGCGACGTGCGCGGTCTTCCTCGACGCACACGGCATCGCCGCCGTCGACGCTGGCGCAGGACTGCACGCTGCGCGCTCCTTGCGGCGCTGCCTACTGCCCTGGGCCGCATTCGGTTCAATCTCCGCCGATTTCGAGACCGCTTTTCTCGACGCACAGCGCGGTTCGCGCGTCCAGCGAAGCATGCTGCAGGCTCTCTTCGAGCGCGCAGGACGGATCGCGTGACAGATCTCGCCGCGCGCAAACGGCGTCGACGCGCACTACGCGCGCGCATGCTCGACGTGCTGACGAGCGCCGCGCGCTGGTCGCCGCCCGGCGCTGTCGAAGGAGCGCTCCGCGTGTGCGCGCCCTTCGCGCGCTGGACGCGCTTCGAACGAGTCACACACGCGAACCTCGCGCTGGCCTACGGGGCCGAGCTCGACGAACGCGCGCGCGCCGAGATCGCGCTCGGTGTGCGACGACACGCCGCACGACAGTTCGCCACCTGGCTCCGCCTCGCCGGAACCGATGCGGCGCGTGGCGCGTGGATCGACGAGCTCGTGCGCACGGACGCATCCATCCATCACCTCGACGACGCGCTCGCGCTCGGCCGCGGGGCGATCGTCGCGACCGCGCACCTCGGCGACTGGGAGTTGCTCGCGGCACGCGTCGTGCGCAGCGGTCGCGGCGGCGCCGTCGTCGGCCTGCGACGCGCGAACGATCCGGGCGCTCTCTGGTTCGAGAGCCTGCGCGCACGTCACGGCGTGCGCACGATCCCGCAGTCGGCGCCGGCGCGCACGCTGCTCGACGTGCTCGCGCGCGGCGAAGTCCTGGGCGTTCTGTGCGACCTCGACGCCCGGAGGCTCGACGGCGAACTCGTGCCCTTCTTCGGCGTCCCGGCGCGGACGCTGACCGCGCCCGCGTCGCTCGCGCGGGCATCGGGCGCGCCGATCGTGCCCGTGCGCTGCGTGCACGAGCCCGACGGGACCTACCGCCTCGCCTGCGAACCGCCGATCGAGTTCGACGCGCGCGCCCGGGGCCGCACGGAGCGGATGGCCGCGCGGCGGGTCGTGCTCGAGCGCCTGAACGCGGTGTACGAGGCCTGGATCCGCGCCACGCCCGAACAGTGGGCCTGGCACCAGATGCGCTGGCCCGCCGGTGCGACCGACGGATCGAGATAGGCCCCGGTCGACCTGCGCCCTCCTGGCCCCTCCCGGGCAGGTCCTTTACAAAGCCCTCATGAAGGATTGGCCCCGCGCTGACCCGCCCGGCCTACCGTGCTCCGCCATGAAGAAGTCGCGCATCCTCGTGGTGGACGACGAGCCCGATCTCGTCGAATTGGTCCGGCACCATCTCGCGCGCGAGCACTACGACGTCGTCACCGCCGCCGACGGTGAAACAGGGCTGGCCGAAGCTCGTCGTCGCCTGCCGGACCTCGTGGTCCTGGACCTCATGCTGCCCGGCATCGACGGGCTCGAGGTCTGCCGCCGACTGCGATCGGATCCGCGCACGACGCACATCCCGATCGTGATGCTGACGGCGAAGGGCGAGGAGTCCGACGCGGTCATCGGGCTGTCGCAGGGCGCCGACGACTACGTGCGCAAGCCCTTCGGCATGAAGGAACTGGTCGCGCGCATCGCCACCCGCCTGCGCGCCGCCGATTCGCGGACGCCGAGCGGCGACTCGCAGAAGGTCGCGCGGTTCGGCGAGCTCGTCATCGACTCCGTGAAGCACGAAGTCCTGCTGTCCGGTCAACCCGTGAAGCTGACCGTGACCGAGTTCAAGCTGCTGCGCCACCTGGTCATGAACCGCGGTCGCGCGTTCACGCGCAACGAGCTCCTCAACGCGGTCTTGGGCCAGGACGCGTACATCATCGATCGCAACGTCGACGTGCACGTCGCCACGCTGCGCAAGAAGCTGGGCGAGTACGGCGCGCACATCCTCACGATCCGGGGTCTCGGGTACAAGTTCCGCGAGATGCCGACGTCACCCGACTGACCCGGCCCCACGTGAACTTCGACTCTCTCTCGACGCGGATCTTCTTGGCACTGACGGGATCGATCCTGGCCTTGCTCGTCGGGGCGATGCTGTTCGGCAATTGGAAGTTCGCGAACGACCAGGCGCAGAAGCTCGGCGCGCGCCTGACGGTGACCGCCGACGCGCTGGCTGCCGACTCGACGGAGGTCCTCACCAGGCGCGCGCCCTTGGCACCGTTCGCGCAGCGGCTGATCGACCTCGGTCGCTCGAACCACATCCGCCTCACGCTGATCGGGGCGGAGGGCGCCGTGCTCGCGGACAGCGAGGCGAGCGGTCCCATCGCGAACCACGGCGATCGCCCGGAAGTCCTGGAGGCCAGCGCGAACGGCTACGGCACGGCCGAACGACGCAGCGCGACGACCGGCAAGGAGTCGAAGTACATCGCCCGCGTCCTCGAGGAGGACGGGAAGAAGATCGGCCTGATCCGCGTGGCATCGGACGTCGCCCTGCTGCGCGAGGAACGCGCCGAGATGCGCGCCACGATGCTGTGGTTCGGACTCGCGGCGCTCCTGATCGGCGGAGCGGCATCGTTCGGCATCGCGCGTTGGCTCGCGCGGCCCCTCGAACGTCTCGAACAAGGTGCTGCCGCGCTCGGCACAGGTCAACTCGATCTGCGCGTGCGCCCCGAGGGGCCCTCCGAAGTGCGGCGCCTTGCCGAAGGCCTGAACGCGATGTCGCGCGACGTGCGCGAACGACTTGAAGGCATGCGCCGCGCGCGCACCGAGATCGAGACCATCCTCGCCAGCATGCAGGAGGGCGTCGTCGCGGTGGACGCGCGCGAGCGCGTGCTGCTCATGAACGAAGCCGCCGCGCGCCTGCTCGGCTTGGGGCTACAGCTCGATCCGGGCTCCGCGCTGTGGGAACACCTGCGCTTCCCCGAGCTCGAGCGCAGCCTCCGCGCGGCGCTGAGCGGACAAACTTCCTGGCACGGCGACGCCGCCTCGCCGGGGCACGACGGTCGGGTGCTGGGCCTGTCCGTCGCGCGCGTCGTCCACGGCGACGGGACCGAGAAACCACTCGCCGGCGCGGTCGCGTTGCTGTCGGACGTCACGGCGATCCGACGCCTCGAACAGGTGCGCATCGATTTCGTCGCGAACGTCAGCCACGAACTGCGCACGCCGTTGGCGGCCGTCATGGGCGCACTGGAGACGCTCGCCGACCCCGAGCAAGAGGCGACGACGCGCGCGCGCTTCCTCGACATCGGGAACCGCAACGCGGCGCGACTCCAGGCGATCGTGTCCGACCTGCTCGACCTGTCGTCGATCGAGGCCGAGGGCGACCGCATGCCGCTCGAGCCCACGCGCGCCGACGCGCCGCTGCGCACGGCCGCGGGCGCGCTGGCGGGCGCCGCGGAATCGAAGGGCGTGCGACTCGAACTGCCCGGCCCGCTGGCCACGCCGGCGTGGGTACGCGGCAACTCGCAGCGCCTGGAGCAGGTGTTCACGAACCTGCTCGAGAACGCGATCAAGTACACGCCTGAGGGCGGCCGTGTCGTGGTGCGCGTCCGCATGACGCCGAAGGACGTCCAGATCGACGTCGAGGACAGCGGGATGGGCATCCCCGCCTCGTCCTTGCCGCGGATCTTCGAACGTTTCTACCGCGTGGACCGCTCGCGGTCGCGCGACATGGGCGGCACCGGGCTGGGATTGGCCATCGTGAAGCACGTGGTGCGCGCTCACGGCGGTACCGTGTCCGTCAAGAGCGAGGAAGGTCAGGGCTCGACCTTCACCGTCGCCCTCCCCCGCATCCAAGACTCCACGAAGAACGGCTGAGCCGATGTCCAAGCAGACGCAAGAAGAGCTGACCGAGATCACGAAGAAGATCCTGCACATCGGCGGGCTCGTCGAGAGCGCCGTCGATCGTTCGCTCGTGGCGCTCCTCGACCGCGACGCGAGACTCGCACGCGAGGTGATCGAGGGCGACGACGTCGTCGACATCCTCGAGAACGAAGTCGAGGAGAAGTGCCTCGAGGTGCTCGCGATGCGCCAGCCGGTCGCACGCGACCTGCGCTACATCTGCGGCATCATGAAGATCAACTCGGACCTCGAGCGCATGGCCGACCTGGCCGTGAACATCGCCGAGCGCGCCGAAGTGCTGGCCGAAGTGCCGCCGCTGCCCTTCCGTCCCGACGTGTCGCGCATGGCCGCGGTCGCGAAGCGCATGACGCGCGAGTCACTCGACGCGTTGATCCGCCGCGATGCGCAGTTGGCCCTGCGGGTCTGGCAGACGGACGTCGAGGCCGACCGCCTCTACCGCGAGCTGATCGGCGAAGCGATCCAGTTCATGCGCGAGCACCCGGCGCGCATCGGCGACGTCATGCACCTCGTCGGCGCGTTGCGCAACCTCGAACGGCTCGCTGACCACGCCACGAACATCGCCGAGGACGTGATCTTCGTCGTGAAGGGGCGCATCGTGCGCCACCACATGATCGAGTTTTCGGAGTCGAACCCGGGTCAGGCTTCGCAGGGCGACTCCACGATCGTGCCGGCGCCGCGCAAGATCTGACGCGCGCGTTTCGGGCGGATTTCGCCGACCATGCGCGGCCTTTTCGAAGCCTCGAACCCGGGTTGGATCAGCGTCCGGGTCGGCTGACCGGCCGCGCTTCGCCCAGGCGCTCGCGCAGTCGGCGCGCGACCTCGAACGCGGTCTCGCCCGCTTGCGCCGGCTCGCCGAGCAGTCGGGA
>JBBQCC010000060.1:0-16906 GCA_038318285.1 Planctomycetota bacterium | reverse complement strand
CGATCCCGACGAAGTTGTACGACAGCGCCATCGTCGCGGACATGCGGCCCAACAAGAACGGTGTCGTCGCGCCGACGCACAGCACGGACAGGACGACCAGCGTCCAGCGCACGCGGCGCGCGAAGCTCGACAGTTCCCGCGGCGCGCCGGCGAACAGCAGCGCGTAGGGCAGCAGCATCCACACCATGTGCGCTTTGTGGACGAGCGGCGCGACCAGCAACCCGGTCGCCATGCACAGGCAAACTTCACGCAAGCACGAACCGGTGCGGCCCTGGCGCGCCGAACGCCACAGCGTGGCCACCAGCGCGACCAGCATCCCGACCTGCACCGCGAGCACGATGTACTGCACCGTGTCGGGCGACCACGCGACGATCTCCGCCGTCGGGCCCGCGCCGCGCTGTGAAGTCGCCGGCGTCGCAGCCAGCGCGCGGTACAGGATCGCGGTCAGGCTCTGCCCCGGCACGTACTCGCGCGCGGCGAGCAGGGTCTCGCCTCCAGCGGCGTAGGGTGAGACCAGCCCGTGCCACCAACCGAGCAGCTCCGCCTGACCTCCGCGCAGGCCGAACACGGCCAGGGGAAGCGCCAAAAATCCGACTGCGAACGCGCACGCCGTCCCGAGCAGCGCGCGCACGTCGCGCCGCGCGGCGAACGCCAGCGCGACGATGCCCGGCACCAGCTTGAACGCGGCTGCGGCACCGATCCACGCGCCGGCGACGAAAGAACGGCCGCGCTGCTCCGCGAGCAACGCTGCGACGACGAGCGCCAACGTGAAGTGATTGACCTGCCCATTCGTCAGGTTCGAATCCGCGAGGCGCAGCACCACCAGCGCGGGCAACCAGATCAGCCAGCGCGGCGTGGCGAGGCCCGCGCCACGCACGAGGTCGACGCTGCGCAGCGCGCACCACGCGATCGCGGCCAGCGACAGCACTTGGAAGAACGCCGCCGCGATGGTGAGCGGCAGCAGGCCGAACGGTACGAGGAAGACCGCGGCGCCGGGCGGGTAGATCCATTGGTGCACCGTGTTCGGATCGCGGCCCTCGATCACGGCGCGGGCCGCGCGCCAGTACACGGTCAGGTCCGAACCATCGGGTTCCAGGGCGTCGCGCCAGCCGCGCACTGCGAACCAGACGCCGAGGCCCAGCAGGATCCAGGGCAGGACGTCGTGGATGCGGGACTTCAACGGGGCGTGCACGTGCCGAGAGCGGAACCGCGCGAGGCACCGCGTGCAAGCGCGATCCGCGGCTGGACCCTTCGCGCGCGGTCGGACAGGATGCCGGCGTGCTGGCCCTGTTCCCCGCCGATCCTGAGCGTCGGCGTCGGCGCGACCGAGTCTTGCTCGTGCTCGCGGTCGTGCTGGCCCTCGTGCTCGTGCTGCGCGCGGCACGCAAGGGCGACAGCGTGCTCGTGCGCAACCAGGAGTGGGGCGCGCGCGTCGTCGCCGGCGTCGATCCCTACGTCGACACGATCCGCGGCGGTCGCCTGCACGGACCGTATCCGCCTTCGTACGCATTGGTGTGTGTGCCGCTCTCGATGCTGCCGACGACGTTGGCGCGCGTCGTGTGGTCCACGGGACAGATCGCGGCGCTCGCGGCGATGTATGTACTCGTGCGACGTTGGCTCGGACGCGGTTGGCCCAGCGTCGCGCCGCACGCGAGCGTCGTGTATGCGATCGGCCTCCTCGTCGCGAGCCGCTACGTCCTGCGCGACATGGCCGGCGGCGGTGGGAACATGCTGTATGCGACGGCGCTCCTGTGGGGTGTCGAGTTCGCGCTGCACGGCCGGGTGCTCGCGCCGGCGCTGCTGGTCGCGCTGCCGCTCGCGCTGAAGCCGAACCTCGCGCCGCTCGCATGCGTGTTGCTGCTGCGCGGTCGCTGGCGTGCGTTCGTGTCGGCTGCCCTGTTTCTGGCGGTGTTCGCGTGGATGCCGGCGCTGTGGTACGGCACGGACGGTTGGAGCGCTCTGTGGTCGCGCTGGATCCACGACATAGCCGTGTACGCGGAGGTGCCGGACTTGAGCGAGGCCGCGCGCGTGCCCGAGGGATTCCCCGTGGACGACACGGGCATGAACCAGTCGCTGCGCGCCGCGCTGGGACGCGGAGCGTCGAGCTACGGCGCACACTTCGATGCTGTCGCACCGTTCGCGGCGGCCGCCTGGACGGCACGCATCGCATCGATTGGGGCATTCGCGGCAGCGGCCTGGATCGCGTGGCGTGCGCGCGGGGAGCGTGCGCGCATCCTCGCGATGCTCGCCTTCCTGCCGGCGGCCCTGCTCGCGTCGCCGATCACGTGGAAGGCGCACCACGCCGTGCTCGTCGGACTCTTCGCTCTGCTCGCGGCCAGCGCGGTCGAGCGCGCGCGCTGGGGGAAGCGCGCCTGGTTCCTGGCCAGCTACTGGGTCCTTTGCGGACTCCTGAGTGGCGAAGTCGTCGGCGTCCAAAACAAGCAGTGGTTGCAGAGCGTGTCCGTCGTGACCGCGTTCACCGTGCTCCTGCTCGCCGTCGTCCTCCGGGAAGCGGTCGCCTCCGACTCGAGCACACCGCACGACGAGGTGCTGCCCGCACCGCTTCGAGGGTGACCCGTGCGCGCTTCGGAACGTTTGAACCCTCTTGCGTCCGTTCTCGGTGACCTGGATGCTCCGTCCAGCGCGTTCGTGCGCGGAGGACTCCTGCTATGGCTCTCGACCTCGAAGTGAACGGCAAGCGTGTGTCGGTGGACGTGGATCCTACGACGCCTCTCCTTTGGGTCCTGCGCGAAGACCTCGCGCTGCCCGGTACGAAGTTCGGCTGCGGGGCCGCCCAGTGCGGCGCATGCACCGTGCACGTCGACGGGCAGGCGGCGCGCTCGTGCGTGATGCCGATCTCCGCTGCTGTGGGGAAGAAGATCACGACGATCGAAGGCCTCGAGGGCCAGGTCGGCGACGCGCTGACGCGTGCTTGGATCGAGAAGGACGTGCCGCAGTGCGGCTACTGCCAGACAGGCCAGATCATGAGCGCCGCGATCCTGTTGAACGAGACGAAGAAGCCGACGGACAGGGACATCGACGCCTGCATGTCGGGCAACGTGTGTCGCTGCGCGGCCTACGTGCGTATCCGCAGCGCGATTCACCTCGCTGCCGAGGAACTGCAGGGAGGCCGTCGATGAGCACGCAGGCCGGTTCCGAGTCACGAGTCGCTCCGGGTTTCGACCGCCGCGACCTGCTGCGCAGTGCATTCTTCGGTGGCGCTCTGCTGCTCGCGGTGCGCTTCGACGCGCACGCAGCCGCAGGCCCGCTCGTCGCGAGCCCGTTGGACACGACGTTCGCGCCCAACGCCTTCGTGCGCATCACGCCCGACGGCCGCGTGACCGTCGTCATCAACAAGTCCGAGATGGGACAAGGCGTCAGTACAGGCCTCGCGATGATCGTGGCCGAAGACCTCGACGCCGACTGGAAGCAGGTCGGTTTCGAGTTCGCGCCCGCGGACATCGTCTACGCGCACCCGGGTTACGGCATCCAGATGACCGGCGGCAGCACCAGCGTCGCCGGCATGACCGCGCCGCTGCAGAAGGCCGGGGCGACCGCGCGTGCGATGCTGGTCACGGCCGGCGCGCAGCGACTGGGCGTGCCCGCAGCGGAGATCACGACCGACGCCGGTTTCGTCGTGCATGCGGCCTCGAATCGGCGCGTCGCGTACGGCGACCTCGTCGTCGAAGCCGGCAAGTTGCCGGTGCCGGCCGACGCACCCACGAAAGCACGCCAGGACTACCGCATCGTCGGACGCTCGACCAAACGCCTGGACACGCCCGACAAGGTGCGCGGCAAGGCACAGTTCGGGATCGACGTCACGCTGCCCGGAATGCTGATCGCCGTCGTGGCCCGCGCGCCCGTGTTCGGCGGGAAAGTGCGCTCGTTCCAAGCGGACGAAGCCAAGAAGATCGCCGGCGTGCGCGACGTCGTGCAGATCGGATCCGGTGTCGCGGTGATCGCCGACCGCTTCTGGGCGGCGAAGCGCGGCCGCGATCTCTTGCGCATCGAGTGGGACGACGGCGAGGGCGCGTCGCTCTCGACCCCCGCGATGCAGGCCGAGTACGCCGGCCTGGCGAAGAAGCCGGGCCTCGTCGGACACCGCGTCGGTGACGCGCCGGCCGTGCTCGCCGCCGCCGGCTCGAAGGTCCACGAAGCAGACTACGAGCTGCCGTTCCTGGCGCACGCGCCGATGGAAGCGCTGAACTGCACGGTGAAACTCTCCGCGGACGCGTGCGAGATCTGGACGGGCACGCAGTTCCAGACGGTGGACCAGGGCGCTGCCGCGCGCACGGCCGGGCTGACGCCCGATCAGGTGAAGATCCACACGACGTACCTCGGCGGCGGCTTCGGTCGCCGCGCCAATCCCGATTCGGACTTCGTCGTCGAAGCGGTCGAGATCGCGAAGGCGGCGCAGGCTCCGATCAAGCTGATCTGGACGCGCGACGACGACATCCGCGGTGGCTACTACCGCCCGATGTGGACCAGCAAAATGCGCGCGGCGTTCGACGCGAGCGGCAAAGTGGAGGCCTGGGTGCACCGCATCGTCGGCCAGTCGTTCATGGCCGGGACGCCATTCGAAGCGTCGTTCGTGCACGACGGCGTCGATGCGCTGTCCATCGAGGGCTCGGACGACACGCCCTATGCGATCCCGAACATCCAGGTCGAGCTGCACACGACGAAGAGCGCGGTGCCGACCCTGTGGTGGCGCTCCGTCGGCCACTCGCACACCGCGTTCGTGATCGAGTCGTTCGTGGACGAGCTGGCCGCGCGCGCGGGTCGCGATCCCCTCGAATTCCGCCGCGAAATGCTGCGTGACAAGCCGCGACACCGCGCCGTGCTCGAGCGCGCCGCGAAGGAGGCTGGCTGGGGCAAGCCGCTCCCGGCGGGTCGCGCGCGTGGAATCGCCCAGCACTTCTCGTTCGGCAGCTACGTCGCCGTCGTCATGGAGGCCTCGATCGAGAAGGGCGCGCCGCGCGTGCACCGTGCGACGGTCGCGATCGACTGCGGGCACACTGTGAACCCCGATTCGATCGTGGGCCAGATGGAGAGCGCGGTCGGGTTCGGACTGACCGCCGCACTCTACGGTGCGATCACGCTGAAGGACGGCCGCGTCGAGCAGTCGAACTTCCACGACTACAAGATGCTGCGGATCCACGAGATGCCGACCGTCGACGTACACATCGTCGACAGTGACGAGGCGTCGGGGGGCGTCGGCGAGCCCGGCGTGCCGCCGATCGCGCCCGCACTCGGCAACGCGCTGTTCGCTCTGACGCAGAAACCCATTCGACGACTGCCGATCCGCCCCGAGGACCTACGCGCATGAACCCCGTCCACGAATCTCTTCCGCGTGGGACCCGTCTGGCGCTCGGCTCGGCTTGCGCTGCGCTCGCGTTGGCAACGATCGCCGTCCAGTGCTCGGGGCCCGCGAATTCGAAAGCTGGTTCCGCGCCGGCGCGCGCCTCGATCTCCGAAGCCGAGGGACTGCGCGCGTGGGACGTCGTGTACCGCGTGCTGCAGCACCCGCGCTGCCTGAACTGTCACCCGGCCGGCGACGCGCCCCTGGTCGGGGACTACCGCGGACCCCATCCGCAGAACGTCCAGCGCGGTGCGGACGGCAAGGGTCTATTCGCGATGAAGTGCGCGACGTGCCACTCCGCCACGAACACACCTGGTGCGCACATGCCGCCGGGAGCACCCAATTGGCATCTGCCGACTGCGGAAATGCCCCTCGTTTTCGAGGGCAGATCGCGCGGCGAGCTGTGCCGGCAGATGCGCGACCGAAAGGCGAACGGCGGCAAGTCGCCCGAGCAACTCGTCGAGCACATGGAGCACGATCCGCTCGTGCTGTGGGGTTGGGCCCCGGGCGAAGGCCGCGCGCCGGTGCCGACGCCACAGGCTGTGTTCGCCGAGGCTGCGAGCACGTGGGCCGCGAGCGGCTGCGCGTGCCCCGAATGATGCCGTGCGTGTCGGATACCACTCGGACTACTGGATCCCGCTGCCGGAGCGTCATCCCTTTCCGATGGGGAAGTACCCGGCACTGCACGCGATCCTCCTCGCGGAAGGCCTGATCTCACCCGGTGACGTCGTCGCGCCGACGGAAGTAGCGCGAGATGAGCTGCTCCTCGTGCACACGCCCGCATACGTCGAGCAGGTGTTCGTCGGTGCGTTGGAGCCGGAGACGGCGAAACGGCTCGGCTTCCCGTGGAGTCCGACGTTGCTGCGCCGCGCGCGTCTGGCCGTGCAGGGGACGATCGAAGCCGCTCGTCGCGCGCTGGAGGATTCCATCTCCGCGAACCTAGCTGGAGGCACGCACCATTCGTTCGCGGATCGAGGCGAAGGCTATTGCACGTTCCACGATGTCGCGGTGGCGATCCGCGTGTTGCAGCGCGAGCGACTCGTCGAGCGCGCGCTGGTCGTCGACCTCGACGTGCACCAAGGAAACGGAACCGCGTCGATCTTCGAGCACGACACCAGCGTGTTCACGTTCTCGATGCACGGCGCGCGCAACTTCCCGCTGCGCAAGGAACATTCGGACCTCGACGTGGCGCTCGTCGACGGAATGGGCGACGAAGAGTACGTCGCGCAGTTGGTAGAGCATCTGCCGACGTGCTTCGATCGCGCGCGACCCGAGATCGTGATGTACGTCGCCGGCGTGGACGTCGCAGCGGGGGACAAGTTCGGTCGGCTCGCGTTGACGAAGTCCGGCATCGGCGCGCGCGATCGGGTCGTGCTCGAGGCGTGCCGAGCGCGCGGCGTCCCGATCTGCATCGTCCCCGCCGGCGGCTATGCGAAAACGGCCGAGATCACGGCCGATTTCCACGCTCAAGCGCACCGCGCCGCACGCTCGCTCGGGAACTGAACCCCGGACGCGGCTTCAGTCGGGGAGAAACGGCACCACGCGATCGCGCAGGCTGGTGGGCAAGCGCGCCGCTAGGATCTGGCGGATCTCGGCCGGCTGGTAGCGTGCGGAGAAGTGCGTGAACAGCAGCGCCTCGTTCTGGAACAGGTCGGCGCGCTCGCACACCTCGTCCAGGTGCACGTGGCCCTTGTCGCGGCAGTCGGCGACGGAGACGCGGTCGTCGAGGAACGTCACCTCGAGGATCAAGAGCTTCGCCTTGCGCACGACCTCCTCGCGCTCGACGACGTCGATCAAGGTGTCGCCGCAGAACGCGACGACCGGGGTCTCGACGAGTTCGGACACGCTCTCGCCACGCTCGCGCACGGCCCGCAGCTCGACCTCGCCGAGCCCGGCGAGTTCGCGACGCAGCCGCGTTTTTCGCTCCGTGATCGCGTAACCCTGGCAGGGGACGCGGTGCAGCGATCGGAACGGGCGCGCGACGTGGCGTTGCGACAGCACGTGCTCGCCGCCCGGACCGACGACGACCAGCGTGTGCTCGAGCGTCGAGCGGTCGAGGCGGCGCCACACCGCGAACAGGTCGCGGAAGGCCTCTTCGTTCTCGGGTCCGACGAGGTATGTGGGGGGCGCCAACTTGCGCAGAGCCCGTGTCGCGCAGTGGTAGGCGACGCCGCCCATGTGGTCCATGTGCGCGTGCGTGAACAGGATCGTTGGTCGCGCAATCGAGTGCTCGGGCGCGCGGCCGATGTCGAACGCGAGTCGGAACTGCGGGAGGTCGATGCACGTCTCGATGCCGCCGATCGAGTGCCCGCGGACTTCGATCCCGAGCAGGTTCAGGCCGCTGTCGCGTCGCATCGGTCGCTATCGTAGCCGCCGTGGAACCCGTTGCGACGCGACCGACCGCGATCGAAGACTTGCTCGAAGCTGCGATCGCGCGACGCGTGGACCTGCGCGCGCGGCTCGAGAACGAGCGCACGGACTGTTTTCGCGTGCTCCACGGCCTGACGGAAGGGCGCCCTGGTCTCTCGATCGACCAGTACGGACGTCTCGCGCTCGTGCAGACGTTCCGCGAGCCGCTCGCGGACGGCGAACTCGATCGCATCGAAGCGTTCCTGCGCGCACACGTGCGCCGCGATCTCGTCCTGGCCTGGAATCATCGCACGGATTGGCCGCGCGAGCCGTTCGAGCGCTGGCACGCGCCGCACGCGGACGCGCTGGCCGAGCACGTCGCGACGGAGTTCGGTGTGCACTATGCCGTGCGGGCGCGCCACCGTGGTCAGGATCCCTGGCTGTTCCTCGATCTGCGCGCCGGCCGGCGCATCTTGACGGAGGTCGCGCGCGCCCGATCCGTCCTGAACCTGTTCGCGTACACCGGCTCGGCCGGGATCTGTGCCTCCGTGCACGGTGCACGCGAGGTGTGGAACGTCGACTTCGCGCGATCGAGCCTCGACGTCGCGCGTCGGCACGCCGAGCTGAACGAGGTTCCGCCCGACGCCCTTCGCGACCTGCAGGAGGACGTGATCCCCGTGCTGCGTCAGCTCGCGGGCCTGGCGGTGAAGGGCCGCGCCGCTGCACGCACGTTCGTGCGCGTCGAGCCGCGTAGCTTCGACGTCGTCGTGCTCGATCCGCCGGCATGGTCGAGGGGCCCGTTCGGCGCAGTGGACGTCGAGAACGACTACCCGAGCCTGTTCAAGCCTGCGCTGCTCGCCTGCGCGCCGGGTGGGCGCGTGATCGCGACCAACCATGTGGCGCGCATCTCGGCCGACGCTTGGCGCACGATGCTCTCGCGCACGGCCGAGAAGTGCGGACGACCTCTGACCGCGCTGGCCGTGATCGAGCCCGATGCGGACTTCCCGGGAACGCCGCCCGCGCTCAAGATCGCGATCGCGCGCGTCAGCTGAGGTGCATCGCCGGGCTGAGGGGGACGGCGCGCCGCGATCAGTCTTCGCGCGGGCCGACGATGCGCTCGAAGTGCCGGTCGAGGTCGCTCGAGATCTTCTCGAGGTAGGTCTCCTCGTCCGGACTCAGGTTGCCGCGCGTTTTCTCGAGCAGCATGCGCAGGTCGTCCACGAGCATGCGCGCGTTCGGACCGTTCACCTGCGCCGAGCCCGTCAGCGGGTTCTCGATCAGTCCGAGCGAGAGCATCGCCTGGAAGGACAGGCGCGTCACGAACAGGCGGAAATCGCCGCCCGGCAGCGGCACTTGGTCGGCCGTTCGCGCCGGTTCTTCTTCGAGATCGCCGTTCACGCCAGTTCGACCTCACGTGCGCGACCGCGGTTGCCGTTGCGCGAGCGCGTCAACGCGGCTTCGACGAAGCCCTTGAACACCGGGTGGGGCGACAGGGGCGTGCTCTTGAACTCTGGGTGGAACTGTACCGCCATGAAGAACGGATGGCCGTCGAGTTCGACGATCTCTACGAGGTCGCGCTCGGGGTTGATGCCCGTCAGACGCAGCGACGACCCGGCGAACGCGTCGCGGTAGTCGTTGTTGAACTCGAAACGGTGGCGGTGACGCTCCTGAATCATCGTCGCGCCGTACAGCCGGTGCGCCATGCTCCCTGGTTCGATGCGGCACGGTTGCGCGCCGAGACGCATCGTCCCGCCCAGGTTCGAAACCGCGCGTTGGTCTTCCATCGGCGCGATGACGGGGTGCTGCGCGTGCGGCGAGTGCTCCAGCGTGTGCGCGCCTTCGAGGCCCAGCACATTGCGCGCGTACTCGATGACCGCGCACTGCATGCCCAGGCAGATGCCGAAGAAGGGGATGCGGTTCTCGCGCGCGTACCGGATCGCGAGGATCTTGCCCTCGACGCCGCGGTCGCCGAACCCGCCCGGCACGAGCAGTCCGTGCACGCCCTCGAGCAGCGCCGTGCCGCTTGGCCCGAGCACGTCCTCGGCGCGCACCTTGCGCATCTTGACCTTGCAGTGGTTGCCGATGCCGGCGTGCGCGAGCGCCTCGTAGATCGATTTGTAGGCGTCGTTCAGCTCGACGTACTTGCCCACGATCGCGATCTCGACCGTGTCCGTCGTGCGACGGATGTCCTCGATCATCGCGCGCCAGTCGTCGAAGCACGTCTTCTGCTCGGCGCCGGGCAGGCCGAGTCGATCGACGATCAGCGCGTCCAGGCCCGATTCGACGAGGTCGGTCGGCACCTGGTAGATCGAGAACTCGACGTCGCGCTCTTCGACGACGGCTTCCGCGCGCACGTTGCAGAACAGCGAGATCTTCTGCGCCATCTCGCGCGTCATCGGCTGTTCGGTGCGGCAGATCAGGATGTCGGGCTGGATGCCGATCTCGCGCAGCAGCGCCACCGATTGCTGCGTGGGCTTCGTCTTCATCTCGCCCGACGAGCGCAGGTACGGCAGCAGCGTGAGGTGCACGAACAGCACGTCACCGCGTGGTTGCTCCAGCGCGAATTGGCGCGCCGCCTCGAGGAACGGCAGCGACTCGATGTCACCCACGGTGCCGCCGATCTCGGTCAGCGCGACGTCGACCGGGCGACCGTCGGGCGAGACGACGCCCTCATGGATCGCTTCCTTGATCGCGTCCGTGATGTGCGGGATGACCTGCACGGTGCGCCCGAGGTAGTCGCCGCGGCGTTCGCGCGCGATCACCTGGCTGTAGATCTTGCCGGTCGTGAAGTTCGACGACTTCGTCAGCTTCGCGTGCGTGAAGCGCTCGTAGTGGCCCAGGTCGAGGTCGGTCTCGGCGCCGTCGTCGGTGACGTACACCTCGCCGTGCTGGAACGGACTCATCGTACCCGGATCGACGTTGATGTACGGATCCAGCTTCTGCATCGAGACCACGAGCCCGCGCCGCTCGAGGATCATGCCGATCGCCGCGGACGTCAGGCCCTTGCCGAGGCTCGAAACGACACCACCCGTCACGAAGATGTGTTTGGTCATCCTGCTCGCGCCTCCGCCAGTCCGCCGCGCGCGCGGCCGCTTTCTTCGACAGTGCCGGGCCCGTCACGGCGCGCCAGGTCGCGCCGCACGGATTCACGCCGTACGAATTCGTCGTAGTCCGCGCGTGTGTCGATCCCGCGCGGTGCGCGGCGGGCGTCGACGACGCGCAGCTTCAGGCCGGCTTCGAGCCAGCGCAGTTGTTCGAGCGATTCGCGCACTTCCAGCGCGCCGCGCGGCAGCTCGGTGAAGCGCACGAGGGCCGACGGTCGATACGCGTACACGCCGACGTGCCGCAACGCGTGTGCGTGCTGCGAATCCTGCCCGTGACCCGCGGCCGGCACGGGAGCGCGCGAGAAGTACAGCGCGTCGCCGCGCGCGTCGCGCACGACCTTGACGACGCTGCGCGCCTCGAACGCGACCGCGTCCTCGATCGGCACGCACAGCGTGGCCATGACGACCTCCGGATCGGCGAACACGCCGACGAGTCGCGCGAGATCATCGCGTTCCAGGTCCGGCTCGTCGCCCTGCACGCCCACGAGCACGTCGGCGCGTTCTCCCTGCGCAACCAGCGCTTCCCAGGCCTCGCGCACACGGTCCGTCCCGCTCGGATGGTCGATGCGCGTCGACACGACTTCGAGTCCGTGCTCGCGCACGGCGCGCGCGACTTCGTCGTCGTCGACGGCCACGACGACGCGCGCAAAGATGCCCGAATCGCGCACGTTTTGCGCCGTGTGCACGACGAGCGGCAGCCCCGTGTCGGCGAGCAGCATCTTGCGCGGCAACCGCGTGCTGGCGAGTCGCGCTGGGATCAGCGCCACGGCCCGCACGTCTGCGGACGCCGCGCGCGGATCCCGTCCGGCCGGTTGCTGCGACGTGGGCGCCATGCGCATCAGCCTCCGGAACCGGAGTTCTTGCCGCGGCTCTTGGACGTGCTACGTGAGCTGTTGCCGTTCCAGTTGGGCGCCTCGTCGACGGCCTGCAACTGCAGCGTGTTGTTGTAGACGTCCAACAGCGCTTTCGCGCAGGTTTGGAAGCGCGTCACGTAGTCGGCGGTGACTCCCGTGCGCAGCATCGCGTAGTACTCGCCGTCCGGCAGCGAAACTTCGAGGATCTGCGAGGCTCCCGGCGGCGGCGACGCGGGCGACGTGCCGGCGACGGCGATGTCGAAGAAGCCCTGGTCGCGGAAGTACTCGACGATCGCGTCGACGACTTCGTCGGGGCTGACCTTCGTCGTCGCGTGGTCGAGCGGCTGGCGCGTCGAGTACAGGTCCGTGCGATCCGAGTGCGACTCGTTGACGAGTCCGAACGAGAGGTTCTTGGCCAGCGCGCGGTAGCGCAACTCGACGGGCGCATGCACGGTCGTCGCGGCTTTCGAACCGCTGGACGAGCAGGCGGTGATGCCAATCAGGAGCGTGCCGATCAGGAGTGGCAGCGCGCAGGCGGCCGGAGCGAGGAGGCACCGACGGGATCGCCGGGGGGGGGAGTCGGGCCGCAGTTCCATGCTTCCGCGCATGGAGCCGCAGGATAACTGCGTGCAAAGGAGCCCTCAAGGATCGAGGGCTCGATCATTCCGGAATCGTGCGGCCGTCGTCGGGCAGTCGCGCCGCGTCGAGCACCGGCATCAAGAGGCCGCGCACGCGCACGAGGCCATCTGCGCTGAATTGCGTGCCGTCCGCGGTCTGGTAGAGCTCGCGCTCGTCGATCGGCCGCACCGGGACGTCCGCGCCGGGGTGCGCCGGGAGGAGTTCGCGCTCGACCGGCGGCAGGACGCCCTCGACCTCGATCGGACCGTAGGCGCGCACGCCCATCCAGCAGCGCACGGGCAGAAGATCGCCGCGCCGGTACGCGGCCCCGATCGGTCGGAAGGGCGCGCCCGCGCGGTACGCGTCCGACGCCGGGACGACGAGGTAGCCCTCCGAGACGATCTCGCCCGCGTCCCAATCTTGCGTGCGCAGCGCGCCGTAGCCGCCGTGGTGCCCGTTGTCCCACACGCGCGTCTCGTCGGGCGCGGTGATGCGGTCGACGAGCGTCCAGTCGTGCTGGGGCTGCCGAGGCGCGCGCCAGTGGTACGTGATCCAGCCAAAGCCCATCGGCGGCACGTCCTGGTACTCGACGCCCAGCAACTCGAGTCGGTCGCTCGCCGGATCGCGCGGATCGAAGAAGTCGAACGCGCCGCGCAGTTGGCGTGCGCGCTGGAACTCCGCCGCGTCGACGCCGCGGTGCTCGTCGAGCAAGAGGCGAGCGCGCGGGTTCCCGGTGCGCGGCACGAGGACGTAGATCGGACCGAGGTCGCCGTACGTGGTCTGGTCGTAGAACGCCGTCTCCACTTCGAACCGTGCCGCGACCGAACGCATCAGCTCGGGGTGCTCCGACAAGATCGGCAGGTGCGTGAGGAATACATCCACGTCTTCGAGCGCGGACATGTCCTCGACATGTTCACGCACGATGCCCGTCGTCTCGTCGGCCCGGTACTTCTCCCATTCGTTGAGTTGCCAGGGCAACTTCACCGGGTCGACGACGGGCGAGCCGCGGCGGAACACGGCCCAGTGGTACGCCGCTGCGACGCGCAGGTGCTGCGGCTCGCGCAGTCCGAGCGCGCGTGCCTCGGCCGCACGCGCGGGCACACCTTCGAGCGCGCGCGCGTTCACCCAATCCATCGCGTCCCAGTAGCCGCCGAAGAGCCGCATCGGAATGCTGCGCAACTCGACGATCGACAGCACGAGCACGGCTGCGAGGGACGCGCCGACCACGGCGACGCGTGCGCTTCGACTGCGGAACGTGCTCGCGACGACAGCCAATCCGTAGGCCGCGATGGGGATCAGGATCGGCAACAGCGGGAGCCACAACCGGAACTCCTTGCGGCCCTTGTTGCTCGTCGCGAACAGAGCGACCGCGAGCAGGACGAGCAGCAGGAGCACCGCGCGCTTGCGCTTCACGATCGCCGCGCCGACGCCGACGACGAACGCGACGATCGCCGGCCACACGAGCATGCGCGGCAGTTCCAGCACGTAGAAGAACGTCGGGTCGAGGTGCCGGTCGGAGATCTCGCCGCCACGATTGAACTCGTCGCCGGTCAAGTGCGTGCGGATCTCGTAGACCTCCTTCGCGCGCAGGATCCAGAAGCTCTTCGGTTGTCGCGGATCGTCGAGCGGCAGACCGGGAACACCACCGCCGATCCACATGTGCAACTTCACGAGCACCGACGTCAGCACGCTGCCCGCGTTCTGCGCGAGGTAGTTGAAGATGCTCGCGCCGAACGCGCCGTACATCACCCAGTCGAGACAGCTCTGCACGACGAGCGCGACGCCGAGGCCCGCGCCAGCCGAGATCCAAACGTGTCGGCGCGTCCAACGATCGCGCACCACGAGCAGCGCGATGAGTGCGCCCGAGATCAGCAGCGTCTTGTACGCGATCAAGAACGCCGCCCCGAACCACAGGCCTCCAATCAGTGCGTCGCGCCACGACCTGGAACCGTTTGGGCCTGGAAACAGCAGCTTTTCGAGCGCGAGCGCGATGCACACACCGGCCGGAATGCCCGATTCGGGTTGCGTCGAGTACTGCAGGAACACCGGGTTCGTCGCGACGAGGAAGCCTGCGGCGATCGCGCACGTGCGTCCGCCGATGCGCGCTGCGATGCGCGCGGTCAGGACGACGAGCACGCAACCGAGCAGGATCTCGACGAGCGTCACGCACCACACGACCGCGCGCAGATCGCGCAAGCCGACCCAGTCCGCGAGTGCGAAAAACGGCAGCAAAACGAAGGCAAAACCGAACGGACGGATCACGCCCGCATCGACGCGCTCTTCACCGCGCACGATGCTCTGCGCGATCTCCATGAACTCGACCGAGTCCGCGATCTGGTAGCCCGACACGCGCGACCACGCGAAGCACTGCAGCACGAACGTCATCACGACGAGCGCGCGCACCCAGGGGTCGCGCCAACTGGGCAGACCGCGTCCGTCGGGATCGAATTCGACGCGCGATAGGGGGGCGACCAGAGAGCGTTCCATCGGGAGCGATTCGTTCTATGCCGCGCGCTCGGAAGGTGCACGAACCGCCTCGGGAAGGGCCGCCTTCACCCTTCGTTTCACCACGAAACCGACCCCTTCCACGGTGTGACGAGCGCCCGGAGCCACCGGGGATGGGGTGGGGAAAGGTCGGTTTCCTTTTGACTCACCTCTTGCAACCCCCTACGAAGACGAGGGTTGGCGCCGCCGTCGGGCAGCGCCGCCGTCCCCGCTCGAGCGTGCTCGAGAGCTTCCATCAAATTGCATCCGCCGCGGCCGGCGCAGGAGCCGCGCGACACCCATGGGCAAGGTCGAAAAGGTCATCGTTCTCTCCGTCCTGTTCCTCGTGACGTTGATCCTCGTGGTGAGCGTCACCCTGGACGATCCGCTGGACAAGACGAAGGTCGTCGAGGCGGGCGGCGGCAAGAAGAGTCCGCCCGTCGTGGCCCAGGCCCCGCAGCCGGCCTCGCAGGCCGGCTCGCCGACGGCGCAGAACCCGAACCTGCTGCTCAGCGCGAACGTGCAGCCGACGGTTCCGCCGGTCGCGGTTTCCGAGGGCAGCGGCATCGTGACGCAGCCCGGCGGTGTGACGCAGCCCGGCGGTGTGGTCCCGCAAGCAGGAACGACCGCCACGGCCGCGAACGGCAAGTCGATGGCGGTGGGGCTGCCCGCCGGCGCCCTGCTCAAGACGCTCGACGGGCTCGAGAACTCGTGGTTCGACGAGTTCAAGCTCTACACCTGGCGCGAAGGCGACAACTGGCGCGGCCTTGCGGTTCGCTACTACGACGATTGGAAGTACGTCGACCTGCTCAAGCGCAACAACGAAGGGCGCATGGACGTCGAACCGGGCGAGAAGGTCTTCATCCCCGTCTTCGAGAAGTACAGCGCCACGACCGCCGCGGTGCCGGCCAGCACGACCACGACTCCGGTCTCGAACACGAACGCGCGTCCGATCGAAGGCGTCGCCTCGACGGCGTCGAAGGGCGCGGCCAAGCCCGCCGCGACTCCGACCGGCAAGAAGATCCACACCGTCGCGAGCGGCGAGAGCCTGTGGAAGATCGCCAAGGCCGAGTTGGGTGACGGCAACCGCTGGAAGGAAATCTACGAGGCCAACCGCGACGTGCTCGCGAAGCCCGAATCGATCAAGAAGGGGATGCGCCTGCGCATTCCCTGATCTTCGCAGGCGGGAACCTTCCCGCTGTGCCTCGCGCGGCGCGCGGAGTTCGAGCAGCACGCTCGACTCGCGCGCCGCGAGCATTTTCGGGAGCGGATTCGCCACCTGACACCCGGTCGGACTCCGCGCCTTTGCACGCGATCGCGGCGTGGGGGTACGTCAGAATGTAGAGGTCATGCGACTCGTGCTGGTCATCGTCGGCGTGCTGATGTTGGTCGGCGGTCTGTACTTCGCGCTGGGTTCCGACGCGGGCTCCGCGCCGGTCGAGCCCGTCGGCGTCGCGCCCGTGTCCGCTCCGGATCGACCCCTGCCCGAAGACGTCACGCTCGAGGACGTCGGCGAATCGCAGCGCGTTGTGAACGAGCGCGAAAACCTGGCGATTTCAGTCGAAAATGCCGAGGTTCCGAGCGCGCTGGCCAGCCTCATGATCGCGGTCACGATCGAAGGCAAGGTGCTGCCGCCGGCGGTGAACGTCGAGTGCCGCGACGCGCTCGCGCGCTGGATCCCGCTGCAATCCGACGAGTCCCATTCGCTCTGGACGAACGCAGCCGTCGTGCCGGGCGATGCCTCCGTTTCCGTCGTCGCGGCGGGCTTCGTGAGCGTCGTGCACGACTTCACCTTGCGCGCGATCCCGGGCGTGCAGCGCATCGATGTGCGGCTCGAGCGAGCGCCGACCGTGCACGTGCGTTGGCGCTGCGACGATGGACGGCCGATTCTCGACGCGCTCGCGGGGCCGGGCGTGCTGGCTTCCGCCGTGCTCTTGCGTGTCGGCCAGGACGAGTGCCGCCGCCAACCCGGTGACGATGCTCCGAGCTCGGTGTGCTCGGCAATCTTCGAAGTGAAACCGGGCGCGAAGTCCGCAACGCGCACGAGCGCGTGGCCGGATGCACCGCCGGACGCGCTGTGTTCGATCACTCTGACGACGGGACTTCCCGCCGTCGTGACCGCCTGGATCGACGGGACC
>JBBQCC010000059.1:0-16915 GCA_038318285.1 Planctomycetota bacterium | reverse complement strand
ACACGTGGGCCGGCACGGAGGTCTACACGCTGAACATCGCGCGCGAAATTCAGGCGCGCGGGCACGAGGTCGTCGTGCTGGCGCGCGCGCCTGCCGCGAAGGCTGGCCCGAACGATCACACGAACGACGACCCGACCGAATTCCCCGTGCGCGAGGATTCGTTCGAGGGCCTGCGCGTCCTGCGCATGACCAACCGCGCAGAGCCGCGCACCCTGAAAGAGAGCTACTGGGACGAGCGCGCGGATCCGGCGTTCCGTCGGGTGCTCGCGCAGGAACAGCCGGACGTCGTGCACTTCCAGCACCTCATCCATCTGTCCGCGAGCCTCATCGAGGTCGCGCGCGAGGAAGGTCTGCCGACGCTGCTGACGCTGCACGACTACTGGGCGCTGTGCGCGCGGGTGCAGCTGATCCGGCCTGACGGCGTGCGCTGTGAACGGAACCAGGGCGCTGGTTGCGTGCTGTGCATCAAGAACGTCCACCTCGACCGCATCGGGGCGGTGAAGGTCGCCGGGGGACTGCTCGGGCCGGTCGCCGAACTCGCGGCGGATCTCGCCGGCCAGAGCGACTACGCGGACATGATGGAGCGCCACGAGTTGCTGCCCGCGGCGTTCGCGCGCGCCGATCTGCGCGTTTCGCCCAGCCGATTCCTGCGCAAGAAGTTCGTCGACACGGCCGGATTCGACCCGCACACGCTGGTGTTCTCGGCGAACGGCATGCGGACGGACCACGTGCGCGTCCTCACGAAACAATCCGACGCGAAGGGCCGCGTGCGCTTCGGGTTCGTCGGCACGCTGGCTTGGTACAAGGGCGGCGAGGTCATGCTGCGCGCGCTGCGGCTGCTGGCGGACGCGAACTGCATCCTGAACGTGTTCGGCGACTTCAAGCCTGACTCGGACGAGCACCACGCAGCCTTGCGCGACCTCGCCGGCGACAACGTCGCGTTCCGCGGTCGCTTCGACAACGCGAAGCTGGCCGAGGTATACGCCGAGATCGACGTCCTGATCGTGCCGTCGGTCTGGTTCGAGAACGCACCGATCACGATCCACGAAGCGCACCTCCTGCACACCCCCGTCGTCGCGTCCGACATCGGTGGGATGGCCGAGTTCGTGCACGATGGCGTGGACGGGCTGCATTTCCGCGCCGGCGACGACGCCGACCTCGCGGCGAAGTTGCGGCGCTTCGTGGACGAACCCGATCTGGCCGCGCAGCTCTCGCGCGCGTTCCCGCACATCAAGTCGATCGCCGAGGATGCCGCATCGACCGAATTCCGCTACCGCCAACTCGCATGTCTCGCGCTGGCGCGCGAGCCCGAGGACGGCGAGAGCGTCCTGTTCGACGCGACCGGCATCCAGACCGCCGCGCGCGCGGGCGGCGCGGAGCAACAGGGCGCGGACATGCTGCTGCTGCGCGCGGGCACCGGCGCCGCGGCGGAGTACGACCTGACGGGCGTCGGCGGCGGCCCTCGCCGCATCCGCGTCGAGCAATACGCGCTGGGTTCCGAGGCCAAGCTGGCGCTGGGTGTCGGCATCCACGTCGACGGCCGCCCGGCAGGGGAGACGCCCGTGATCACCTCGGGCGGACGCGACGGCGCACACATCGGCGAAATCGAGCTGGATCTGCCGCGCGATGCACGCCGCCTGAAGCTCGTGTGCGCGACGACCGGTCGCGTCGAATCCTACGCGCGCATTCGACGCGTGCAGGTCGTGCGTCTGCGCAACGCGTCGAGCCCGAAGTCCGTGGCGGCGAAGACGTGAGCGCGCGCAGCAGAAAGTCGCGACCGTGAAGCGCTTCCTGAGGAAGCTAGTCGGTCGTCCGAGCGCCGGGCCGGTGGCCCCTTTCGGCACGACGAGCGAGCCCACGGAATGGAGCCACGCGGCACGCCCCGAACTCGTTGTCACGCCCGGTGGCGCGGTCGCGGATCGCGACCTGCCGCGCGTGTCGATCGTCATCCTGAATCTGAACGGCAAGCACCATCTGAAAGGCTGCTTCGAGAGCCTCGCCGCTCTCGATTACCCGAAGGATCGCCTCGAGGTCGTGCTGGTCGACAACGGCAGCGACGACGGCAGCGTCGAGGAGATGCGCGCGAAGCACGATTGGGTGCGCCTCGACGTGAACGAACGCAACGTCGGCTTCGCGGAGGGCTGCAACCAGGGCGCGCGGCTCGCGACGAAGCCCGAAGTGTTCGTATTCCTGAACAACGACATGCGCGTCGCCAAGCCGTGGTTGCGCGAGCTCGTCGCGCCGATCGTGCGCGGCGAATGCGCGGCGACGACCGCGAAGATGTACTCGTGGGACGGCAAGCTCATGAACTCCGCCGGCGGCGGCATGAACTTCCACGGCATCGGGATCCAGCGCGGCTACAACGTCGAGCCCGGACCGGAATTCGACGTACCGGTGAAAACGCTCTTCGCGTGCGGCGGCGCGATGGCGATGTCGGCCGATGTGTACAGGCGCGTGGGCGGCTTCGATTCCGAGTTCTTCGCCTACTACGAGGACGTGGACCTCGGCTGGCGCACGTGGGTGCAGGGTCACGAGACGCATTACGTCCCGACCGCCGTGTGCTGGCACCACCATTCGAGCACCAGCAAGCGTCTGCCGGTGGAGATGATTCGCCTGCTGCAGACGCGCAATCCGCTGCTGGCGTGCTTCAAGAACTACGACGACGCGAACCTGCGCGCCGTGCTCGCGCCGATGCTGGCGCTGCACGCGCGACGCACGTGGATGGCGTCGGGGCTGCACGCGCGCGACGAGGAATTCCGCATCGAATCGGCGACGAACCCCAAGTCGGGGTTCTTCCAGAGGATGCTGGAGAAGGCGCACCAGAAGTTCGACGACGAAGTGCACGTGCGCCGCATCGCTGCGGCCGACCTCGTGGGCGTGAACGACCTGCTCGGCCGCTGGGACCACTGGTCCGCGCGTCGCGCCGAGGTCCAGTCGAAGCGTCGACGTGCCGACGCCGAGATCTTCCGCCTGTTCCTGAAGCCACACTGGTGTATCGAGGGCGAGCGCGGCTACACCGAGCTGCAACGCGGCATGGAGTCGTTCTTCGGCATCGATCGCACCTTCCCGCCCGACTCGCTCCCGGATCCGAAAGGCTGACCGCGCCGATGAAGCTCTCCGTCGTGATCCCGGTCTACAACGAGGAAAAGACGCTCGTCGAAATCGTTCGCCGCGTGCAGGCCACGCCATTCGACAAAGAGATCGTGCTCGTGAACGACGGCTCGCGCGACCGCTCGCGCGAGATCATGGAGGAGCTCGCGCGCGAGTTCCCGAACGTGCGCTGCTTCCATCACGAGGTGAACTCGGGCAAGGGTGCCGCGCTGTCCACCGGCTTCTCGAAGGTGACGGGCGACATCGTTCTGATCCAGGACGCGGACCTGGAGTACGACCCGAACGACTACGCCGCGCTGCTGCGCCCGATCGAGGAGGGCAAGGCCGACGTCGTGTTCGGCAGCCGCTTCGCGGGCGGCAAGTACGCGCGCGTCCACCTGTACTGGCACTACGTCGGCAATCGGATGCTGACGCCGGTGTCGAACATGTTCACCAACATGAACTTGTCCGACATGGAGACCTGCTACAAGGTGTTCCGCCGCGACGTGGCCGACCGCATCCAGATCCAATCGCGTACGTTCGCCGTCGAGCCCGAGTTCGCCGCGAAGGTCGCGAAGCTGCGGGCGCGCGTGTACGAGGTCCCGATCAGCTACGCCGGACGCGACTACTCTGAAGGCAAGAAGATCGGCTTGAAGGACGCGTTCATCGCGCTGTGGGCGATCGTGCGTTGGAGCGTGTTCCACCGGATGGAACCGCTGAAGCGCACCTGACTCGGCGCTCGGACGTGGCCCGGCGCGCCCGCTGGCCGCGACGGCTCACGACTTCCTGTGGAGTCCGCCGCTCTTGGCGTTGTTCGTCGTCGTCGAGCACGAGCACTTCCGGGCGAGCACACGGGGCATTCTGCTGGCCGCGGCGTCGGGAGCGGTCGCTGCGGGGCCTGGGCTACTCGGTGTGGTACGCGGCGTCGCGTCACGTGAGCGCATCGTGCGCCGCTATGCGCCGAACTCCGCGCGCGGGGGATCGAATTCGATGGTCGACTTGTCGTGTGCCCAGCTTCGGTGCCGAGATCTCAAATCGGTCGATTGCGCACGACGGCGTGCCACGAACGCAGTCCTCGGTTCCCTGGGCCGGGCGTTCCTAGGACGTCTCCAGGATGGACGGGGCGAGCGGACGCGTCGATCCGATGTTTCCGCGTGCCATTCCTTGCGGCGCTACCCGCAGGGGGGGTACGGTGCCCATTAGGCTCGTTTGCTAGCGCGCAGATCCTTCGCGGGGAGATCTGGGATCGACGCTCGCAGGCACGGCCCTGCCCTGTGGATCCGAATCGCATCGGCGCGATGCGCTTCCACGAGCCGCGTGTCATCCTATGTCCTCGGCTTCTCGCTCATCGCAAAATCTCGCGCGCGGGCTGCTCTCTTGGGAAGCGGCCCACGGCAGCGCAGAGGATGGCCCGCCGATGTGCGTCCACGCGGTCCAAGTCTGCGACACGTTGCGTGGCGCGCTCACGACCTTCGCCGGAACGGCGGGCTTCCGCGCGCTGCTCGCGCGAGCGCTGGTGTTGGCGAAAGCCGACTCCACGGTGCTCGCGTCGATCCAGGTTCGCGAGGACGGGACCTTGGCCGGCTTCGACACCGCCGTCGAGGGCAAGGATGGAGACTCGTCGCAGTGCAGTTGCCACGGCGGGCCGGTGCTCGTCGCTCATCTGCTGGATCTACTGACCGCATTGATCGGCCGATCTCTGACAATGCGACTCGTGGGTGACGCATGGCCGGACGCGCCGGCAGGAACCTGGATTTCGGTTAACGAAGGCACGGACACACCATGAGCGCGTTCGACAAGGTCGTCATCAGGAAGCTCGCGACCGGAGTGCCCGGCCTGGACGAAGTGCTCGGGGGCGGTCTGCCCGAGTTCAGCTTCAACATCATCGCGGGATCGCCCGGGTGCGGGAAAACCACGCTGGCGCACCAGTTCATGTTCGCCAATGCGACACCGGAGAAGCCGGCGATCTACTTCACGGTGCTGGGCGAGCCGGCGATCAAGATGTTGCGCTACCAGCAGCAATACTCCTTCTTCGATCAGTCTCTGATCAACAGCGCCGTCCGCTTCGTCAACCTCAGCGAGCTCGTGTTGAAGAAGGACCTGGATGCGGTGCTCGCGCAGATGATCCAGGAAGTCGAGGCCGTGGGCCCCGGCATCGTGATCGTGGATTCCTTCCGCACCGTCGCGCGCAAGTCGCGCGCCCAGGGCGGCGAAGTCGAGCTCCAGTCGTTCATCCAACAGCTCGCATTGCACTTGACCAGCTGGCAGGCGACCACGTTCCTGATCGGCGAGTACTCCGAGGGCGAGCTGCGCGACAATCCCGTGTTCACCGTCGCCGACGGGCTCCTGTGGCTGCACCAGGCCGTCGAGCGCAACTCGATCGTGCGCAAGATGCAGGTCGTCAAGCTGCGCGGTCAGGCTTCGGTGCCCGGGTTGCACACGTTCCGAATCACCGGGGACGGAGTGCAGGCCTTCCCGCGCACGTTCGGGCTGGGCTACCACGAACGCGAGCCGAAGGGCACGCATCTCCTGTCGATCGGCATCCCCGAACTGGACGCGATGCTCGGCGGCGGCGTTCCGTCGGGACACAGCCTCCTCGTCGCCGGCCCGTCGGGCGCGGGCAAGTCTGTCCTGGGCCGACACTTCATCGCCGAGGGCTTGCTTCACGGCGAGCCCGGCGTCATCGCCGTGTTCGAGGAGCTGCCCGACGAGTACGTGGCCAGCGCAAGGAAGATGGGGATCGACCTCGAGACGCCGCGGAAGGCCGGCAACTTGGAGATCCTCTATCTGCGACCGTTGGACCTTTCGGTGGACGAGACGGTGCACGAGGTCGTGGCCGCGGTGAAGCGGACGAAGGCGAAGCGCCTCGTGATCGATTCGTTGGTCGGCTTCGAGATGGCGCTGGCGCCCGATTTCCGCGCGGACTTTCGCGAGTCGCTGTACCGCATGATCTCGGCGCTCACACGCCTCGGCGTGACGATCCTGTCGACCGTCGAGATCGAGGAGTCGTTCGTCTCCATGGGCCTCTCGAACTTCGCGATCTCGTTCCTGACGGACGACATCATCCGGATGCGCTACGTGTCGCTCGACGGGCAGCTGCGGCGGATGCTGATGGTCGTCAAGGTCCGCGGCGGACACCACAGCATCGACATGCGCGAGTTCGAGATCACGTCGACCGGCATCGTGATCGGCGAACGACTGCAGGGCTACCGCGGCCTGACGACCGGCATCCCGGAACCGTGGGACCGCGGCCTGGCGAGCATCGCACACTCCTTGGGCGAGCCGCGGGGAGGTCCGTAATCCGCGCCCGCGCTCCGGCGCGGACCTCATCCGGGTAGACCCATGGTCACGAAAGCACTCGAGCACTGGGCCGACTGGCCGCAGGATCTGCCGCAGATCACGGAGTATTTCGCGGAGAGGTCGCCGCAGCCGCTGGTGGCCGTGGAAGGCTCCGCGCACACGATCCGCTATGCGAACGCGGCGTTCTGCCGGCTCGCGGGCACGACGGGTGCGAGCCTGATCGGACGCGCATTCGAGACGGTTGTGCCGGAGGTGACGGGCGACCTGCGCGCCGCGATGTTCGCCCGCGTGCTCGCCACCGGGACGAGCGAGGAGTTGTTCGAGCAGCCGCGCGCGTCGATCGGGCCCACCGGCCTCGCCCTGGATTCGTCGTGGTCGTACCTGACGTGGTCGATCCTCGGCGCGACCGGGAAGCCGGTCGGACTCATGATCCAGGTCACGGATGCGACCGCCGCCGCCAAATTCCGCAGCAAATCGGTCGCGCTGAACTCGGCCCTGCTCGAATCGGGACTGCATCAGCACGAGCAGGCGGCCGAAGGCGAGATGCTCCGCGCGGAGTTGCGCTCGACCTCGCGGCACATCCGATCCGTGCTCGACTCGATGCCGCAGATGGTCTTCACGGCGGCTCCCGGCGGAGGTGTCGACTATGTCAACCCGCAGTGGATCGAGTTCACGGGCTTGGCCTTCGAAGAACTCGAGGGGTCGGGTTGGAATCATGTCGTCCACCCCGACGATCAGGCGACGAACCTCAGCGCTTGGCGCGAGTCCATAGACTCCGGCAAGCCGTTTCAGTGCGAGCACCGTCTGCGCCGAGTGGACGGTGCGTACCGCTGGCACATCAGCCGCGCCCTGGCGCTGTCGGGCCGCGACGGCCGGATCCAGATGTGGGTTGGGTCGAACACGGACATCGAGGATCTGAAGCAGGCCGAGGAGGCGCTGCGCGGGAACGAAGTCCGGCTCTCCGGACAGAAAGAGGCGTTCGAAGCGGCCGTCGACGGCGCTTCGATCGGATCGTCGCTGCAGATCCTGGTTCGCACCGCGATGGACCAAGTGGGGGGCGAGATGCGCGCCGCCTTCTTCCTCGTCGACGAGGCGGGTACCGGTCTGCACGCGGTCGACGGCGCGGGCGCCATGCCCGAGTCCTACGACCACGCCGCAGTCGGGTCTCCGATCGGACCGAACTCGCCGTCGTGCGGTCTGGCCGCGCACCTCGGGCGAGCGGTGATCGTGGGCGACGTCACCAGAGACCCGCTGTGGAAGCCCTGGGTTCACCTTGCAGTGGAACACGGCTTCCGCTCGTGCTGGTCGTTCCCGATCCGCACTCGCGCGGGCAAGGTCGTGGGCACGCTGGCGATGTTCCACAAGGAGCCGCGAGTCGCCGGACCGCGCGAGCTGAAGATCGCCGCCGTGCTGACTCAGTCCGCCGCGATCATCATCTCGCGCGACACCGAAGCCGCGGAACGCCGACGCGTTCAGAATGCACTGCGCAAGAGCGAAGAACTGGAACGCGCGGCGCGGCTGGAAGCGCAGGCCGCCAACCACAGCAAGGACGTCTTCCTCGCGACGCTATCCCACGAGCTCCGCACACCGCTCAGCGCGATCCTCGGCTGGGCGACGGTGCTGCGTACGAACGGCAAGGTCGTCGACGAGGAAGTCCTGCACGGCCTGAGGGTCATCGAGCGCAACGCGCGGACGCAGGCGAGGCTCATCGAGGACGTGCTCGACGTGGCCCGCATCACTTCGGGAAAGTTCCTGCTCGACACGAGCCCGCTGGATTGGGCGGCGCTCGTCCTGGCCGCGATGGAGACGGTGCGTCCGTCGGCCGACGCGCGAAAGATCGACCTCGTTGCGTCGGTCGCCCCGGACGTGCTGGGCAGCGTGTGGGTGCTCGGCGATCCGCAGCGACTCCAGCAGGCGATCTCCAATCTGCTCACGAACGCTGTGAAGTTCTCAGCTGTTGGCGGCCGGGTGAGCGTGCGCGTGGAGCACGTGAAGGACGATCGCGGCGGCCTGGCGCGCGTCGCGGTGCACGACACGGGCAAGGGCTTCGATCCCGCTTTCCTCCCGCATCTGTTCGAGGCGTTCGAGCAGGCCGGTGAAGGAACGACGCGGGCGTACGGCGGCCTCGGCCTCGGGCTGTCGATCGTGCGTCACATCGTCGATGCGCACGGAGGCGCGGTGCGCGCGGAGAGTCAAGGCGAGGGGCGCGGCGCCACGTTCACGATCGAACTGCCGGCACTGGCCGAGCTCGTGGAACCGAAGCCGAGCCTGACGCTCGTGGACGCGACCCTTCCGCGCCTGGACGGCGCGCGTGTGCTCGTCGTGGACGACGAGGAGGACGCACGGATGCTGGTCGGCACGGTGCTCGAGTCGGCGGGAGCGCGGGTCGTCCTGGCCGCCTCCGCGGACGAGGGTTACCGGCTCGCGTGGGAGGCATTCGACGGCGCCGGGCCGACGGTCGTGGTCAGCGACATCGGCATGCCGGCCCAGGACGGCTACTCGTTCCTGCGCCGCCTGCGCGCGAGCGGGCGCGGAGACTCACTGCCCGCGGTGGCGATCACCGCGTTCGCGGCGCCGGAAGACAAGGAGCGCGCGCTGCAGGCAGGATTCCAGGTGCACCTGGCCAAGCCGTTCGATCCGAACGCGCTGATCACGGCCGTCGCGGGTCTCCAGAAGCCGCCGATCGCGTGACGCGCCGGTCCCGTCGCGCGCAGGTTTCGGTACGAAATGAGTTCCCTGCGGTGCGCCGACGACACCACGGATACGGCCTGCCAGCCGAGCCGTGGGCCATGTGTGCGAGCGCCACGAGCAGGGCGCACGGCGCCACGACGACGCCGATGTGCCAGGCTTCCGGCATCGAACCGAGCGAGCCGATCCGCATCGTCGCCTCGTCGTCGCTCCCGCCGCTGCGCCGCGCTGCTGTCGGCGAATGTGCGCGCGCGAACGCGATCAACGCGGACGCGGCCAGCGCGGGGAAGGGGAACGGCCCGCCGGTCTTCCACGCGCTGGCGCCGACGAGTGCGGCTGCGACCGAGGCGCTGACGGCGGCGCGCATGGAGTGCGCCAGGAACGGTCGAGGGAGCATGATGGACAGCGGGTGTGCGCGAGTGGAGTCACGTAGCGTCATCGACGCGCGCCCCGCACGCAGCGTTCGTGCGCGCCTCGCAGGCCGGGCTCGCGGGCGTGATGGACTCCAGAGCCGCCTCCCTTCCGGTTCGCGCTGGTCAGGAGAACCAAGTGCGGGTACAGGAACGCAACCGAGGAGAACTCCATGAGCTACGTCGACGGCTACGTCCTGCCCATCCCGAAGAAGCACCTGAAGGCCTACACCGCACTCGCGCGCAAGGCCGCGAAGGTGTGGATGGACCACGGCGCGATTTCGTACCGCGAGTGCGCGCTCGAAGACGCGCGTGTGAAGTGTGGCTTCGCGTTCCCGAAAGTTGCGAAGGCGAAAGCCGGCGACACGGTGATCTTCGCCTACATCGAGTTCCGCTCGCGCGCGAGCCGTGACGCGGTGAACAAGAAGGTGTTCAACGACCCGCGCATCGCCAAGATGATGAAGAACGCCAAGATGCCATTGGACATGGACCGCATGGTGTACGGTGGCTTCAAGGCCATCGTGCGTGCTGGCAGCTGACTGGCACTCGCGCGCCTCGCCGGTTCGACAGGGAGCGTCGCGGATCGTGATCCGCCGCCAGTACCCGAGGATCACGGCCGCTGGATCGGCGTCACCACGATGCCCTTGAACTCGATGTACGCGCCCTCGCTCTGCAAGCAGATCTCGCCGGCGATCTCCTCGCACCAGCTGGCGCGGTTCTGCACTTCGCCATTCACCTCGAGCGTCAACTGGCCGCCGTCGAGGGTGATCTTGTAGTGGTTCCACTCGCCCAGCGGGCGTTCGTTCGAGGGCAGCAGCTTCTCGGTGTGCCGGCCTTCCGTCCGATCCGGAGCGACGACCATCGGCACTTGATCGATG
The DNA here is from genome assembly GCA_038318285.1 of Planctomycetota bacterium. GTDB lineage: Bacteria > Planctomycetota > UBA1135 > UBA1135 > JAEUHZ01. Next base: position 6,549 of record JBBQCC010000059.1, on the reverse strand, counting down.
TTCCAGATGTCGCCCGCACTGCGGCTTTGGAGTTGCGCCTCGATGGAGCGCGGCCAGATTTTGTCCGTGCCCGTGCGGCGCAGCAAAACACCGCTATTTCCGGCGCCCTTCGCCGGGTCGAAGCGCCAGTCGAGCTCGATCACGAAGTTCGTGAACTGCGCCTTGGTCTTCAGGTAGCCGCCCGGCGAACCCGTGCAGCGCAGGACGCCGTCGACGACGCTCCACACGTCGGCCATCTGTTTGGCGGGATCGTCGAGGAAGAACGTCCACTGCGACAGGTCCTTGCCGTCGAACAGTTTCACGGGCGTACCTGGAGTTCCCGGCGCCGTCGGATCGCTGCGCAGCAGCGCGAGAACATCCGCGATCTCCTGCGGTGCGAGTCCCAGCGCGACGCCGTCCGGCATGGCCGACACGGTCTGGCGCGCGCGTGCGGCGATCTCGTCTTTCGGGATCGAGTGCCTGCGACCCGTCGTGTCGCGCAGGACGACCTCGTCGCCGTCGCGCACGATGAAACCCGTGTACAGCTCCTCGTCCTTCGTCTCGACGAGCCACGTTTCGTAGCCGAACGCGATGCCCGCGCTCGGGTTCAGCATGGCGTCGAGCAACGCTTCGGGCCCGTACTTCTGCCGCACGGCGGTCAGGTCGGGCCCGATGTCCGCGCCGCGGCCGTGGAAGGCGTGGCACTGCCCGCACGTCGCCTTGCCGAAGAAGAGCTGCGCGCCGCGCGCGGCCGATCCCTCCAGGCGCGCGAGCTCCGCGACGGGCGGCAGCGGCGTGCCCGACGCCGTCGCGCGTTCGAATTGCGCGCCGGCGAGCGCGCGCACAGCGAGGTCGGGCGACGTGAAGATGTTTTTCGCGATCGCGGCCTTGCCCGCGGCAGTCAACTTGCCCGACTTGGCCAGACGGATCGCTTCGAGTCCGCCCTCGCCGGTCGCGCACAGCGCCTTCGCCGCGGCGTCGACCTCCGCGGCGCTCGCGTTCGCGTCGCACAAGGCCGGCGTCAGGCCCCGCACGCGCGCCTGCAACACGCCCTCGTCGAGCATGACCTGAAAACGGACGTCGCTCCGCCCGCCCTGGCTCGACCCGGCGTCGTCCACCGCGGCGCGCGCAGTGAAGCGCGTCGCTCCGGCGGGGAGATCGAATGCGATCACGGAGTACGCGTGCGAGCCGATGCCCTCGGTGTACGTCGTGCCATCGACGACGATCGGGCCGCCCGAACAGTTCTTTCCGCGCTGCACGCGTCCCCAGGCCGCGTCCGCGCGCGTCCACGGAGCGTCGGCGAGCTTCGCGACGCCGCCGGCGTGCTCGATGCGCGGTTCGATCCACGCGACCCAGTCGCTCGACTGACCGGCGTCGCCCTCGGTCGCGACGAGGAACAGCTTGCGCGCGCCCGTCACGTCCACGTCCACGTCGATGGCGCCCTTGCGCACGAGTTCGCTCGTCCAGACGAGCACTCCGCGATCGTCGTCGTCGCCGCCGACTTGGCGCGCGAAGTCGAACGCCTTCCAGTCGTTCGTGTCGCGGTCGATCACCCACCAGCGCGCCAGCTCGCGCGTGTCCTCGGGGCCCGACACCGCGAGGTCGACCATCGCCTCGCCTGCCGCGCGTGTCGGGACGAACGCCAGCGCATCGATCGTGTGTCGACGTTCCGCGAGCGGCAGCGCCGCTTCGTGTGCGCGCGCGACGAATCCGGGCACTGCCGCCTCAGGGTGCAGTCTCCACGCGAGGCCGGCAAACGCGGGCGACCAGCGCAACGGATCCGCGTCGCCCAGCTCGTGCAAGAGTTCGGGCCACAACTCGGCCTCGTGTCCCTCGGCCGCCAGACCGAAGGCCTCGAGGTAGACGCGATCGGTGCCGTCGAAACCGCGCGCCAGCGCGACGAGCCACGCGCGTGTCTTCTCGAGCGGCAAACCGCGCAGCGCGACGCACAGCTCGCGACGCACGGCCGGGGACGGGTCGACGGCGAACGTGTCGGCGTAGCGCTGCCAGTTCGCGCCGCCAGCCCGCAGCGCGCGCAGCGCCGTGAGACGCAAGTTCGGATCGTCGCTGCCGATGCCATCGCGCTCGACGTTCGCGCGCAGACGCTCGGAACGCGCCGCGATCCACAGCGCGCGCGCGGCGAGTCGGTGGTCGTCGCTCTGCAGCGTATCGATCAGGCGCGATTCCACGCCGGAATCGCGCGAGGACGCCAGGGCGATCGACGCCAGGGCGCGCACGCCCGGCGCCGGGTTCGCCAGCGCCGCGAAGCGCCCGTCCGCATGCGACAACTCGATCTGCGCCGGGTAGACCCATTGCCCCGTCGGCACGATGCGCAGGATGCGGCCGTACGCCTCGCGATCGCCGGCCGCGTGTCCGCCGACGCCGGGGTCCGACCAGTCCGCGATGAAGATCGTCCCGTCGGGGCCGACGGCGACATCGCTGGGACGGAACCACCCGTTGCGCTTTTCCTCGGGCGCGTCGGCCTTCACGGCGATCAGCACGCCCGGCTCCAACTCGATCGATGCGCCGACCGCTTTGGGGCGCAGCGCGTAGACCTTGCTCGCGCCCGCGTCGGCGCACAGCACGCGACCGTCGAGGTCGTATCCGAGAACTTCGCTCTCGTACACCGTCACGCCCGTCGGACCGCCCGCGCCGAGGCGCGTGCCCGCCGGCGCCACGCCCGGATCGTCTTGGTGCCAGTGCGCCGTCCACGTGTCCTGGCCCGGACGCCGATCCGAATACCACGAGCGCGATCCGTCGGCGGAGAAGTACCCGTGGTTGCCGCCCTCGAGGCACCACAGCGCGCGACAGGCCTGGTTCCCGTCGTCGTCATTGTCGCTCTGGTAGACGTTGCCGTACGCGTCGAGCGCGACCTCGTAGTTGTTGCGGAAGTTGTGCGCGCGCACCTGCAGGTCTTGGCCGTCGAGTCCGACGCGCAGGACGAGTCCGCCGGTCCACACGTGCCCGTCGTCCGACACGAGGCCCGGCCGGTTGTCGGACGAGCTCTCGCCGCCGTCGCGGTACATCGAGCCCGAGCGCAGGTTCCACCCGCCCGCATCGGTGACGAGGTGCGGACCCGCATTGCCCGCCGTGAACCACAGCGCCATGTCGGGTCCGAACACGACGGAGTGGAGGCCGTGATCGTGGTCGTGTCCGCCAAAGCCGGTGAGGAATGTCGCGCGCGAGTCGGAGACGCCGTCGAGATCCTTGTCCGTGTACACGTACAAGTTCGGCGAGCAGCTCACGAACACGCGGTTGCCGTACACCGAGATCCCGAGCGGCACGACGAGGTCGGGATCCTGCACGAAGACCTGCGACTTCGAGGCCAGCGCGTTGCCTTGGTCGTCGGTGAGGATGACGATGCGCTCGCCGCCAGGATGTTCGAGGCCGGGATTGCGCCCGCCCCACTTGCGGTAGTTGACGCCCTCCGCGACCCACACCCGCCCGAACCGATCGACGTCGATCGCGGTCGGGTTGTAGAGCATCGGCGACTCGGCCCAGAGCTTCACCGACATCCCGGGCGGCACTTCGAAGTGCTCGGTGAGATCCTCCGGTTGCACGACGGGGCCGCCCGAGGTCGGCAAGCCGCCGCCGAATCCCTGCGGGGCGTTCGCGTGCGCCTGTGGCGCGGCGGAGATCAGTAGGAGGGCGGGGAACAGGACGGCGCGGGTCGTGAACATCGCGCTCCAGAATAGCCGCACGACACTGCGGCTCACACGGCGAGGCTGGGCAAGGCTTCGTGCTGCGGCGCGGCGATCACGCGCACCTGGCTCGCGATCCCGAGCCGATCGAGCGTGGCGTGCGCCATCTCGAGCGCGATGTCCGGCCGGTTCGTCTTCTGCGAGATGTGCGCCAGCACCAGCGTGTGCAGGTTCTCGGAGGCGAGGCGCTCGAGCATTTCAGCCGACTGGGCGTTCGAGAGGTGCCCGCGCCCGCCCGCGATCCGCTTCTGCAGCACGGCCGGGTAGGGGCCGCTCGCCATCATGCCCGGGTCGTAGTTGAACTCGAGCACCAGCACGTGCGCGCCGGCCAGGTCGCGCGCGACGTCCGCGTCGGGTCGCCCGATGTCGGTCAGGATCGCGGCTACGCGACCGTCCTTTTCGATGCGGAACGCCACGGTCGGATCGCAGTCGTGGGGGATCGGCACGACCCGCACGCGCGCTTCGTCCGTGCCCAGCTTCGCCCGCAAAGTGAACTCGCCGCCGATCGCCAACGCCGCGAGTTTTTTCGCGCGCCGCGCCCAGGGGTGCGTGAGCTGCGACTCGGCGACGTGCAGCGTCGCCCGATCGCGGCGCGCCACGAGACCGGCGGATCGCGAGTGGTCGAGGTGCCCGTGCGTGACCAGCACGTGCCCGATCGCCTCCGGACCGAGGCGCGCGCTCTCGAGGCGCTGCAGCATCGCTTCGCGGCCCAGGCCGGCGTCGATCAGGGCGGTCACCTCACCCGCGCGGATGAGCGTGGAGTTGCCCTCGCTGCCGCTCGAGAGGACTTGGATGTGCACCGCGGGACTGTACCCGCGACCGACAGTAGGATGTCCGCCCCATGCGCCGCGAAACCGCCGTACTCGTCCTCCTCGCCCTCGCCGCCTGCCACTCGAACGACGCCAAACGGGCCGAGGAATCGGTCGCCGCGCGCCTCCACACCGACGTCGCGTGGCTCGCGGACGACGCGCGCGAAGGTCGCCGCGCCGGTTCGGATCAGGGCCTCGTCGCGGGGAATTGGATCGCGGATCGACTGCGCGAATTGGATCTCGAGCCCGCGGGAGATGCCGGTCGTTTCACGCAAGCGTTCACGGTGCCGCTGGAGCCGCGATCGGCCGGCAAGTCGGCGTTCGGCGCGGCGGATGGCGCCGCGGTCGCCGAAGCGCCCGCGCACCTCGCGCCGCTCTTCTGTTCTTCGTCCGGCAGCGTGAGCGCGCCGGTCGTCTACTGCGGCTACGGCATCGAACTCGCCCGTGCGGCCGTGCTCGACGACGCCGGGACCGAACTGCAGTCGGCGCTCGCCTGGGACGACTTCGCCGGACGCGACGTGAGCGGGAAAATCGCGCTGGTCCTGCGCGGTTCACCGCATGCGCCGGGAACTGCGATGTCTGCATCCGGCACGGCAACCGGCACAGCTTCCGGCACGGCGGAGAACACGTCCGTGAACCCGCACGGCTCGAACGCGGGCGCGGCGGCTTCGGGTACGCCGGCCAATCCGCACGGGGACATGGGGATCGTCGCAGCGGGCGACCCGTTCGTGAACGCGGGCCTCGTCTTCACCAAGGTCATGAACGCCAAGCGCAAAGGCGCGGCGGCGGTCGTGCTCGTGCAGCACCCGAGCGACGCCGGCCAGCCGGTCCTGGCGTTCTACGAAGGTGGCAGCGGACGCGCGGGCATTCCCTGCATCACGATCTCGTGGAAGGACGCAGAGAAGGTGTTCGGCGGGGCGCTCGCAACCTGGACGAGCGACCTCGAGAGCGCGCCCGCCCCCGCGCGCGGCGCCTCGAGCGCGGGACGCTCGTACACGCTGTCGGCCGATGTCGAGCGCGGCCACGGCGAGGCGGTGAACGTGCTCGCGCGCATCCCAGGCGTCGATCGCTCGCGCGTCGTCGTGCTCGGCGCGCACTACGATCACCTCGGATTCGGCGGCACGGGTTCGCTCGCGCCGAACGAGCGCGCGGTCCACAACGGCGCCGACGACAACGCCAGTGGCACGGCAGCGGTGCTGGAGATCGCGCGCGAGCTGCGCGACGGACCGCAACCGGCCTGCGACGTGCTCGTGGCGCTGTGGTCGGGTGAGGAACTCGGTCTGCTCGGCAGCGAGTGGTGGGCCGACCATCCGACCGTGCCCTTCGACCGCATCGTCGGCAACGTGAACCTGGACATGGTCGGGCGCGCGGGCAACGGCAAGTTGCAGGTGCTCGGCGCCGGTTCGGCGGCCGGATTCGCGGACTGGCTCGCGCAGGCGGGCCCAGCAGCGGACCTCGACCTGACGGTGAACGCCTCGTCGTCGGCGATGGCGGGCAGCAGCGATCACGCGACCTTCGCGAAGCGGAAAAAGCCCGTGCTGCACCTCTTCTCCGGCCTGCACACCGACTACCACAAGCCCACCGACGACGTGGAGAAGTTCGAGGCCGACGGTGCCGCGCGCGTCGTCACGCTGGGCATCGACCTCGTGCGTCGCATGTGCGCCGCGCCCTCGCTCGCGTTCGTCGAACCGCCGCCCGCGCCCGAGGGCGAGCGCAAGGTTCAGTCGGGTTTCAGCGCCTGGTTCGGCTCGGTCCCGAACTACGCCTTCGAAGGCCCGGGCGTGCGCATCGACGGCACGTCCTCCGGATCACCGGCCGAACGCGCCGGCTTCCTCGCCGGCGACACGATCCTCGCCGTCGGCGAGGTCGAGATCGGCACCATCTACGACTTCACGTACGCGCTCCAACACTACAAGCCCGGCGATGTCGTGCTCGTGGTGTTCGAACGCGATGGCGAGCGCGAGGAGACACGCGTGACGCTGTCCTCGCGCGGGCTGCGCTGAGGCGCGAGTCCGCGGAGCGAGTCCAGCGGGGCGAGCCAGGCTCCGTCATCCGAGCAG
>JBBQCC010000058.1:0-17056 GCA_038318285.1 Planctomycetota bacterium | reverse complement strand
GGCCCTCGCTGCGCGCGATGCTGGCTTGTGTCGTGCCTTCCATGACCAAGTGGACCGCCCGGTCGAAGCGTGCGGGCGAGCTCCGCAGTCGATGGTACGGCGTGCCGTGATTCGCGGTGAAGGTTTGGCCGCAGGCTTTGCAGCGCCAGCGGTGCAAGGTGCCCTGGCGTGTGCGCAGCAGGGAGTGCCGGATGACCCGCGAGGAGCTCGTCGCGGCGGTCGAGCGGCAGGTGATCGAGGGGCAGGACGGGGGGATGGGTCGCTGGGTCATGGTCGGATGACTCCGAGCGAGCCTGCGAAGTCCGAGTCGATGCGGTCGCAAGTGAATGCGCGACACGACCGGGCTGGCATGTCGGCAACCGTTGGCGACTGCCCTGCCGTGGTCCCCGTCCAGGGTCAGCGCCAGGATCCTCCCGGAGCCGGGTTCGAGCCAATACCCGAATCCGGGCCAACCCGGAGGCAATCGGCGTAGGGTGCTCCTGGGACCCTTCATGCTGCACGACTTTATTCGAGCGAAACGCGCCGAGATCTTGCTCCGGACCCGATCCAGGGTCGCTTCGAGGCCAGCGCCCAAGCCGACCACGGACGAGATCGAGAGCGGCATCCCGTTCTTCCTGGATGAGCTCGTCGAGATGCTCCGGGATCACCTGCACAGCAGCGCGATCATCGACAGATCGGCGACGCGCCACGGAAGCGACCGGTTCGACAGGGGATTCACCATCACGCAGGTCGTGCACGACTACGGCGACGTATGCCAGGTCGTGACCGAGCTCGCGATCGAGCGCGGGGCGACCGTCAGCACGGAGGACTTCCGCGTGCTGAACCGCTGTCTGGACGAGGCCATTGCTGGGGCGGTCACCGAATTCACGCGAGCCAGCCAGAAGCAGGTCACGAACAACAACACGGAACGCCTGGGCATGTTGGCGCACGAGCTGCGCAACGAACTGAACACCGCGCTGCTGGCTCACGAGATCCTCAAGGACGGAAGGGTCGGCATCAGCGGAAGCACAGGCGGCGTCTTGAGTCGCAGCCTTCTGTCTTTGCAGGCCCTGATCAACCGGAGCCTTGCCGAGGTGCGCCTCGACGCTCACATCCACAACGATCACCCGATCGACGTGAGGCTTTTCCTGGGCGAGATCGAGCTGGGCGCGGCAATCGCCGCGAATTCCGCAGGCATTGCTCTCTCGACCCAACTGGGCGATCAGGGTGTGCAAGTGCTCGGGGATCGACAACTCCTGAGTTCCGCGGTCACCAACTTGCTGAGCAATGCAATGAAGTACACGGCGAGGGGTGGTCACGTGAGCTTGAGAACGACCGCATCGCAAGACCTCGTGCTGATCGAGGTTCAGGACCAGTGCAACGGTCTGCCGGAATCCATCGTGGCGGGCCTGATCGTGCCGTTCGCTCACGGAGGGTCGGAAAACAGCGGGCTGGGGCTGGGGCTCTCGATCAGCGCGCGCTGTGTCGATTCGATGCGCGGCAAGCTGGCGGCGCGGAACCTAGGCACGGGCTGCGTCTTCACGATCGATTTGCCGCGCATCAACTCGCGCCCGCGAAAACCCGTCGGCCCTGGATTGGGGAGCGATCGCGAAGTGCCGGTGGCCTGATTGTGCACGTGCGCGCCGGCGAACTCGATCGCGGCGCACTTGGCAGGCGACTTCGACTGGCGTCACGACCTGCGTGACCGTGGTCGCTCGTAGGGGCGCCGGTTCAGGAATCGAGAGGGCGCTTGGGCCCTTGGCGCCGGTTCAGGTCACCGTCTGCGGTCGTGTCGCCACGGCTACGCACAACCGTGTGGTTTCGAACGAGTGCGACCGCGACGAGCAGTCGCTCAGAAGTCGGTGTTCGAGACGAACCGTTGATCCCGGTCTGAATTCCCACTCTTCACCCTCGGGCCTGTAGTCCTCGGCTGGTAGTCCTCGGCCAATAGCAGTCGCGCGGTACTTGGGCCGAGGGGCTCGCTTTCCGCCGGACGACAGGCGTCTGTCCCCCATTCGGTGTCCAACCCGCTCCTGCTTGGCGTTCAGAGAATCGGGCTCAGCACCATTCGCCCATAGGCGATGAACGCCATCAAGAGCCCCAGCACGCCGCTCATGGCAATGGGCGCAATCTCGCGGTACTTGGCGTGCACACCGATGAAAACGAGACTCTCGAGCGCCAGGATCGTGGCGGCCATTACCGTGAGCTCCGGCCGCAACCGGAACGCGGCGGGGATGATCAGCCCCACCGTGCAGACGAGTTCGAGGATGCCGAGAGCCACCCAGGCTTTCCGCGGCAATGCAGCAAAGGACGGGACTCCCTCGCTCACCTTGTCGAACAGGAACACCTTCATGACGCCCGACGCTCCGTACACGAGCGCGGCGAGGATCTGCAGGACCCACAACAGGATGTTCATCGTGTGCCTCTTACCAGTTTCCGCGGGGGCAAGCGCGGAGCGATGTCTTCCCGCACGATCCAAGTGATGAGCCCTGATCGTCCCGTTGCGTTGTGCAACCAGGGACATGGCACTCACCTCCCCCACCGCTCTCCGGGCTGGATCGCTCCTGGTCCCTGGCGGCCACGCCCTGAGCGAGACCGAGGCCGGATGCGCATTCGACGAATCCGAGCCGCTCGGTCGAGCGAAGGCTGAGGGGTACATTCGCGTGGTGCGGCCTGATGGCGCGCACGAGCGATGGCGACCTGCTCCTGCCACCTGCGCTCGAGCACGGACACCGTGTCCCAGACAAAGAGCCCCCGACCATGCTCAAACGCTCCGCCTACACATTCCTGTTTGCCGCCCTGCTTTCGCTCGTTCTATCGATCTATTTGTGGTTTTCGGGTCAACGGGAGGAAGGACAGTTCGTGGGCTTGTGGGTCCCCTCCATCCTCGCGCTCGGCGTGCTGTTCGGTCAGGGAAAGGGGCGCTGACATGTCTGCCCTCGGCGTCTTCTTCGCCGGCCTTTTCGTTACGACGATCTGCGGCCTAGCCATCGCATTCTCCTACAAGGAGACACAACGCCTCGGACGTGAGGCGGACGAGCGCGAACGCTTGCGTGTCCGCGACCCGAGCGATCGCCCGGCCTGACCTGGATCGATACGAAGCTCGAAACACCGATCATCCACGGAGCCTGCGCGCTTGGTTGGTCCAGCAGTGATGAGCGTCCGGGTCTGGTCTGTGACTCTTCGAACAGGCTGAGTTGGCGGTGCCGCCCCGACCTAGCCGGCCGCATGCGGCCGGCCAGGTCGACGAGAAAGTCCTCGGGCGTCATGCCACCGAACGAGGTGCGCTTTCGCGACGCCAGGCGCTCGTTCATCGAGCCTCCGGAGCTCGACAGGACGCGATGCGTGCAGCGCCAAGACCAAGATGAAGCCCGTGCTCCTTGCTCCTCGGAAGGACGGGTCCTTCGATGTTCGACACACTGAGATCCTCCGGGCTGAGCGCTCGACGTCGAGCGCTCGGCTCGATTCTCCGGGCGCCCGCGAAAGAACTTGCTGCTCCCTACTTCCTGGCCGCGGGCTTCCGCTTCACCGGCGTGCGCGCCGCCACCTGATCCTTCGCGGTCACGCTCGACGCGCCGCCGGCCTTGCGCGCTGCGGGCCTCTTCGCGTTCAGCGCGATGGCTGCGCGCACCAAACCCTTCAGCCCCGCCGGGTCGATCGCGTCGCCCTCGGACCACAGGATCGCCCGACGGGCCTTGCCCTCGAGTTCGGCGTTGAACACCCGCCGCGGGTCCGCGAGCTGAGCGCCTTTGAGGAACGTCACTCGCACCGTGCTCTTGTGCGCGTTCGCGCTGCAGAGGATGCCGTCGTGGTTCCAAACCGGAGTTCCCATCCACTTCCACTCTTCGATGACGTCCGGATCGACCTCGTGGATCAGCTTGCGCAGGGCCTTCAGCCGCTCACCGCGCCAGTCAGGGAAGGAGGCGATCGCTTGGTCGATGCGCTTCGAGGCGTCCATGTTCACTCTGCGACCTACTGGCCTCGGCAGCGGACGAGACCCGCACGGGCGCGAGGAGCATACCGCGGCTTCGTGATCGAGGTCGGGGTGCCACATGGACGAGCAGCGTAGTCTGTTCGCGTCGGCGCCCCTTTGCGCATCGACGCAGGGCGACCGCTTCTTCTCTGGACGTACCGAATTGTTGGAACGATCGCGATGACGCGCAAGAAGCCCGAGACGACGCGAGCCAGGAAAGTCGGCGTGAAACGGCCAGGTGCCGCGCTTCCGAAGTCACCGAAGGCGCGCAAGACCGCTGCGGGCACGTTGGGCCTGAAGTTCCCTCGCACCGCCGCGAAACACCGTCACGCGCGCTACGTGCCGCCCGCGCACTACGCGGTTCCGAAATCCGACGGGGACAGCGCCGTGCAGCAATGGATCGCCTTGCTGCCGACATGGCAAGCCGCCTGCATGCGGCGCATCGACGCGATCGTGGTGCGTGAGATTGCAGGTGTGCACAAGGCCGTCCGCTGGCATGGCGTCTGGTATGGCGTGAAGGGTGCGGGCTGGATCCTCGCCGCGGCATCGCTCAAGACGTACCTCAAGTTGGTGTTCCTCGACGGCGCTTCGCTCACGCCGATTCCGCCAGGCGCGCTCGCCACCAAGCCGCAGCGCGCACTCGATGTGCACGAATGCGACGCGCTCGACGAAGCTCGCTTCGCGCGTTGGATGCGGCAGGCGCGGACATTGCCCGGTTGGGGCAAAGCCTGACAGCCGCGGTTCAGTACCCCTCGCCGTCGCGCGCCGCGACGACTTTGCCGCGGTGCACGCGAAACAGCAGCGCGATGTAGCCCAGCGCGAGCGGGAACCCGAGGAACCACCACCACAGCCCGGTGGTGAGGCTGGCGTTGCTCGACGAGCTGTTCAGCGCCGTCAGCGAGCGTGACGGATCGTCACTCGATCGCAGCATGACCGGGAACACGCAGGCCGCCGTCGTCGCCAGGATGCCGAGCAAGAACGCACAGGACCCGAGGAACGCGGTCAGCGGTCGTCGCACGAGCAGACCACGCCATTGCACGAGCGCGCCGCCGATGCAGATCGTCAACGCGATCCACGCGAGCGGTCGATGCGGCAACGTCGTGAAGATGTCGGCATTCACGCGCGTCGTCGCGACGGTCGCCGTCACCCACAGGGCGAGGCTGACCAGCGCCAGCTTGGGTGCAAGCGACATCGAGCGCGACTGCACGGCGCCGCTCGTCTTCCAAGCGAGGAACGACGCACCGTGTGTCAGCAGAGCGACGAGAGCGAACACGCCGATCAACACCGTGTACCAATCCAGGATGCCGAGGTCTCCCCGCGCGCTGAAGTCGGTGAACAACGGCAAGCTGAACGTGCCGTCCGCACCGATCGGTACGCCGCGCACGACGTTGCCGAGCGCGGCGCCGAAGAGGATCGGCAACAGCGTGCTGACCGCGCCGAAGCAGGTGTCGAAGAAGCTGCGCCACAGTGGATCGACGACGTGCGAGCGGAACTCGAGTCCGCATGCGCGCAGGATCAGGCACCACACGACCAGGAACATCGCCAAGTAGAACCCGGAGAAGCCTGCGCCCAGAACGCGCGGAAACGCCAGGAACAGCGAACCGCCCGCGGCCAGCAACCAGACCTCGTTGCCGTCCCAGAACGGCCCGATCGCCGCCAACACTTCGCGCCGTTCCGAGTCGCGCCGCGCGACCCACAGGTGCAGTGCTCCCGCGCCGAAATCGAAGCCGTCCATGACGACGTACGCGGCCACCATCACCGAGACCAACCAGAACCAGAGCTCTTGCACGTGGATCTCCTAGTGCGCGGCGGCGGCGCTGCGGGAACGGGGACCGTGGGCGATCTCGCGGCCGATCAGGAACAGGTACAGGCAGCCGATCACGAAGTAGAGGCCCATGAAGCCGAGCAGTGTGAACAGGGCCGACCCACCGTGCACATTGGGTGAACTCGCGTCAGCCGTGCGCATCAGTCCGTGGACGACCCACGGTTGTCGACCGAGCTCTGCCGTCATCCACCCGACGGTGTTCGCGATGAACGGGAATGGCGCCACGAGGAGAAGCGCCCACATCAACGGGCGTGACGTGTAGAGCTTGCCGCGCCAACGCGCGAAGTTCGCGATCAGCATCAGCCCGATGAAGAGCGTGCCCAACCCCGCCATGATGTGGAACGAGTAGTAGAGGAGCTCGATCTGTGTCGGCCACTCGCTCTCAGGGAATTCGTTCAGGCCCTTCACGTCGTTCGAGAAATTGCCGTAGGCGAGGAACGAGAGGACGCCCGGGATCGCGATGGGATTGTCCAGCCTACGCCGCGCCACCGACGGCTGACCGATGAGCACGATCTCGGCCTGACCGCCGCTCTCGAATCGGCCCTCCATCGCGGCCAGCGCGATCGGTTGGTGCTTCGCGACGAGCTTGCCTTGGTAGTCGCCGGTCGGGAACGCCACGAGTACGGAGGCGACGAGTCCGATCGCCGTCCCGAACGCAAGGTTGATTCGCGCGACATCGCGGTGCTCGCCGCGCAGCGTCCACCAAGCACCGAGCGCGGCCACGACGAACGAGCCCGTCACCACCGCGCCCAGGATCGTGTGCGGGTACTGCGCCAACGCCCACGGATTGCCGACGAACGCCCAGAAGTCGCCCAACTGCAGGTTCCCGTTCGCGTCGATCAAGTACCCGACCGGGTGCTGCATGAACGCGTTCGTCGCGGTGATGAAGTAGCCCGACAGCCAACTGCCGATCCACAGCGCGAGCGCAGCCGCAAAGTGCGCGCCGCGCGACAGGCGGCGTTCACCGAAGACCAGGAGCGCCAGGAACGACGACTCCAGGAAGAAGGCCAGCAAACCCTCCATCCCGAGGGTGTGTCCGATCACGCCGCCCGTGAACGTGGTGAAGCGCGACCAGTTCGTGCCGAACTGGAACTCCATCGGGATCCCAGTCATCACGCCGACGGCGAACGTGACGCCGAAGACCCGGATCCAAAAGCGCGCCGCGTCGTCGAAGCGCGCTTCTCCCGTCCGCATCCCGTACGCCTTCAGCAGCACGATGACGAGCGCGAGGCCCATCGACAGCTGCGGGAAGATGTAGTGGAAGACGATCGTGAACGCGAATTGCAGGCGGTGGAGGTCGAGACCTTCGGACATCGTGCGGGCTCCTGACGAAGACGAGCATCGAACAGTATCTTCGCTGAACGCTCGTGTGGAATACGCACTCGGGCGCAGTCGAGGTCGGTGGACGGCATGCTGCCCCCATGAACGAGCGCTTCGTTGAACATCGACGACAGCGACGACGGCGAGCGGCCGGTGCACACCGTGCTTCTCGGCGCTGGGATCCCGATCGCCGAGCACCTCACCAACCTGGAGGCGCCACCGCGCGAGGGTTTCCGCTTCTCGGCGGTACCGGCGCGCGTGCGTGCGTTCGGCACGTTTCCGGTGCGTGCGTATGCACGAATCGGCGGTCCGGCCTGAAATCCGGGGCGGCGGCGATCGTCAGAATCGCACGGCGTAGAGACGGAGTTCGGCCGGATCGTTCGACAGCTCGATCGAGCGTTCGTAGTGCAAGCCAAGCTTCTCCAGCACGCGGATCGACCGACGATTCGTGGACGAAACGATCGCGACGACGCGCTCCAGGCGTAGGTCGTCGCGGGCGAACCTCAGCGACGCGGACGACGCCTCCACCGCGTAGCCACACCCGCGAAATCGCGGCAGGAACGCGTAGCCGACATCGGGTTCGTCGAGCTCATCGCGACGCAGCAGGCCACACGTCCCGAGCGCCTCGCCGGAGGACTTGTCCTCGACGACCAGCAGGCCCACGCCGTACTGCGCGTACATCGCCAGCGGGCCATTCCGCAGGTACAGGGCCGCATCGTCCAGCGTGCGCACACCCCGATCGCCGACGTGCTCGACGAAGTCGGGGTCGTTCAGCAGCTCGCGCACGAAATCCGCGTCGTCCAACGTGAACGGTCGCAGTCGCAATCGCGCGGTCTCGAGGATCTTCATGGGACGGGCGGCAGGATCTCACGTCGTCATCCGCGCCGCGAGTTGGTGCGCGTCGCGTTGCGGTCGCGCGTGGCGAGCCGATCGAGCCGGAACGCGAGCGCGGTTGACGCGCGCGGCCGGGTCCGGCAGCCGGCCGAAAGCGTGGTAGGATCCGTGATCCGCACGCCCGATCCGACGGTCGAGCGCACACCCCGCTGCCATGGTTCGAACGCGTCCCTCCGACGAGCAGCGCTCGCGCCCTAGGCCGGGCCATGGCGGTTTGCGGTCGGCCCGCGCACTCGCCCTCGCGTTGCTGCTCGGACCGGGGCTGGGCGCGTGCGCGGACTCCGCAGTTCCCGTCTCGAAGTTCGAGCCGATCGAGCGACCTGCGCTCCGCCTCGCCGAAGGAGCCACCGCGGGCCCGTCCGCGAAGCCCTGGCGCACGATCGAACCCGCCGCCTGGGCCGAACCCGCGAAAGTCGGCGCGCCGGAGGTCGGCGTTCGTCCGGCGGGGGACGCGTTCGAGATCGTGGCGCTGCACACCGAGGCCGTGCCCGACGTCGCCGGCCTGCCGGGTCGCCAGCTCTTGAAGCTGTTCGGCCGAGACCGCAAGTCGCTCGCGCTGAACCTTCCCGCCAGTGAGAAGCGCATCGATCGCATCCGCCTGCGGATCGCGATCGCGCGCTTCGACCACCTGCGCGTGGAGTGGTACCGCGAAAGCGTCCTGGTGGGCTCCTCCGAGCTGCCGCTGTTCCCCAGCGAGAGCGCGGCGGACTGCACGATCGATTCGCCCAGCGGCGCGAACCGGGACATCGACCGCCTCGTCTTCGTCGTGCCGGGCGAGGGCCGGGTCGCGCTCGGAAGCATCGAGCTCCTCCAGTTGGACGGCGAGGACCGCCTGCCCGGCCCTGGAGCCACGCCCGAGTTCGTGAAGTTGGGCGAGGACATTCGGCCGGCGTGGGGTGTGACTTCGGGGCGCCCCCTCGAGATCACATTCGCGGCGCCCAAGGACGGCGTCCTGGTCGCCAGCGCGGCGGTCCCGTCCTCGATGCGCATCGCCGCGGACCGGCCGTTCCTGACCGTGCGCGTCACCGGCCTGCCGGGCGGCGTGCGGCTGCACCGCTATCCGCTGCTGGAGGCCGACGAGTGGGTCTGGGTGCGGATCCCGCTGGAGGCGGGCGCGAGCCAAGTCACGGCGCGGTTCGGGCTGGAGACGTTTTCGCCGCGTGAGGCCGCCTGTGCGCTGACCCAACCACAGGTCGTCCGCTACGACGAGAGCGCGCCGACCGTATTGCTGATCACCTCGGACACGCACCGCGGCGACCACGTCGGCTTCGCGGGCAGCGGCGTCCCGGTCCAGACGCCGGTTCTCGACGCGCTCGCGGCCGAGGGCGTCGTGTTCACCGACGCGTGGTCGGCGACGAACGTCACGATCCCTTCGCACGCGGCGATCTTCACCGGGCTGCCCCTGCGCGATACCCACGTGCTGTCGAACACGGACGCGCTCTCGAGCGCCGCGCCGACCTTGGCCGAGGCTTTCGCCGCGGCGGGCTACGCGACCGTCGCCGCAGTCAGCGCTTCCCACGTCAGCCCCGATTGGAGCGGGCTCGGCCAGGGCTTCGAGCGCGTGGCGGTCAGCCCGCTCGACAAGCGCAGCGCGGGCGAGACTCTGGCGCACCTCGAACGCTGGTTGCCGGACTACCGCGGGCGACCGCTGTTCGTCTGGCTGCACCTCTTCGACGCGCACGCGACGTACTCGCCGCCCCCGCCGTTCAACACGATCGCCTGAGACTCGAAGAAGGATCCCTACGACCCGAACCTGCCCGATCCGCCGCCGCACAGCATCCCCAAGCAGCTCGCGGGGATCCGCGATCCCGACTTCGTGCTGGCGCAGTACCGCGGCGAGGTCAGCTACCTCGACAGCGAGCTGTCGCGGCTCCTGGCGCGACCGCGATTCCGCGCCGCCACGATCGCGTTCACGGCCGACCACGGCGAGTCGCTCGGCGCCCAGGGCGTGTACTGGGACCACGGCGGGCTCTACGGCGGCCGCCTGCACGTGCCGCTCGTCCTGCGCTACCCCGGCGCGCCGGCGGGCAAGCGCGTCACGCAGCGCGTCCAGAACACCGACGTCGGGCGGACCCTGCTCGACCTCGCGGGGTTACGGGACGTCGAACATCCGGGTTCCGACCTGCTCACGCGGCTCGATCCCGCCCATGCGAGCGAGCCGATCTTCACCATGGCGTGCTTCGGGTTCTCGGCCGGGATCGCCGACGGCGACGATTACTTGGTGCTGCACCTGCGCACGCACGACCTGCAGTTCGGTTTGGTCGAATCGACGCGGCTCGGCCACACGGTCGAGCTCTTCGACCTGCGGCAGGATCCCGAGTGCCTCCACGACCTGAGCGCCGAGCGCCACGAACGCGCCGCCGAGCTGCGGCGGCGCGTCATCGATTGGCTCCATGCGGGCGTCGCCCAGCCGTGGAAGCGCGCCCCGGTCGGCAGCGTCGAGGTCCTCGAGAACCTGACGGCCCTGGGCTACGCCGGCGGACCGGTGGGCGAGTCGGACGCGTCCTTCTTCCCCGATCGCTGCGACTGCGCGGAATGCGCGCGGTTCGCCGAGTAGATCGAGCCGTGCCGGGGAGGGACAGTCGCGCGCCTTCCATGAGCGAAGGCCGTGATGCCATCACGGCCTTCGTGCGCGACGCCGGGCATCGCGGGGATGCGCGGGTCACGGCGCGAGTACTCGCTCCGACTCGCGCAAGCAGTTCGAATCAGCCCGGGTAGTACGAGGTGCCCCGACGCTGACCCTTGGTCTTGACCTTCTTCGCGGCCATCAGCTTCTGCATCGGCAGACGCATCGTGCCGACGTCCGTCTTCAGCGCCGCCGCGATCTGCTCGCCGCGATCGCCCGGGTGAGCCTTCACGTGGGCCAGGAGCTTGGCGCTCATCGCCTCGAGGTTCTCGGAGGTGCGCTTCCCGCCCTTCTTCGGCCGACCGGCCTGCGCGGACTTGGCGCCGCTGCCGGCAGGGCGACCAGGCCCACGGCGCGGTGCGACGGCGTCGCCGAGTGCGGAGGCGACTTGCTCCAAAGCGGTGCGGCGGATGATGAGTTCCAGCTTCGAAGCGAACTCTTCGACGAGTGTGCGGATTTGGTCTGACATTCTGCTCTTGGGGTCGTGGACGAGGTGCGAGCGGCCAGAAGTGTGCGATTCGGGCTACTGCAACTCAAGGGTAGCGTCGCGATCCTCTCGAAAGAGCCGCTGATTTCACAATCGTTTCCAATTGGGACTTGGTGTCGAAACCTCTTTTGCAGCCACCTTTCGGCGTGCACGACCCAAATGAAGACGAGCCGATCGACGCGAAGTCGACCGGCTCGTCATCGGACTCGTGTGGCCGAATCAGGCCGCCGTGTAGCTCGTCGCGCGCTTTTGGCCCTTCACTTTGACCTTGCCCGCCTCGATGAGCTTCTTCATCGAAGGGCGCATCGCGTCGGACGTGGTGCCGAGAGCCACCGAGATCTGCTCGCCGCGCTGACCCGGATTCTCACGCACGTAACGCAGCAGCGTCTCGGGTTCCACGGACTCGCCGGTACTCGAACGGCTCTTCCGGCCGCCTTGCTGCGGGACGACGACGCCGGTCAACGACAGACAGGCCGCCAGTGTGGAACGCGCCGATTCCAGCGCATTGCGCAGGGGTACGTCGCGCGTTTCCGCGGCGGCTGCGTCGATCGCCTTCACCGCTTTGGTGACATGCCTGAGCGCAGGGTCCTTCTTGACCTTCTTCTCGTCCATGCGCGCCTTGAGGTGCGCGATCCGAGACTCGAGTTCTGCGATTCGATCTGCTTCCGAACGTCGTTTTCCAGCCATGGATTCCGTGGGGTCCGCGTCATCGTGCGCGGACCATTCTTGTCGAAGTGTTGTCTGAGGAGTGCGTCCCGGTAGCCCGAACGGGCGGGCTTCCTGATCCGAGCGGGCGCGGATAGGCCGAGGCCGTCCGTGCCGATCCACGAAGCCGGGATGAATGTGGGCAAGTGTACCGGAGTCCCGCGCGACAGGCGAAGGGTCCCTGCAAGACGGATGCGTTGGAGTCGACTCGCCCAGTCGACTCCCGCTCTGAAGGCCCTGCTTGGCCAGGGCCGATCCGGTCACCCGGACCGACTCAGTCCATGTGCGCGACGACGCGCTCGTCACCCATCTGCAGCGCCAGCTTGACGTGCTTGGGCTTGAAGAAGCGGTCGAAGTAGCGCGCGAACAGCACGGTGTAGACGCGCAACACGCCCTTCGTGCCCAGGCGGTGCGTGAAGTCCACGATCGGCCAGTAGCGCGGTCCTGAAAGGCCCTGCGCCTTCGAGTAGAGCTTGGTCTGTTCGGCCACCATCCACTCACTGAACAGCATGTAGGCGACCAGGAGCGGCTTCTGCGCCAGCTTCGACTTGATCAGTCGCGGTGCGATGGGCATCAACGAAGGGAAGCGCACCAGGATGGGGAACAGCTTGTGCAGATTCTCGATCTCGACTTTGTTGTCGAACAGGATCGAGGTCGTGCGGTTGAACTTCTGCGGGAAGTCGTCGTAGCCCGCGATGGAGTAGCCCATCTCCTTCGCCATGTCGTTGATGTCGAAGGTCGGGTACGGCTGCATCAGCGAAACGAGCGGGTGATCCACCTTGCACTCGATGTTGAGTCGCACCGTGTCGAATTCGTCCTCGATCGTCCCGCCCGGGCCGCCGAGCATATTGAGCGAACCGAGGCGGATGCCGTACTGCTTGATCCAGCCAGCGGCATCGGTGAGCTGCTGACGCGTCGTGTTCTTCTTGAACACGGCATTGCGCACGTAGTCGCTGGCCGCTTCGAAAGCGACGCGCGCGTACACGCAGCCGGCCTTCTTGAGCAGCTCGATGTGACGCTCCTGCGTCATGTTCGCCATGAGGATCACGTCGAAGGGCAGGCCGACCTCCTTCGGGAAACGCTCGGCGAACTCTTCGAGTCAGTCGTTCCGCAGGTTGAAGATGTCGTCGAGGAAGTGGACGAACTTCAGCGGGTACTTCTTGCGGACGTCGTTGATCTCGTCGATCACGTGCGACACCGAACGCTTGCGCACGTAATCGCTGTTCCGCGCCGCGTAGACCTTCTTCTTCAGCGAGTGGTGGAAGCAGAAGGAGCACGGCATCGGGCAACCGCGCTGCGTCACGAACACCTTGCGGTCCGTGTTTTTGTAGATCGCGCCGGCCTCGTAGATGATGTCGCGGTCGGGGAAGCCCAGGTCCTCGAGCTTCGGCACCAGCGGGCGCAGTTCGTTGCGCGTGATCTCGCCCGTCTCGCGGTCCTTGACGTGGAAGTTCTGGCAGTCGGCGACGCTCTGCCCCTCGGCCAAGCGGTTCAGGAACTCGACGATGGCCGGCTCGCCCTCACCGCGGCAGATCGCGTCGATGCCGTCCGTCTCGATGTACTCGGGCGAAAACGTCGGGTGCGGGCCGCCAGCGATGGCCCAAACGTTGGGCACGACTTCCTTCACCTTGCGGTTCACGTCCGCGAAGTAGAGGTGCATGCCGGTCGTCATCGAGTAGAGGACGACGTCGGGGTTGTACTCCTTGACCTTGGCCAGCCACTCGCGGTCCGGGATGAACAGACATTTCGCGTCGTGCCCGGCATCCTTGATGGCCCGGGACAGGTACATGACGCCGAGCATCTCCTGGGGGAGGTACTCGTCGATGAAGAGGACGCGCATCCGTCGCATGGTGAGCGGTTCAGGTTGAGTTCGGGCCGCGGCGGGGGCCGACGGGCGCGGGCGGTGCGCTCCGAGGGCTTCGATCCAGAAGTCTATCGGACCTTCGGCCGCCCGGGCTTCGAATCTATCGTGAGCGTAAGAGGTATGGCCGCAAATCGCGCGCAGGGACGCCCAGCGACGTGCAACGCGCGGTTGCTCTCTCGGGACGAGCTCAGCCCCCCAGCGCGAGCCGTGCGAGCTGGGCCTCGACGTCCGCGAACGTCAGATCCCGGCGGAACTCGTCGCGACGCGCGAAACCCGCCTGCACGAAGCGTTCGCCCAGCGCCGGATCGCCCAAGATCCAGCGCAGCGCCTCGCGCAGGTCGTTCGGGTCCTTCGGATCGACGAGCAGTCCGTTCACGCCGTGTGCGATGACTTCGGGGTTGCCGCAGACGTTCGAGGCCACGATCGGCGTGCCCAGTGCCTGGACCTCGAGCAGCGTGTGCGACAGGCCCTCATAGCGGCTGTTCAGGACGAACACGTCCGCCGCGCGCACCAGCATCGGGATGTCCTTGTGCGGGACGTTGCCCAACCAGCGCACGCGGTGCGCGAGGCCCAATCGCTGCGCGAGGGCCTTCCATTCAGCTTCCATGTCGCCGTCGCCCGCGACGACGAGATGGACGTCTTCGGGCAAGCCCACGAGCGCTTCCAGGATTCCGTCGACGCGCTTCCACACCATCAGGCGACAGATCGTCAGGACGTAGCGCTTCTTCGCCGGCAGGCCGAGCTTCGCGCGCGCTTCGTCGCGCGTCTCGGGCACGTCCTCGGCGCGCGGCCCGTGGTACGCGTTGTGGATGCGCTGCACCTTCGTGGGCGCGACCCCGTAACCGATCACGATCTGCCGCAGGAATTCCGAGCAGGCGATGATGTGGCCGCACCACTTCCACCAGCGGCGCTGCAGCATGCGCGTCAGCCCGACGCGCCAGCCGTACGAGCGCCCCTGGAACGTGACGATGTCGTCGTCGCCGCACCAACCTTTCCGGTGCGCGATCTCCCACGCGCCGTCGACCATGATGCGGATCATCACCGGCTTGCGACGCAGCTTCGCGGCCAGCACGTGCAACAGCGCGAGGTGCTCGTTCACGTAGACGACGTCAGCCTGCTGTGCGGCCTTCCACACTTCGCGGAACGCCTTGAGATAACGCATCGGCAACGAACCGCGCGCGATCGACACGACGCGGAACGGCCAACCTGAGGGATTCGGATCGGAGCAGAACGCGACGACCTCGACCGTGTGCCCGCGCTCGACGAGGAAGCGCGCGAGCGAAGGGACATAGACGGCCGGACCGCCCAGGTCGGGCGGGAAGACGGGCGAGGTGAGGAGGACGCGCATGGGGGGCACGAATCGGTGGAGTCTATCGGTCGGGGAGCCCCGTCCGTCCGCGTGCCTTCTCGACTCCTCGCACCCGAGGTCAGCTGGATCCGGAGAGCTCGCGATCCCACGAATCGTCGTGGAATCCGACGAGCCACGTCGTTCCAAGGCGTAGTGTCGGCGCGCGCAGATTGCCCGTCGGGCCCAGCACTGCATCGGCAACCTCGGCCGGCAATCCGGCGCCGGGCGCGAGATCGAACGCGACGAATTTCTTGCCCTTCGAAACCACGACGCGGCGCGCGCCTTCGAAGAGACCCGCGAGGTCGTCACGCCCGTGCCGTTCGAGCGTCGCGTTCGCCGTCACCCGGACGGCGACGCGCCGGGCCTGGATCCAGGCGTCGGCGCGCGTGCAGCTCGTTCAGCCGCGGCGGTGGTAGTACCAGTCGATGGAGGCGGGCATGTGCGTAGCGTTCCGCAGTGTACGCGTCAGCGCACCGAACCGACGGTGTTCTGCGACGTCAGGCGCTCGCCCTCGATCGCGCTGAGTCGATCCACGGTGATGTCACCGGTCGGGTACTCGCCGGTGAAGCACGCATTGCAGAACTTCTCGATCTTCGGATTGCCCGCGCGCGCCGCTGCGTTCATCGCGTCGCGGTCGAGGTACACGAGGTGGTCCACGCCGAGTTCCTTGCCGATCTCCGGAATCGACTTGCCCGTCGCGATGAACTCGCGCTTCGTGGCCATGTCGATGCCGTAGGGGCAGGGCGCGATGAGCGGCGGTGACGTCGAAGCGAAGTAGACGTTTCGCGCGCCGGCGTCCCGCGCCATCTTGACGATGCGCGCGGCGGTGTTGCCGCGCACGATCGAGTCGTCGACGAGCAGCACGTTCTTGCCCTCGAACTCGAGCGGGATCGGGTTCAGCTTGCGGCGGATCGAGTTCTGGCGACTCGACTGGCTGGGCATGATGAACGTGCGGCCGATGTAGCGGTTCTTGACGAAGCCCTCGCGGTACGGGAGCCCCATCTCCATCGCCATAGCCAGCGCGGCGTCACGCGAACTGTCGGGGATCGGGATCACGACATCCGGCTCGGGCGCGCCCTCCGCGCGCCACTGCGCCGCCAGCGCCTCGCCGAAACGGCGGCGCGTCTTGTAGACGGACACGTCGTCGAGGAACGAGTCGGGGCGCGAGAAGTAGACCAGCTCGAAGATGCACGGGCGGTGCGGCTTGTCGGTCAGCTTGCGGCGCACCACTTCACGGTCGTGCATGACGATGACGGCCTCGCCGGCCTGGACGTCGAACGTGCGCTTGTAGCCGTTCACGTCGAGAACGACGGACTCGCTGGCGCACGCGTACCACTTACCCTCGGGCGTCGTCTTCTCGCCGAACACGCAGGGCTTGATGCCGTACGGATCGCGGAACGCGACCATGCCGACATCGGGGATCGCCGCGACGACCGAGTAGGCGCCCTTGACCTGGTCGAACACGCGCTTCACCGCGAAGAAGACGTCCTCGGCGGTCGGATTGTGGCCGGGCCGCATGCGCTCGTTCAGCGCGCTGGTGAACACGTACAGGATCACTTCGACGTCGCAGGAGCTGTTCAGGCGCGTTCCGCTCTTCTTGAAGTGGCGCTCGTGCAGCTCGTCGAAGTTCGTGATGTTGCCGTTGTGCGCCATCGCGACGCCGACGGGGAACGTCAGGTGGAACGGCTGCGCGTCGTCCTTCGATCCGGACCCGATCGTCGGGTAGCGGACGTGGCCGACACCCAGGTTGCCGCGCAGTCGCGACATGTTCTTCTCGTTGAAGACCTCGAGGACGAGCCCGAGCCCCTTCTTGACGTGGAAGGAGTCCGTGAACGTGACGATGCCCGCCGCGTCCTGGCCGCGATGCTGGACCGCGAGGAGCCCCTCGTAGATCTCGGCCGCGACGTCGAACCCGTCCGGCCCGTAGATGCCGATGAAACCACACATGGGATGCCGCTCCGCGGACGCCTGCTGACCGCTCGTGAAGCGCGGGAGTGTAACCCACGCTGCGACCTGAGTCAGTCCACCTGTCGGG
>JBBQCC010000057.1:0-17209 GCA_038318285.1 Planctomycetota bacterium | reverse complement strand
CGCCCGTCGAAACCCACAGCTCGGCTTGTCTCGCGCTCTTCCGTCGACCGATCGCCATCGCTCGTCCTCCTCGACGGCCTCAGGCTATTTCAGCGACCCATCCCGCCTCAAGCGCCGCGACGACTTTCACCACGGGCTGCTGGGCGAAACGATCGGTTTCTACATGTCCGACGCGACCGGCGGCGGCGGGTACTTCTCCACGGTCGCGTTCGCGCGCGTCGCGGACGAACCGGCGCTGCGCAGTTCTCTGGAGCGCTTGGAAGGGCGCCTGGAAGACCTGGCCGCGGACCAGGGCTTCAACGGACTCACGATGCGCCATTCGCGGCACGCCGGCGCGGACGTCACGACCGCGACCGTCAGCGGCTGGCCGATCCCGATCGAGCCCTCGTGGGCCATCCGGGATGGTTGGCTCTACGCAAGCGTCTCGGCGCAGGGCCTGCGCGCCGCCCTGGACCAAGCTGCGTCGCCGAAGAGCGACCTCCTCGACAACGAGCACTTCCGCGCCGAGTTCGCCGGCTCGCGCGACGACCTGCTGTCGGTCACCTTCGTGGACGTTCCGCGCTTCGTGCGCGACGGCTACCCGATCGCTGCGATGATGGGCGCCGCGATCGCCAACGGTGTGAACAGCACATCGCAACCCGATCGCGTGCCGGTCGGAGTCGTGCCCGGGTACGCGGAGTTCGCGCGCGGTGCGCGGGCCACCGTCCTGCTGGGACGTATCGACGGCGATGACATGGTCATCCGCGGTTCGGGCGACCGGTCCCTGCTCGTGCAGGCGAGCGGTATGGTCGCCGCGCTGGGGCCCTTGCCCATGCTGCTGATCGGCGCCGCGTTCGCGAGCAGTTCGAGCGCGGAATCCGAGGTCGAGAACATGTTCGAGATGGAGGAAGGCATGGACGGAATGGAAGATCCCTCGATGGACGAACCGGACGCGATGGGACACGATCCCGAGGACATGGACGCGCCGCCGGCTACCGACGACGTGCCCGCACCCGTTGATCTGGAGCCCAAGTGATGCGCACGCCTTCGATCGCCACGTCATTCGTCCTCGCGCTCGCGGCGTCGGGTTGCAGCAAGGAGTCCGTGCCCGCGGGGACTCCGAACGCGACGACCACGAACGTCACGACGTCCACATCCAGCACCGTCGTCGGCGAGTACGCGAACGGCACCGACGGCGCGCAGACCGTCACGATCAACGGGCTGCACATCGAGACCGCGCCGGACCTCCCCGAGAACAAGGCCACGACGACGCAGGTCGTCAGCGGCGACAACCAGACCGTGATCGTGCTGCGCGGCTGGCAGGTCGTCGTGCAGGACGGGAAGCTCCTCGTCGCCGGTCACGCATTCGGCACGGTGCCGGCGGAAGCCACGATCCGTCTGGCTGCCGACGGCGTCCACGTGAACGGGGAACTCCGCGGCACGCTGCCCTGATCGCAGCCAGTTCGAGATCGCGCCGACCCCGCGCCCACGCCCCCCCCGCGGCCGCGCGGCGGCGGCGCGGCGGTCAGCCCCACAGAACGAGGTCGCGTGTCGACAGGTCGTGCGCGCCCTGCCCGCGCGCGCGCACGCGCAGCCCCCACGCGAACGCACCCGAGCGTGTCGTCACGTGGCGCCCCTCGAAGAAGCGCGCACCCGACGGCGCGTTGCCGTCAGCGGCGAGCTCGATCGACTCGGCGTTCTTGAGATCGCTGCCGTCGTCGCTGTGGCCCAGCACGAGCTCGACGACGATGTCGTCGGGCGTCAGCGTTCCCAGGTCCACCTCGATGCGGACGTCAATCGGTTGGCCCTCGTGCAGGTTCGACAGGTCGGCCATCTGCGCCGCGAGGATGCGCACGCCCTCGAAGCCCTTACGGATGCGCTGCGCGCGTTCGGCGCGAGCGCGCGCGGGCGTGAAGCGAATCTGGCGCAGCGCGTGCCACGCGGCGCCGAGCGGGACGTACGCGCGGTCGCGATACTCGCCGACCATGCGATCCGTGTCGAACATCGGCGGGATCGTCGCGAGGCTGACGCGCACACGTTCGAGCCACCCCTTCGGGATCTCGTTCTCACGCTCGAAGTAGAGCGGTATCACGGACTCGTCGAGCAGCCGGTAGAGGATCTCGCCGTCGAGATCGTCCTGCAGTTCCTGTGTCGGGTAGACCTGACCGGCACCGATCGACCAGCCGTTGCGGGCGTCGATCTCGACCGCCTCGATCCACCAGCCGTCCTGCACGGACACGTTGAGTCCGCCGTTCGCGGCGACCTTCATGCCGCTGGTGCCGCTGGCCTCCAGCGGGCGCGTCGGGTTGTTGAGCCAGACGTCTACGCCCTGCACGAGCGTGCGCGCGATGTCGATGTCGTAGTCCTCGACGAAGAAGACCTTGCCCAGGAAGCGCTCGCTGCGCGTGACCTCGACGACCTTCTTGAGGATCTCCTGGCCGTGCTTGTCGGCCGGGTGCGCCTTGCCTGCGAACACGAGTCGCACGGGACGTCCGGGACGATTGAGCAGCTCGGCCAGCCGCTCGGGCTCGCGCAGCAGGAGTTGCGCGCGCTTGTAGGGCGCGAAACGCCGCGCGAAACCGATCCACAGCGCGTCCGGGTCGAGGCCGTCGAGCGTCCGCGACAAGACCTTGGCGCTGTCGGACCGCGCGATGAACGTCTGCGAGATCTCGTCGCGCAACGTCTCGACGAGGCGCGACTTGGCGCGTTTGCGCACGTCCCACAGCTTCGCGTCATCGAGTTTCTTCGCCGATCTGGCGAAGTCGGCGCCGCGCACGGTGCGCCCCTCGACGCCCAGCAGCGCGCGCATTTCGGGATGCGTCCAGCTCGGCAGGTGCACGCCGTTCGTGATCGAGGTGACCGGCACCTCCGCGGTCAGGAGGCGCGGCCAGAACGGCTTGAGCAGCGCCTTCGAGACCTCGCCGTGCAGTCGGCTGACGCCGTTGACGAAACCCGCGAAGCTCATCGCAAGGTACGTCATGTTGAACGAAGTGCGGTCCTCTTCCGACGAACCCAGTGCCCAGAAGCGCTCCCACGGCACGCCCACCCAACCGGGGACGTCCGAGAAGTAGCGGCGCATCACGTCCTCGCCAAAGCGGTCGTGACCGGCCGGCACCGGCGTGTGCGTCGTGAACACGGTCGAAGCGCGCACGAACTCGCGCGCTTCGTCGAAGGTCATGCCGACCTCCTTGACGAGGCGGCTGACGCGCTCGAGCACGAGGAACGCGGCGTGTCCTTCGTTGATGTGGAAGCACGCCGGCCGGATGTCGAGCTTCTGCAGCAGGCGCTTACCGCCGCGCCCGAGCACGATCTCCTGACGCAGGCGCGTCTCGTGGTCGCCGCCGTACAGCTTGCGCGTGATCTCGCGATCCTCGGCGCGGTTCGCGGGCACGTTCGCGTCCAATAGATAGAGCGCGACGCGGCCGATCTGGGCCTTCCACGCGCGCAGCACCAGCGTCGAGCTGGGCAGTTGGAGCGCGATCTCGACCGGGTTGCCGTGCGTGTCGCAGACCTGTTCGAGCGGCAGATCGCGCGGATCGTTCTCGCGATCGCCGGCGATCTGGTCCCCCGCCGGCGTCAGCGACTGCGCGAAGTAGCCCATCCGGTAGAAGAGCCCGACGGCCAGCAGCGGGACGCCCAGATCGCTCGCCGACTTCAGGTGGTCGCCGGCCAGGATGCCGAGTCCGCCGCTGTAAACGCGCAGCGACTCGTGCACGCCGAACTCGGCGCTGAAGTACACGACCGGGTGATCGACGGACACCGCCGGCGCACCGTCATGGGGCAGCGCGCGCGGCGTATCGGCCATGTGCGCGTCGAACCGCTTCGCGACGGCGCGCACACGGGCGACGTAGGTCTTGTCGGCCGCGAGCCGCGCGAGGTCCTCGGTGTAGACGTCGCGCAGGAACGTGACCGGGTTGTGTCCGTGCCGGTCCCAACGTCCAGGCGACAGATCGCGAAACAGCGCGGTCGCCTCCGCGTCCCAGCTCCACCACAGGTTGCGCGACAGACGCTCGAGCGGACGCAGCGCCTCGGGCAACGTGGCCGCGACGCGGAACGGCGTGAGGCGCGAACGGTGACCCTGCTGTGCCGCGGCGATTTCGATCGGGCGGCGCTTCTGATACGTGTGCGAGAGCTGGCTCGTCGGGACGCGCTTCTCTGCGGCCTTGCGCGCGATCGCGAACGCGGCGTCGTAGTTCGCGAGCAGATCGGACCACGAAGTCAGGCGCGCTGTGGCGCGACATGTCGCAGCGGTCGAGGCCTGGTCGTGTGCCTCGGCCAGGAACGTTTCGACAACGCCGGCGAGCCGGCCGGGAAGCGCGCTCTCGTCGCCGGAACGCGCGGCTTCCTCGCGATCGAGCACGGTGACGCCGTCGCCCGCCCCGAGACCCGAGTCCCGCGCCCAGCGGCCGAACCCGGCGCAGTCCGTCGTGATCGTCGGCACGCCGACGGCGAGGCTCTCCTGCGGCGTGTACCCCCACGGCTCGTAGAACGAGGGGAATGCGGTCAGGTCGAGCGCGCGCAACACCGCTTCGTACGGCAGGTCGAACAGCCCGTCGCCCGACGAAAGATAAATAGGGACGTTCACGAGGAACACGCGCGAACCCGCGGCGTTCGAGAGGCCCAGCTCGCGCGCGCGCCGCTCGATCGGGTCGTTCTCGACGTCGAACAGGTTGTGCGTCGTGATGCCGATCGGTCCGTGCGATTCGCCAACGGGGCCGCCCATGCGCTCCTGCAAGTCGCCGCGCAGGCCCGAATTCCCGGCCGGAACGAGCGTGAACAGCACGACGCGGCGGCCCTGACGGCGGCCGAGTTCGGCCATCGAGTCGAGCAACAGGTCGAGGCCCTTGTTGTGGAACTCGTAGCGACCCGAAGTACCGACGAGGAGTGCGTCCGACACGTCCCCGCCGACCATGCGCGCCGCGAGATCGAGCAGTTGCTGGCGCGCTTCGTCGCGCGTCGCACCGCCGGCCAGCTCGTCCACGACGTCGAGGTCGATGCCGTTGGGCAGGATCGGGTTCGAGCGGCGGCCCAGCAGGACCTCGGCTTCGTCGGCCGTCACGCCGCTGACCGTCGTGAACGCGTCGGCTTCGCGCGCGCACACGACCTCCATCGAGTGTTTCGCGACGACGCCGACCGCACGCGCGGCCTCGCCGGGCGTGCGTCCTTCCAGTCCGTCGACCGGCGACTTGCCGCGCGAGGCGAGCGAGCGGCCCAGCATCGTCGCGTGTGTCGTGAATACGGTGCCGACGGAACGATCGTGCTTCTTCAGCCACAGCGCGCCCGATCCAGTCATCCACTCGTGGAACTGTGCAACGGCGCGGCGCCCACGCGGCGCGACGTGCTCCTCGCACCAAGCTTGGATGACGCGGCCGGCGGCCCAACCGAAGAGCAGCGGCTCGATGTAGTCCCACTGACCCTCGATCGAGTCGACTTTCCAGTCGTTCCACAGCTCGCCCAGGATCTCGTCCTTCTGCGCGTAGAGGCCGCTGAACTCGACGAGGATCGTGCGCGGACGACCGGGGATGCGCCAGCGACCGACGCGGACGGGGATGCCCATTGCGCGACAGCGATCGGCAAACGCGTCGTTGGGTTCTTCCTCGAACGCGCTCGAGGGCTGGCCGCCGGTCAGGATCCACGGACCGATCGCGACGTAGTCGTCACCGAGCCGCTCGACGAGTGTCTTGGCTTTGGTGGAGACCACCGTGTGGATCCCGCCGACCTTGTTGCAAACTTCCCAGCTGACTTCGAACAGGCTCAAGGGTGACGTCATGTTGCTTCAGGCGTGGACACAGTCAGGGTTCTGGGAGCGATCGAGCCCGCCGCGCGCTTGGCGCGGCGACCGAAGTCGTCGACGACGTTCATGAACGCAATGAACGCATCGTGCGGAGTGGCATAGGGGCTGAAGTACTTGTGCACGTCTCCATCGGAGAACCACTTCGTGCACATGTAATAGAGGTGGTCGGACGTGGACAGCATGCGCCACGTCTCCTGCGGCGCGGTGTCGCCCGCGGCCGCCAGCGCGCGCACGTAGGGCAGCACGGCGTACAGGGCCTCGTTCGCGGCGCGCTGCATCGGGTTGCCCAGCCACGCGGTCACGTCGCGCTCGGCGTCGGCCCACGAGACGGGACGCGGGATCGCGAGCGTGGAGACCGGCGTGCGCTCGGCCGCGACCTCGCCCGGCGTGCGGAAGCGGAAGCGATCGTCGCGCAACACGGCGGCCGGCATACCCTCGAAGAAGCGAAAGATGCCCGTCTCCTCCCACTGGTGCTCGCCGAACGTCTCGTAATCCATGAAGAGGTTCACGCAGGCGTCCTCGGGTTTCGCCTCGTGCACCCACTTCGCGAAACGCTCGGCGGAGAGCGGCCACTCCTCCCATGTGCGGTTGCTGAAGCGGAACGCGATGTCGTCCGAGCGCACGTAGTCGCGCAGCAGCAAACGGATGTGATCGCAGCCCTCGGGCTTGTACACGTGGTGCGGGCTGCGCCAACCCAGCAGGTGATCCGCGCCTTCGCCGAGCAGCGCCTGGAACCCGAGGTCCTCGGCCGTCTTCGCGATGCGCTTGTCGATGACGAGCTCCGTGTTGCGGAACGTCGTCGGGCGTCGACCGAACAGCTTCTCGACGCGCGCCGCCTGCGCCTGGACCTGCGCACGGAACTCGTCCAGGTCGGTCAGCGCGCACAGTGAGTGGTGCGAGGTCTCGCCCAAGATCTCGACGCAGCCCGTCGCCGCGAGTTCCTGAAAGCTCGCGAGAGCCTCGGGAACCCAACGCTCCATCTGGGACAGCGCCGTGCCCGAGATCGAGTACGACACGCGGAACGCCCCCTCGTGCCGGTCGATCAGCTTGCGCACGAGCGCGTTCATCGGCAGGTAGCAGCGCTCCGCGACGCGGCGCACGATGCGCTCGTTCTCGGAGTCGTCGAAGTACGCCTCGCTCGTGCCGATGTCGAAGAACGTGTAGCGCCTCAGTCGGAACGGCTGGTGCACCTGGAAGTAGACGGTGACGTCGGTCATGCCGACCCCGCGAGGCTCGCGTAGAGGTCCTTCAACTTCACGGCGGGCACGTCCCAGCGCATGCCCTGCGCTTCGGCTCGGCCTTCTTCTTCGAGCTGCTCGGACAATCCGGGGTAAGCCAGCACGGCCAGGATCTTCTCGGCAATGCCCTGCACGTCCCAGTAATCGACCTTGAGCGCGCTTCGCAGCACTTCCGACACGCCGCTCTGTCTCGACACGATGACCGGCACGTCGAGCGCCATCGCCTCCAAGGGCGCGATGCCGAACGGCTCGGACACGGAGGGCATCACGTACACGTCCGCCATCGCGTACATGCGTTCCACATCGGCGCCCGTCAGGAAACCCGTGAAGTGCGTGTTGCGCGCCAAGCCGAGCGACGCTGCCAGCTCGATCGTCTTGCCCAACTGGTCGCCGGAACCGGCGATGACGAACTTCACATCGGGACGGACACGCGCGACGCGTGCGGCCGCCTCGAGGAAGTATTCCGGGCCCTTCTGCGCCGTGATTCGCCCAAGAAACAGCACGATCGGCTCGTCGAGGATCTTTTCGACGTGCACTTTCTCGCGCTGCTCGCGCTGGGTCAGAGCGTTGTGCACGACGCGCAGCTTCGCCTCGTCGACGCGGTAGAAGCGCTTGAGCACGTTGGCCGTGTAGTGGCTGACGCACACGACGATGTCGGCCTCGTCCAGGCCCAGTTGTTCGATGCCCTGCACGCGCGTGTCGGGCCGATCTCCCGAACGATCGTGCTCGCAGGCGTGCACGTGCAGCACGAGCTTCTTGCCGCTCGCGCGCTTGGCCGCGACGCCCGCGGGAACGGCCATCCAGTCGTGCGCATGGATGACGTCGAACGCTTCGCGGCGGCTGAGCGCTTCGACGGCGAGCGCGTAGCGCGCGACCTCGCCCATCAGATCGCCTCCGTATGCGCCGGAAAAGTCGAGCAGTCGCGTCGTGATCTGGTCGGGAACGGGTTCCTCGGCGTCTTCGATCCAGGTGCGCAGCGCGGGCGGCAGTTCGGGCGCGGGCGGGTGGGCGGACTCGTGGCCGGGCTCGGCGACGTGTTCGCCGGCGGATCCGACGGAACGCGGCGCGCTGGCAGCGTTCGCACCATTCCGTCGCACGCCGTTCGTGCTCACAACGCTGCTCTGTGGCGCCGTCGCATCGCGACCCGTCGGCACGACGATCACACCCGCGACCGGCGCGCCGGAACGCGCGCGCTGCACCGCGTCGTACTCCGCTCGCGCAGCCGCGACGAGGCGCTGGCGATACCCGCGTGCGTCGAGGTAGGGCGACAGCAGGCTGTCGATCTCGCGCGTGTCGAGGACGGCGCGTGCGGCCTGCTCGGTCATCGGCGAGATGCGCGGGCTGAGGCGCGCGTCGTCGCTGGGATCCAAACCGGCCGCGAACTCCGCCGGGGGGAGCGCGAGCTCGTCCTCGAACCCGTTCTCGAACTCCGCTGTCGGCTCGAGATCGCCAGCGCTGGGCAGCGCCGCGCCCGCAGCCCCGGCCTCGGCCGTGACGAGCTCCGCGCGCAACCGGCGCACCTTGCGCGGCGGTAGCGGATGACGCTCCTCGACCGGCACCTGGTTCGCGCCGACGACGCGCGCCGCGCCGCCGTCCTCGTCGCCGCGCGCACGCGGGATGACGAACAGCACGTCGACACCCGCACGGTTCAGCCCGTGCACGATCCCGTGGCACGCGGTCCCGAGTCCGCCGGAGATGTGCGGCGGGAACTCCCAACCCAGCATGAGCACTTTCACCGCGACTCCCGCGGACCGTGGGCGTCGCGGGTCGGTCCGCTCGGGGGGCTGGGTTGGCTGATCCGGGACATGACAGGGCGGAGAGTCTACGGGCCACACGGCAGGCCACGAAACGAACGCGAGCCGGAGAACCCCGATCCGCAGACGCGCCTCCCACCCACGCGGGTCCTGACCCCAGCGGCGGCCGCCAGCCTCGTGGGCACTCGGTGCCAGGCACACCTCGCCGGGGTTCGGAATTGGGGAACGGCGTCTGGCTCGATTCGCGGAATCCCAATCCGGCCGAAGCGTGCCTGGCACCGCATCTGGCACCGCATCGTGGGCGAAGTTAGCCAGGCACCGGGTGTGCTAGTTCGCGCGATCGAGCAGCGCGTAGGCGCGCAGCAGCTCGGCGGTGCTCCAGGCCTGTGCGAAACAGCCGCCGGGAGTGTGTGGGGCGTCGCCGCTGAACACCTCGGATACGTGCATCAGGCCGGCTTCGGCGAGGTGGGGCGCGAAGCCGTCGAGCACTTCGCGCAAGTACGCGCGGTCGTTCGCGCTGTCGCCCACACCGCGCAGCCACGCTTCGACGAAGGATCCGACCAGCCAAGGCCAAGCCGTGCCCTGGTGGTAGGCGCGGTCGCGTTGGTGCTCGTCGCCGCCATAGCGGCCGACGTAGGCCGGATCGCGCGGGTCGAGCGTGCGCAGGCCGCGCGGCACCAGCAACACTTCGGCGGCGCTCTTCGCGACGAGTCCCCGTTGCGCGCGGCTCAGCGGGCTCCACTCGAGCGCGGCGGCCAGCACCTGGTTCGGTCGCAGCGCGCGATCGACGCCTTCCTCGCGCCACACGTCGGCAAGTCGATCCTCGCCTTCCAGCCAGAAACGCCGCATGAATTCGCTCGCAGCCGCAGTGCGCAGCGCGCGCCAGGGCTGCGCTTCGCTCGTGCGTCCGACGGCAGTCAGCAAGTGATCGACGTACGCGACGAGGAAGATCCACAGCGCCTCGATCTCGACCGGCGCGCCGTTGCGCGGCGTGACGGGCACGCCCTCGATGCGCGCGTCCATCCACGTCGCGTTCAGATTCGGCGAACCGGCGACGAGCAAGCCCGTCTCGTCGGCACGGATGCCGAGGCCCGTTCCGTCGCGATAGCACGTCGCGATCTCGAGCAGCGCGGGCAGGAATCGCTCGGCAACGGCGCGCATGTCGGCGCCGGCGGCTTCGTGGAAGCGCACGGCGCGCGCGAACCACAGGCTGGCGTCGACGGATCCGTAGTGGCTCTCGCTCGGCGTCGCGGCGAACACGTTGGGCAGCAAACCGTCGCGCAGGAAGTCGAGTGCGCCGGCCAGCGCATCGCCCAGCTCGCCGTTGCGCCCGCGCGCCGCCAGCAATCCCGGCAGCGAGATGTACGTGTCGCGCCCCCACTCGCCGAACCACGGCCAGCCGGCGATAACGCCGCGGCGGCCCGTCTCGGTGCAGTACAGGAACGCGTCAGCGCCCAGGTCGAGCGCGCTGCGTACGTCGAGCGCGACGAGCGCGGTGTCACGCGGCTTCTCGCTGGCGAACAGGACACCTTGCGTCGGCGCACGCCGCGCGCGCACGGCGGCGAGTTCGGCGATGCGGCGCTGCGATTCGCGCTCGAAACGCGCGGCCGGATCCGCCAGCGGCGCGCCCAGGTTGGCTTGCACGACCACGTCCGCACCGTCCGGCAGCACGAGGTCGATCACGCCCGGGCTGAATTGGTCCTCGTGGCCGCCGTAGCCGCGCTCGATGTCGACGGCGTACTCGAGCCCGCGAAACCACACCGGCTCGGTCGTGAACTCGAACGCGCGCGACACGGCGATCGAGATCTTCGGCAGCTCCCCGTACGGCTGGCACGTGATGCCGCCGATGTCGCGGGTGCCGAAGCGTTCGGCGCGCGAATCGAGCGCCATGTTTTCGACCGTCAGCCCGTCGGCTTCGCGGAACGGCAGCAGCGGTCGCAGGCGCAACTTCATCGGCGAACCCGCACCGCTCGCGCGCCAGCGCACGAGCACGCACGCTTGCCCCGCGGGCACGAGCACTTCGCGTGTCACGCGCACCCCGCCCCACAGCCACGTCCAGCGCGGGAACGGCGCGAGCTCGAACGACTCCAGCGCCTGGTGTCCGAGCGGCGCCCACAGGCCCTGGTAGCGCGCCATGGACAGCGGCAGCTCGCTGCCGGCGACGACGATCGTCTCGTCGAAGCGCGACAACCACACGTAGCGCTTCGCTGAACCGGGCCGCGGCGTCATCAACAGCGCGTGGTACCGCCGTGTCGGGCACAGCAGCACGGTCGAGGAAGCCGCGCCGCCGAGACCGTCCGTCTCGAGCCACTCCTGCGTCAGCGAGGTGTCGAGTCGGAGGAGCGCATCACGGTCGAGTGCGAGGATCGGTCGGGACATCGGCGCGATCCTAACGCGCGCGTCGATCGCCGTACGGAGCCAGGTAACTTCGGACGGGGTTGGGCCGATGCCGCTGCAGAACGCCGCGACGCTGGCCCAACCCCGTCTGAAGTTACCTGGCTCCGTACGGGGTTAGGGCACCCAGGTGATCTCGACGCCGTTCGACAGGTTGTAGCTGGCGAGCGTGCAGTACACCGCAGCGTTGCGGTACCAGGCTTGGTATGTGCGCGTGCCGCCCGAGGGCGTCACGAGTCCTTGCAGGTGCAGCGGCGTCGTGTCGCCGCCGCCGAGGCCGGCGATACCGCCGTAGCCGATCGAGGCGGTCCCGGCCACGACTCCGTAGGTCGAGAGACGCACGATCGTGCCGCCGGCGCAACGCAGGCCGTCGCCGAAGATGTTGCCCGCGCCGTTGTTCTCGCGCAGCGTGCCTTGGAAGAAGAGCGCGGAGCTGCCCGGCGGCAGTCCCGTGGCGAGCAGCGTCACTTGGTCCGCGGAGATGCTCGCGCGGCCGAACGCGCGCAGCAGCGCGCCGCCGGAGTGCGTGCTGTTCTCGCAGCCCGCACCGGCCTCGCCGGCGTTGTTGCACGGGCAGTTGCTCGATTGGCCCGCGCAGAAGATCGGGTGATAGTCGCGACCGAGGTCGCGCACGAACGCGTCGAGGCGCTGATTCGTGTCGCCCAGCACGAGGTCAGTGGACGCGCTGAAGAACCCGACCACGTCGCCGTCGGCCGAGATGGAGGCCGCGTACGAATCGTTGTCGGTTCCCGCGGACGCGCTACGGCTGACGAGCTTCGTCGTCCCCAGCGCGCGGTCGCGCAGGAAGACGTCGCTCTGCAGGTCCGTGTCCAACGGGTCCAGGTTCGTGCTGAAGCTCTGGAACGCGACGAAACGCCCGTCGTCGGAGACCGCCGGTTCGTAGGAGTTCTGGTCCGCCGAGGCGCCCGCGGAGTTCAGCGAGATGCGAAAGGTCTGCGCGGACTGCGTGTCGTGCAGGAAAATGTCGTAGCCGGCGGCAAACTCGCCCGGCGCGAGGTTTGGCGAGTTCGAAGCAAACGCGACCCAACGGCCATCGCGCGACATCGAACCACCGACGAATGTCGACGACGTGCCCTGCGCGCCGCTGGAGCTGACACTGACGCGGCGCGTCGATCCGGTCAGCATGTCGCGCCAGAAGGCGTCGGTCTGGCCGTTCGTGTCGCCGACCACGAGGTTCGACACGCTGCTGATGAAGAAGATGTAGCGACCGTCGCCCGAGATCGAACCGTTCCAGGAAAAGCCAAGGCCCTGCGAGCCCGACAGATTCGCGCTGACGAGCGCGGTCACGCCCAGCATGTCGCGGCGGAACACCTGGTAGTGCGTAGTGTTCATGCCCGGCACGAGGTTCGTCGCCGTGCCCTCGAACGAGACGTACCGTCCGTCGCTCGAGACGCGCGGACGATGGCAATCGCCGTTCGTCGGGCCGGCGAGGTTCGAAACCGTCACGAGCCGCGTCGTCCGCTGCAGGCGGTCGCGCAGGAAGATGTCCTTCGAGCCGCCTGGGGCGATGTCCGTGACCAGATTGTTCGCTTCGCTGGAGAACGCGACGTAGCGACCGTCGTACGAGAGGTGCGGCTCCATGCTCTCGGCGTCCGCTTCCACTCCGAAGCTCGAGACGCTCACGCGCTCGACGATGCCCGTGTAGCGGTCGCGCACGAAAACGTCGGCGACTCCGTTCGTGTCGTTCTCGACGAGATCCGCGCCCGAGCTGCGGAACGCGACGAAGCGTCCATCGCCCGAGACCGACAACTGATCCGAATCGCCGAAAATCTGGGCCGCAGATCCGGTGAGCGAAACGCGCTCGGTGTTCCCCTGCGCTAGCACCTCGGGGATCGTCGAGAACGCTGCGCACACGGCGAGCACGAACAGGCTGCGGCCGACCGTTAGGCGGCGACGGCTCATGGGCGGCTGGTTTCGATTTCGCTTGCCGTGCGGGACTCCTCTGCTGAGCGCTGTCGTCGCCTAACGGTCCGCTTCCGGGTCAAACGACCGTAAGTCCGCGCGCCCGATCTTGCAAGGTGGGGTCCGCGAAGGGTTTCCGCGACCGTAGCCGGCCGAGAATCGAGTTCGGATCCGCCGCTTACCGATCCGGACGAATAGGCCCGTTCATCCGAGCGTCGTGGCTGTCGCGTCGCGCGGCGCCGTGCCCACCGCGCGCCCCAGGAAAAAGCCGTCCAATCCCAGGCCCTGATAGCGCGGCATGAGCAGGATTCCGTCCTGCGGCGCGCGCACCGCGCGCGCGAGGCCGGGGCCTGCGTGCGCGAGCAATTCCCCGCGCGCGATCGCGCGGAAATTCTCGAAGCCGGGCAGCATCGCGAACTCCTCGCCCGGCGCGAGCCGGTGGACGTATGCGACCTCGATGACCGGCGGCAGTCCGCGCGCCGAGCGCACGAGCCGATCGCGGTGCCGCGCCATGCCACCCGGCACGGCGTCCTCGGCGACGACGTGCGCGCTGCACAAGGTCGCCCATACGGCGGATTCCTGGTGATCGACGGTGGCGGGCGCATCGTTCTGCCCGCCCTCGAGCAC
This sequence comes from Planctomycetota bacterium, assembly GCA_038318285.1. Classification (GTDB taxonomy): domain Bacteria; phylum Planctomycetota; class UBA1135; order UBA1135; genus JAEUHZ01. The sequence continues at coordinate 3,500 of JBBQCC010000057.1, read as the reverse complement.
GACCGCCGGATGACCGCGCGAACCGACGTACTCGATCAGCGTGCCGGCGATCAGCGGCTCGAGCCCGAGCAGCGCCGGCACGTGCAGCCCCGCGGCGAACGCGCGGCTGGCCTCGGGGCCGGCGACAACGGTGAACGGCGGACTGTCGCCGGAGGTCGAGTGCAAATCGAGGTGCATCGCGCCGTGGATCGCGGCATCGAGTTCCGCGTCCACGAGATGGAGCAGCTCGCGCTGTTCGGCGCGCTCGACGTTGTCGGTGCTGGGGTCCGCGCGGCGCAGCGCTTCGACCCGCGCGGGCGACCAGAGGCGGTTCATGTCCTCGTCGACGAAGCGCACGTTGCGCGCGAGTCCGGCGCGGTTCCCGACGAACGCGCACAGGCGTCCGTCCAGGCGCACATCGTGGCGGCGGATATCGGCGAAGACGCGTCGCACCGCGTGCAGACCGGACGGCTCGTTGCCGTGTATGCCGACCGTGACGAGGACCACGGGACCGCCGGCCTCGCCGGTCGAGGCGGTGCCGAGGATGCGCTCGAGCGACTCCACGCGCATCACCGGCCTTCGAGCCAGGCCGAGAGCAATTGGCCTGAAATCTCGAAGAAATCGTGCTCCGTGATGATGCCGACCAGTCGCTCGTCCTTCACGACGGGGAGCGAACCGATCTTGTGCTTGCGCATCAACGCAATGGCCTCGACGGTGCTCGTGTCGGGCGAGCACGTGACCGGCGCGCGATCCATGATCGATCCCACCGTGACTTGGCTCGCCGCGACCTTGCCGCGCGTCAACACCCGCATCAGCGCACGATGCGTGACGAGGCCAAGCAGGCGTCCCTCGTGGTCCTCGACCGGAACGTGGCGCAGGTGCTCCCACTCCATCAGCGATGCAGCGAGATCGACGATGTCGTCGTCGTGCACCGTGAAGAGGTCCGTGGTCATCAACTGGCCGACGGTGCGGTAGGCGTCGCGGTCCTCGGTCTGCCCGGCGACCTTCGCGAGATCCCACTCGTGCACGGGCGTGTTCGTTTCCTGGTTGCGCCACATCGTCGAGGTCAGCGCGCGGTAGCGGTCCGAGGAACGGGTGGTGGTGCTCATGCCGGCGAGCGAATCGAATGCCCACTGCGCGCCGGTCCGACCCGTACGCACGCGCTCCTGGATCGTGCCCAGGTACTTCTCGATGTCGGCCGCGTCGACCCGCTTCGACTCCAACCCGCGTCTCGCGGCGGGCAGGAGGTGATTCGTGATCAAGTCCTCGGCGCTGAACGACTTGCCGTCGAGCCAGCGCAGTCGCGCCTGCAGTCCATAGCGCGCCGCCGTGACGAAGTTCGCCTTCGCGTCGTCGAACTGCATACGCTGGGACACGTCGCCGTACTCGGTCTCGAGCGCGATCATCATCCCGTAGAAGAACGCCGCGTTCGCGACCTCGTCGTGCACGGTGGGTCCGGCGGGCAGCACGCGGCACTCGATCCGCAGGTGCGGCTTGCCGTCCGTGATGCCGTAACAGGGCCTATTCCAGCGGTAAACCGTGCCGTTGTGCAGGCGCAGCGCCTTCAGCGGCGGGATCTCGCCGCGGTCCAGCATTTCGAGCGGAGACTCGTCGCTGGCGGCAGTGATCAAGGAACGGAAGCGCGCGATGTCGTCGCGGAAGATCTCCAGGATCGACTTCTCGACCCAGCGGTCGCCGAAGCTGACGCGCTGGCGCACGCCCCGTTCGACCTTGTGCGCCGCGCGCGTGTCGAGCGACTGCTGGAACAGCGCCACGCGCGTCTCGTGCCACAGGCGGTGCTTGAGCAGCACCGGCGAGTTCGGCGCAGCAGCCAACAAGGGCGCAACGACGAGCTGCGCCAGGTTGTAGAGCTGTGCGAACTCCTCCGCGCTCGTCTGCAGGTGCAGTTGGAAGCTGGTGTTGCATGCCTCCAGCATCACGTTGTCGTGAACGGTCTGCAGCTCGTCGAGGCCCTTGATCATCGCCTGGAATCGCCCGCCGCGCTGTTCCGTCATCACCGCGTTCATCTGCTGGTAGCGCGGGATCGGCGTCAGCGAGTCGAGACCGAGGTGCTTCTTGTCGAGCGTCGGCAGGATGCCGCACAACACGATGCGCGTGTCGTGCTTCGCCGCGACCTCGCGCACGCGCGCGAGCAGCGAGATCAACTCCGCCTCCATTTGCGAGAACGACGCGCCGGCGAGCGGTAGCGGCGAGAGGTTCGCCTCGAGGTTGAACTGCGCGAGCTCCGTCGTGAAGTGGCTCGCGGGCAAGTCCTCGAGCAATTTCAGCGCCATGTTCGCCGGTTGCAGCGAACGATCCACCAAGAACATCTCTTGCTCGGCGCCGATGCGCTTCACGCCCTTCTCGATCAACCCCTCGTCGATCATGCGCTCGAGTGCGCGCACGTCTTCGAGCATGGAGCGCACGAAATTGCGGCGCTGGGTGTCGTCGGGGAGGGTGTTGATCTCTTCTTTGGCCATGTGAGCGGGGGTCCTGGGCGCGGGAGTCTAGCAGGCCGCTCGGAAGGGATCTCGATCCGGACTACCGCGCGGGCGGCGTGGCGGGCATCCTCAGGGGACACGTGGCCGGAGGCGGAGAAAAGGACCGAGGATGACGAGCACGTACCTGACGGAGGAACTGAAGGAGACGCTGACGTTCATCCTGGCCGGCGGCCAGGGCGAGCGTTTGAAGCCCCTGACCATCCAACGCGCCAAACCGGCCGTTCCTTTCGGCGGTTCGTACCGGATCATCGACTTCACGCTCAGCAACTGCATCCACTCCGGCCTGCGGCGCATCTATGTGCTGACGCAGTACCAGGCGCGCAGCCTCGAAGAGCACATCCGCTTCGGCTGGAACTTCCTCCCCCGCCGTCTGGAGCAGTTCATCAGCGTCAGCCCGCCGCACCACGCCACCGTCGAGAAGTGGTACTCGGGCACGGCCGACGCGATCACGCAGAACCTCGACCTGGTCGAGGACGACGCGGCGAAAAACGTGCTGATCCTGTCGGGCGATCACATCTACAAGATGGATTATGGCGCGATGCTGCGACAGCACATCGCGAGCGGCGCGAAGCTGACGATCGGCGCCGTGCGCATCCCGCAGGCCGAGGCGCGCCGGTTCGGGATCTTCGAGGTCGACAAGGAGGACCGCGTCGTCGGCTTCCAGGAGAAGCCCGCGGTGGGCCGCGAGATCCCCGGCCAACCGGGATCGTGCCTGGGCTCGATGGGCATCTACATCTTCGAGGCCAAGGAGCTGGTCCGGCGTCTGCGCGCCGACGCCGCGAAGCCCGGATCGAAGCACGATTTCGGCAAGGACATCATCCCGGCAATGATCGACCAGGGACAGGTGTTCGCGCACCACTTCAAGGATCGCGACAACGCGGACGAGCCGTACTGGCGCGACGTCGGCACGATCGACGCGCTGTACGAGGCGAACATGGACCTCGTGTCCGTCGCGCCGCGCTTCAACCTGTACGACCAGCGCTGGCCGATCTACTCGCTGTGGCACGCCGACCCGCCGGC
>JBBQCC010000056.1:0-17831 GCA_038318285.1 Planctomycetota bacterium | reverse complement strand
CAGCTGGCGGAAGCTCTCTACAAACTAGGCGACTACGCACGGGCGGTGAACTTCCTCGCCGAGGACGATCCGCTCACGGTGCTGTGGAAAGCGGACGCGCTCGAGGCGCTCTCGCGCTTCGACGAGTCCGATGCGGTGCTGGAGCGCGCGACCAAGAGTGCTCTCGTGGCCGCAGACGATCCGCGCATCCTGGCCGCGCGCGGTCGTGGCGCCGCGCGGCGCGGCGATTTCGCCACCGCCGCAGTCGAGTTCCGCGCCGCGCTGCACGGCGACCCCTTCGACGGAGAGTCGCTGTTCGGGCTGGGGCGCGCTCTCGTCCAAGGCGGCCAGCGCGAAGAAGGCCTGCGCGTGCTGACGCGCCACCGCGAACTCGTACCGCTGCTCGACGCCGTCGACTTCGCACAGCGCGGCATCGATCTCGCGCCGGCGCACGCGCCGAATTGGACCTCGCTGGGCGACGCCGAACGCGCGCTGAAGCGCCTGGATCTCGCGGACGCGGCGTACCGGCGCGCGGCGGAGTTGGCCCAGCCGACCGAACACGCGCCGAACGCGCTGCGCTGGGCGCGGCTCGTCGTCGAGGACCGCGGAGACGTGCAAGCGGGCGTCGACCTGCTGGTGCGCACGGCGCGCCGCGTGCCCGACCCGCGCCTGTACGTGCGCGCCGGCGACGTACTCGTCGAAGCCCGACGTGCGGCCGACGCCGTGGCGCTGTACGAGGCCGCGCTCGCGTTGCGGCCCGCGGATCCAGAGATCACGAAGCGCCTCGCGGCGGCGCGCGCGATGGGACACCGATGAGATCCGTGCACGCGGCGCCGTCTCGAGTCGTTCGCGGCCCCACGCTCGCGCTCGTGCTGACCGTCGCCGGCGGGCTGGGGTGTTCGCGCGATCCCGCGGGCGAGCAGTCGACGTCGTCAGCGCGACCCGCCGCGAACAGCATCGCATTCGAGGACGTCAGCGCGACGTGCGGCATCGACTTCGTGCACGATGCGGGCGCGACACCCGAGAAGAATCTCCCCGAGACGATGGGCGGCGGAGTCGCGCTGTTCGACGCCGACGAGGACGGCGACCTGGACGTGTACTGCGTGCAGAGCGGGCCGCTGCCAGAACCGGGCGGTGCGCCCGACCGGTTCGTGTACCCCGCCGGCGCCGCGCGACCGACGAACCGCCTCTTCGCGAACGACGGACACGCGCATTTCCGCGACGTGACGGCGCAGAGCGGCGACGGCGCGGTCGCACGCTACGGCATGGGCGTCGCGGTCGGCGACGCGAACGGCGACGGCCACGACGACCTGTACTTGACCGTCCTCGGCGACGACGTGCTGCTGCGGGGCGACGGACGCGCGCACTTTCGCGACGTCACGCGGGCGAGCGGCATCGACGAGCCGCGTTGGACGACCGGCGTGACCTTCTTCGACGCGGACGAGGACGGCGACCTGGATCTCTTCGTGACCAGCTACGTCGTCATCGACCTCGCCGATCCGCCCTGGTGCGGCGAGCACAAGGACGGCTGGCGCAGCGTGTGCCACCCCGACCACTTCCCCGGCGGCGAGGACCGCTTCTGGCGCAACCGCGGCGACGGCACGTTCGAGGACGCGACGAGCGCGGCCGGCTTCTCGGATCCGAATGGCAAGGGCCTGTGCGTCGCCGCGAGCGACTTCGACGGCGACGGACGCGTCGATCTGTACGTCGCGAACGACAGCACGGAGAACCGCCTGTACCAAAACGTCGGCGGCGGACGCTTCGTCGACGCGACGCTGATCTCGGGCACCGGCGTCGACCGCTACGGCCGCACGGAGGCCAGCATGGGCGTGGCCATCGGCGATGCGGACGGCGACGGCAACTTGGACCTCTTCGTCACGGGCTTCGACGACGAGTCGGACACGCTGTACACGAACCAGGGCGGGATGGTGTTCGAGGACCGCACCGTGCAGGCCGGGCTCGAGCTCGCGACGCGCGAGCCGGTCGGATTCGGATGCGTGTTCGAGGACCTGGACGCGGACGGCGCGCTCGATCTCGCCATCGTGAACGGGCACATCATCGACAACATCGCGCTGTACAACGACAGCAAGACGTATGCGCAGCACGCACTCGTCTACCGCGGCACCTCCGGCGGGCGCTTCACGAACGTCACGGGCGAGCCGCGCGTCGCGATCGGGCGCGACGCACTCGTCGGCCGTTCCATCGTCGCGGGCGACCTCGACGGCGACGGTCGCTCCGACCTCGTCGTGACGCAGTGCGGCGGCGCGCCGCGCGTGTTTCGCAACATCAGCGCACGGCGTGCACTCACGCTGTCCGGCCTGCCATACGGAGCTCGCGTCGAGTTGCTCGGCGCACAGGACGCGGTGCTGGGCGTGCGGGAAGCCGCGCCTGCTCCGTCGTATCTGAGCTCGGGAGCGCGGGACACGCTCTTCGGCGTACCGGCCGGCCGCGAACCGGAGGCCCTGCGCATGCGCGCTGTCGGCGGCGAACCGCAGACGATCCGCTTCGACGCGCAGCGCCGCGCGGAACTCACCGCGGGCGGCCATGTGCGCGTCCTACGCGATGCGTCGGGCCGCTTCGCGCTCGCGCCCTGATCGCGGCGCCGCTACGTTTCGCACATGCCGCTCCCCGACTACGAGAAGCTGGGTGTCTTCTACCTGGGTCGCGAGTACGACGTGGCGCGCGGCGAGCGCGGCCCCGGCCTCGTCCTGTACGACAGCCAGGACCTGACGACGCACGCCGTGTGCGTGGGTATGACCGGCAGCGGGAAGACGGGCCTGTGCATGGCGCTGCTCGAAGAAGCGGCGATCGATGGCATCCCGGCCATCGTGATCGATCCCAAGGGCGACCTCGCCAACCTGTTGCTGCAGTTCCCCGACCTGCGCGCCTCGGATTTCGAACCTTGGATCGATCCGGAGGAGGCACGGCGCAACGGATCGAGCACGTCGATCGCTGCCGAGGCCGCGGCCGAACGATGGCGACGCGGTCTCGCGGAATGGGACCAGGACGGGACACGCATCGCCCGTCTGCGCGACTCGGCGGAATTCGCCGTGTACACACCTGGCAGCAACGCCGGCCTCCAAGTGTCGATCGTGAAGTCGTTCGCCGCGCCGCCGCGTGCGATCGTCGAGGACTCGGAGCTCTTCGCCGAGCGCGTGTCGAGCACGGCGACGTCGCTGCTCGGGTTGGTCGGCGTGGACGCGGATCCACTGCAGAGCCGCGAGCACATCCTGATCGCGAACATCCTCGATCGTTCCTGGCGCGAAGGGCGCGACCTCGACCTGGCCGGCCTGATCGGTGCCATCCAAGCTCCGCCGATCGCGCGCATCGGTGTGTTCGAGCTGGAGGCGTTCTTCCCCGCGAAGGAGCGCTTCCAGTTGGCTATGCGCCTGAACAACCTGCTGGCTTCGCCCAGCTTCGCGCAGTGGCTCGAGGGCGAGCCGCTGGACGTCGGCGCGGCGCTGCACACGACTTCGGGCAGGCCACGCGTTTCGATCTACTCGATCGCGCACCTCTCGGACCCCGAGCGCATGTTCTTCGTGTCGCTGCTGCTCAACCAGACGCTGTCGTGGATGCGCACACAGAGCGGGACATCGAGCCTGCGTGCGATCCTCTACATGGACGAGATCGCCGGGTATTTCCCGCCCGTCGCCAACCCGCCCAGCAAGGCGCCGCTGCTCACGCTGCTCAAGCAGGCGCGTGCGTTCGGTTTGGGCTGCGTGCTGGCGACGCAAAACCCGGTCGACCTCGACTACAAGGGACTCGCGAACTGCGGCACGTGGTTCGTCGGCCGTCTGCAGACCGAGCGTGACAAGGCACGCTTGCTCGACGGCTTGGAGGGTGCGACGCCGGGCGCGTTCGACCGTGGCGCGATGGAGCAGACCTTGGCCGCGCTGGGCAAGCGCATCTTCCTCCTGCACTCGGTGCACGCGCGGGCCGCACGCACGTTCGAGACGCGCTTCGTGCTGTCGTACTTGCGCGGTCCGATGACGCGCGTCGAGATCCAGAAGCTCGTCGCGGCGCGGGGTCCCCAGCGCCCCCCGATCGCAGCGGACACAGCAGCAGAACGTGCGAAAACCGCCGGACCGGTCGCGGCGGCGTCTCGGACTGCGAGGGCGGAACCCGCGAGCGCGACGCAGGCCGCCGTCTTGCCGGTGCTGCCGCCCGGGATCCCGCAACACTTCCTGCTCGCCCGCCAAACCGCGGACCGCGCGAACCCGTTCCGACCGGCGCTGTACGCCAGCGCGCGCGTGTACTTCAACGACGCGAAGCTCGGCGTCGCGCACGAGGTCGCGCGGCACGTGCTGGCCGAGTTCGGTGACGGCCCCGTCGCGCTGGACTGGGCCGATGCGGAGAACGTGGATTTCGACGAGAGCGCTTTGACGCCGGCCGCTCCCGAGGGCGCGGCGTTCCTCGCACTACCGGCGGAGGCGACGAAGCCGAAGTCATACGACGTGTGGAAGCGCGCGCTGGTCGATCGCCTCGTGCGCTCGGAAGAGCTGGTGCTGCAGCGCAGTGAGCAGTGGAAGCTCGTCTCGCAACCGGGCGAGACCGAAGCGCAGTTCCGCTTGCGCGTCGCGCAACGTGCGCGCGAGGAACGCGACCGCGCCAAGGAGAAACTGCGCGCGAAGTACGCCTCTAAGCGCGCGACCGCCGAGGAACGTGTACGCCGAGCGCGGCAACAGGTCGAGGTCCAGAGCGAGCAGGCGCGCGATGCCAAGGTCGGCGGCGCGATCTCGATCGGGTCGGCGATCTTCGGCGCGCTGTTCGGCAAGAAGACGCTTTCCGCGGGCAACGTCGGGCGCGCATCCACAGCTGCGCGGCGTGCGGGCAGCGCCATGAAGGAGTCCGGCGACGTCGACCGCGCGAACGAGACACTGACGGCGCGCGAGCATGACCTGCGCGAGCTCGACGCCGCGATCCAAGCCGACGTGGACGCGCTCGAGTCGGCGCTGGATCCGCTGCGCGAGAGGTTCGAGCCCGTCGTCCTGCGCCCGAAGAAGACGAACGTCACCGTGCGCTTCGTGACGCTGGCTTGGATCCAGTAGCGGGTACGGAGTCAGGCTCTCCTCCGCCGTTTTCGCGGTCACTGCGGGAAGCGCGATCACCGCGAAAACGGCAGAGGAGAGCCTGACTCCGTTGGCGTTCGTCTAGATCACGTACCCCACACGACGATGACGCCGTTCGTCGTGTTGAACGCCTGACCACAGGCGCCGTTCGGATCGCGGTACCAGACCTGGAAGAAGTCCGTGTCGCCCGGCGCGGCCGTCACGATCTGGTGGATCGTGAATCCGGCCGGCGGCAGCGTGCCCGAGCCCTGACCACCCGGAATCTTGCGGATGCGCTGGACGTTGCCGCCCACGCACCGCAGTCCGTTACCGAAGGCCGTTCCGCCGCCGCCGGAGACCTGCTGGTCGCCGACGAAGAAGTAGCCTGCGCCGTTCGTGATGCTCGCCGAGAGCACGAGCGTGTCGTTGGCGATGCTCGGGTTGCCGCTCGCGACCAGCGTTGCGCCGACGCCCGTTCCGTTGATGCAGCCGGCGCCCGAGCCGCCGCTCGAGTTGTTGCCGCAGGGGCAACCGGCGCCGCCGTTCGCGGAGGCGTCGCCCTCGCAGAAGTTCTTCGTGAAGGGCTGGCACTCGTCGGGGACGCCGTCGTGGTTGGCGTCCGGCGCGCCGTTCATGATGTCCGTCTTGTCGTCGATACCGTTGTTGTTGCAGTCCTTCTCGAACTCGTAGCAGACCGAGATGCGCGCGTCGGCGACTTGCTTGGTCGTCCAGGCGAGCTGGCTGCCGCCCGTCACCGTGGAGTTGTCGAGCGCTTCCAAAACGAGCGCGATCGTGCCCGAGCCGGTGAACAGCGCCAGGTCCGACGCCGGCATCGGCGACGTGTGCGTGACGTGGATGCTGACAGTGAGGTTGTTGTGCGACTGCCCCGAGGGGCCGCCGTAGTTCAAGTTGCCGTCGAACGCCGACAGGTTGTCGTTGAAGACGCGCGTCGAGCCGCCGGTCAAGATCACCGAGTTGTCCGGACGCAGCAGGTTGAAGTCGCAGCGAAACGTGCTCGTCGCCGTGACGGCCGACGCGGCCTGGTTCTCGACGCGGATCTGGCCGTCACCGCGGCCCGAGATGTCGAAGTGGACAGCGACGAGGACGTCGCCGGGCTGGTCGAACTTCGGGACCTGCAGGGTCTGCAGGAAGTTCGTGGCGGTCGAGGGGATGTTGAAGCGGTGGCAGGTCTGCTGGCTCCAGGCGGGGCTGGAGACACCACACACGGCGAGGAGGAGCGCGGCTGCAGCGGGAATGGGCAATCGTTGCATGGGAGGCTTGGAAGCGCGGGAACGGGGGCTGGGGGTCGCGTGAAAAAACACGCCCTGGGATAGATTGGGAGATCGTAGGAAAGCCCGTGGTTGTTGGCCACATCGTGCCGATGGGGAAGGTGATGAAGACCCGTTCTCGCGTGCGCGGCCTCGAGCAACTGCGTGCGAGCCTCCTCGGCGGAGCGGCGGACCGCGGCTCGCCGGATGCGGCCGGCCAGGGTATTTCAGGGGTTAGTCAGAACACCACGAGTCTTCCCACCGTGCGCACCCCCCTTCAGTCCGCGCCGCGCGCTCGCCACGCGAGGCTTGCGCGAATTCGCTCAGTCCTTCTCGCGCTCGCAACGCTGCCCGTCCTCACGGCGATCGCCCACGCGGGCTGGCCGACGAACTTCGCGAGCGAGGTCGTCGGCACGTCGTGGCAACAGCCCGTCGGCATCGCGTTCGCGCCCGACGACTCGCTGTTCGTCTGGGAGAAAGGCGGGCGCGTCTGGACCGTCGTCAACGGCCTGAAGTCGGCGCAGCCCGTCATCGACATCTCCGAGGAGGTCGGCGATTGGCGCGACCACGGAATGCTCGGCTTCGCGGTCGATCCCGACTTCGTGCGCAACGGTCGCGTGTACCTGGGGTACGTCGTCGACTACCACCACCTGCGCTGGTTCGGGACGCCGCAGTACTCCCCCACGACGAACGAGTACTTCCGCGACACGATCGCGCGCGTGACGAGCTTCGCGCTCGACCCGACGACGTTCGTGCTCGACCCGAACTCGCGCAGCGTGCTCGTGGGCGAGTCGATCACCACCGGCATCCCGATCTGCAACCAGTCGCACGGCATGGGCTCGCTGGTGTTCGGTGCGGACAAGACGCTGCTGGTATCGTGCGGCGAGAGCGCCAGCTACGACGCCGTGGACGGCGGCGGGCCCGCGTCGGGCAGCAGCAATACGGCCCTCGCGGAGGGCATCATCCGGCCCAAGGAAGACGTCGGTGCGTTCCGCGCACAGCTCGTGGATTCGCTCTCGGGCAAGGTCCTGCGCATCGATCGCTCGACGGGCAACGGCGTGCGCTCGAATCCGTTCTACGACGCGGCGCACCCGCGCGCGCCGCGTTCGCGCGTCTGGGCGCTGGGCCTGCGCAACCCGTTCCGGATGTCGCTGCAGCCGGGCACAGGCGTCGCAAATCCGCTCTTGGCGAATCCCGGGACGCTGTGGATCGGTGATGTCGGCTGGAACGCGATCGAGGAGCTCGATGTGTGCGATGCGCCCGGCCTCGATTTCGGCTGGCCGCTCCACGAGGGATTGGAAGCGCAGCCCGGCTACGCGCCGCAGACGACGCCCAACCTCGACGCGCCCAACCCGCTCTTCGGCACGGGCTCGTGCGGCGCCGCGTTCTTCGCGTTCCGCGATCTGCTGGTGCAGGACACGCTTGGAACTCCGACCTGGCCGAACCCGTGCGTGCCCGGTCAGCTCGTGCCGACGACGATCCCGCTCTTCGAGCACGCGCGTCCGATCGTCGACTGGGGCCACGGCACAGTGGCGCGCGCGCGTTCGTACACCGGCATCGATGCCGCCATCGAACTCGTCGGTGCGCCCGGTTCACCCGTGCAAGGTCCGCAGTTCCAGGGCACGAGCGCCATCGGCGGCGCGTGGATCACGGGGTCGGTCTACCCGCCGGGCTACGCGGGCTCGTACGTGTTCGCGGACTACGTCGGAGGATGGATCCGACGCTTCGTCCCGGGGGCGCCGCACCAGATCTTGCCCTTCGGCTCCGGCGTCGACGTCACGGGCATCGTCGCCGTCACGGTCTCGCCGAACACGGGCCTCGTGCACTACATCCGCTACGCGGAATCCGGCGGCGGCTCCGAAGTACGACGCGTCGTGATCTCGCCGAACCTGCCGCCGATCGCCGGCGCGGCGCCGGATCGTTCCTTCGGCCCCGTGCCGCACGCGGTCGCGTTCTCGAGCGCGGGCTCGGTCGATCCCGAGGGTGCGCCGCTGACGTACGCGTGGGACTTCGGCGACGGCGCGACGAGCACGGACCCCAATCCCACGCACCTCTACGAAGCCGTCGCGGACGTCACGTCGCAGGGCATGTTCGTCGCGCGCGTGCTCGAGTTCGTGCCGCCACAACCGCTCGGCGGCGGCAGCGTCGATCCCGAAGTTCTGCGCGATGGCGACTTCCCGCCCGTCGGGAGCAATGACAGCGCGCGGCAGTACGACACGTACCACGCAGGCGCACAGGGCACGTTCGACTGGCTCGGCTGGTCGTTCGCGACACCGCACGTGTTCCGATCCGTGACGTTCCAGGAAGGCCGACAGCTCCCCGACGGCGGCTGGTTCGACGCCTGGCACGTCGAGGTCGGTGACGGGGCGACGTGGACGACCGTCGCGGGCGCCGTCGTGACGCCGCCGTACCCCGGTGCGAACGGGATCTCGTTCGAGACGTTCCGCGTGGACTTCGTACCCACGATCGGCACGCAGATCCGGATCGCGGGAATCCCTGGTGGTTCCGGGCATTTCGTCAGCGCCGCAGAGCTGCGCGTGCGCGCCGAGGATCCCGCGCTGCTGGCGCAGCCTTTTCGACGCGACGCGACGCTGACGGTGCGCGATCCGCTCGGAGCTTCGGCCAGCGCCGCCATCCTCGTCTCGCTGAACAACACGCCGCCGATCGTGACGATCACGAGCCCGACGGACGGTTCGCTGTACGCGCTCGGCAATCCCGTGAACGTGCCCTTGACTGCAAACGTCGTCGATGCGGAGCACGGGCCGAGCGAGCTCGCGTGCGCGTGGCAGACGGTGCTGCACCACAACGCTCACACGCATCCCGAACCGATCGATGCGAACTGCACGACCTCGAGCATCATCACACCGGAAGGTTGCGACGGAGAGTCGTACCACTTCGAGATCCTGCTGACCGTCACCGATGCTGCGGGCCTCTCCACGACGGCCGTCTCGCGGATGTACCCCGACTGCACGCCGCTCGTGGTGTGCGCCGGCGACGGCTCGGCTGCGGCTTGCCCGTGCGGAAACTTCGGCGGGCCCGGCCGCGGCTGCGAGAACTCGCTCGGTACCGGCGGCGCGCGCCTCGTAGCGACGGGGAGCGCGCGCACGGGCGCCGACACGCTCGCGCTCGCGGCGGACGGCCTGCCGCCGGCCGGCAGTGCGCTCTTCTTCCAGGGCGACTCGGCGCTGGGCGGCGGGCAGGGCACCGCCTTCGGCGACGGGCTGCGCTGTGCGGGCGGGTCCGTGCGCCGACTCGGCGTCGTGTCCATCACCGCGGCAACGGCGCAGATCGGCGGCCCGGCCGGCATCTCGCTGAGCGCCGTGGGGCTCATCCCGGCCGCGGGCGGCGTGCGCACCTACCAGACCTGGTACCGCAACGCAGCGCCGTTCTGCACGGTTGAGACGTTCAACCTGACGAACGGATCGACCCTCACCTGGATTCCTTGACGGGCGCGAATCGCGTACACACGCGGCGCCGATGAGCGCAGGATCCAGGGCTGAGCGGACGCACACGACGTGGATCACGGTCGCGGTCCTCGTCGGTGTCGTGCTGCGGCTCGCTCGCCCGGACGTGCACTCGCTCTGGATCGACGAGGGCATGACGGTGCGCATCGCCCTGGCCGAGCATCCGTTCGAAGCCCTGCGCGCGGACAGCCATCCACCGCTCGTCTTCCTGCTGTTCCGCATCTGGATCCGAGCCTTCGGCGAGTCCGACACGGTGCTACGGATCCTGCCGGCGCTCGTCTCGTGCGCGTCGCTGTGCGCGTTCGTCCCGCTCGCGCGCGCGTGGCTGGGTCGCGAGCGCGCGGCCTGGGCGATCGCTCTCCATGCGGTGGCTCCGCTTTGCATCTGGTTCGCGCACGAGGTCCGCATGTATGCGTTCCTCGAGTGCGGGACGCTCCTCGTTCTGCTGCTCGCTCGTCGTGTGTGGGCAGCACCCGGCTTCGGCCGCTGGTGCGCGCTGGCCGCTGCGACGGCGTTGGCGACCGGACTGCACTACTACGGCGCGCTCGCCGGCCTCGTCGTCGTCGCGCAAGCGGTGCGTCGCGGCCGGCGTCCGGCGTTCCACACGTCCTTGGCCGCGGGCCTCGGCGTGCTGGCCTGGACACCGTGGCTGCTCGCGTTCCTCCCCGCGCAGCGCAGCGGCGCCTGGCCCGTCATCGTGCAGACGAGCGCGCGCGATTTCGCAGAAATCCCCGCGCGGCTGCTGGCCGTCGACTTCGTCGAACTGACCGAGCCCCACCTGGAATTCGTCGGCTACGGGTTGGGCGCACTGGCTCTGGGTGGAACGTTGCTGGCGCTGTTCCAAGCGGTTCTCACGCGCATCCGCCGAGCGCGCAGCTCCGTGCTGGACGAAGTCCCACGTCCGGACGCCGACGCGCTGCTAGCCTTCGTGGTTCCCATCGCGGCTGCCTGGATCCTGGCGACGTTCGCGGGCGGCGGCTTCCAGCCGCGCTATCTCACGCCCGCCATCCCGGGTTGTGTCGCCGTCGTCGTCGGCGGACTGTTCGTTCTGCGACCGGCCTGGTTGGCGCGCGCGGCGTGTGCTGCGGCGATCGTGTGCTGCGCGACGATGGTCGTGCTGCAACTGCGCCAGAACCGGCGCGAGGACTACCGCAGCGCGTGTGCCGAGATCCGCGAGCAGTGGCGCGACGGCGATCGTCTGCTGCTGCTCGTCTGCGTGCCAGCCAGCCACAGCGGCGCGACCGTCGACCACTATCTGCGCGACCGTCCGGACATCCTCGCGGCACAGATCGACATGGACGCTTACCTGTCCGGCGCGTCGCGGCCGCCCGCGGGCACGCGGCTGCACGTCGTGTGGCGTGAGGCCACCGTGTGTTGGGAACCGATGCACGAACTGGAGTCTTCGCACGCCATCTTGGAGCGCTCTGCCGGGCGCTTCCGCATCCACCGGCTGCTCACGACGGTGCCCTGAACCAAGCGACGAGTCCGCAGGGCGTTCGAGCGAGGTCCCCTGCGCTGATTCCGGACCTCAACCGCAGGTGTCGAGATCCATGTCCGCTTCGCGCACCGCGCGCGACTTCGCGCCGCCGATCGCGTGGCGGAAGCGGCCGATCAAGTCCTGACGGCCAGCGGCGGCGAGCGCTTCCTCGACCAGTTCGCGGTTCTCGGGCGCCTTCCAGCGCACCAGGGCCTTCTGCGCTCGGCGCTCGCACTCGCCGCGCGGCACGTGCAGTTCGACCATCGTCATCGGGTCCTTGCCCGTCACGAACTGCACGCAGGCGCGCGTCATCGGCAACGGGATGAACTCCTGCACCTGCTCCGGGCTGTAGTTGCGCTCGAGCAGCTTCTCGAACAGCTCGATCGCTTGCGGCAAACCCGTGCCCGGGTGACCGACGATGAAGTAGTTCACGAGGTGCTGGTCCTTGCCCGCGGCCTTGCACTCGTCCTTGTAGTCGGCTTCGTACTTCTCGTAGACGTCGAAGCGCGGCTTGTTCATCGCCGCCAGCACCTCGTCCGACGCGTGTTCGGGCGCGAGCTTCATGCGACCGGGAACGTGGTGCGCAACCAAGTCATGGTGCAGCGGCAGCAGCTCGCCCTTCTTGTCGCGCAGCATGTCGTAGCGGATGCCGCTCGACACGAACGCGTGCTTCACGCCCTTCGCGGTTCGAACCAGCGCGAGGAGTCGGCGGTACCCCTCGGTCGTCTTGTCGAGGCGCAGCGCGGGACACGGATCGGGCGTCAAGCAGTCGCGACCAAGACACGCTTCGCCCTTCTCGAGCAGCTTGCAGCCCAGGCCCCACATGTTCGCGGTCGGTCCGCCGACGTCGGTGATCGTGCCGCGGAAGTCGTGGTTTTCCGCGAGAGCGGCGACTTCCTTCATCACCGACTCTTCGCTGCGCGATTGGATCGAACGCCCCTGGTGGAAGGTGATCGAGCAGAACGAACAGTCGGCCATGCAACCGCGGTGCGTGTTCACGGACCAACGCACGGGCTCGAGCGCGGCGATTCCGCCGGCCTTCGTGTGATCGGGATGCCACGCGCGCTGGTAGGGCAGGTCGTAGAACGAATCGACCTCCTTCTGCGGCGCGGGCGGGCTGGGCGGGTGTTGCAGCAAGAAGCGCGTGCCGTGCGCTTGAGCGATCGGGCGCGAGCTGGGGCTGTTCTCCTCGCGCACAGCATGAAACAGCGGGATCAACGCATCCGCGTCGGCGCACAGGTCTTCGAACGACGGCGCGTGACGCGCCTTCTCGGGCAGGTCTTCGCGCCGCACGACCTCGCACGTGCCCGGGATGCCGCGCAGGCCTTCGCCGCGCGCGAGCCGGTCGGCGATCGCGAGCACTTGGCGCTCGCCCATCCCCCACACGAGGAGGTCCGCCTTGGAGTCCACCAGGATGGACCGACGCATCTTCTCTTCCCAGTAGTCCCAGTACGCGAGTCGACGCGGACCGGCCTCGAGCCCACCGACGATCACCGGCACGCCGGGGTAGTGATGCCGCGCGAGCGCGGTGTACGCGATCGTCGCGCGGTTCGGGCGACCGATCGCGCCGCCAGGTCGGTATACGTCGACGCGTCGCTTCTTCTTCGACGCCGTGTAGTTCGTGACCATCGAGTCGATGGTCCCGGCCGTGACGCCGACGAACAGCAGCGGAGCGGGCAGGCGCGACCAAGCGCCGCCGTCGGGTTCCTGCTCGGGCACGTCGAGGATGCCGACGCGCCAACCGTGCGCTTCGAGGACCCGACCGATCACGGCCGCTCCGAACGACGGGTGGTCGACATAGCCGTCGCCGGTGACGAGCACGACGTCGAGCTCGCTCCAACCGCGCAGGTGCATCTGCTCCCGCGTGCGGGGCAGGAATCGTGCGAGTTCGGCGGTCATGGGCGTATCGAGAGGGACCGCGGGACCGGCCTAAGCACGCGCGGCCTAATCACGCGAGGCAGTTCACGAACGGCACGTCAATCGTGGGCGAGGAACGCGTCCTGCGCCAGCAGTGCGAGCCGAGCCGCGAAACGCGTCGCGATTCCCGCCGCCGCCGCGATCAGAAGCTGCCGTGACGGGCGCGCTGGCGCCGGTTCGTCTTCCGCCCGCCCTTGGTCCGCTGGCGGGTGCGGTACCCGGTCTTCTTCTTGTGCTTGGCGCTGCTCTTGCGAATCTTCGTGTGCATAGCGGGAGTTCGACCGGCAGGGTCGAGCCGGGGAGTGTACAGACCCGCCCGCTTCCCGCCAGACCAATCCCGGATGGTGCCCGGCGAACTTGGACGACGCCGGCGCCCCGGGGACCAGCCGAGGCCGATCCGGGGGCGCCGAGCCCGTCGAGTTCGCCCGGAGGGCGCGGATTACGGCTGCCAGGTCACCTGCAACCCGTTCGTCAGGTTGAAGGTGTCGCTCGTGCAGAAGACGGCCGCGTTCCGGTACCAGACCTGGTACGTCCGCACGTTGCCGGCCGCGTTCGATCCGCGCACGGAGACGGAGAGGTCTCCCCCGACTGGATACTGCGATCCTCCGCCGCCGTTCGTCTTCGTGCCCAGGCGGATCGTCGAGCCGCCCGCGCAGCGCAGGCCGTCCCCGAACGCGACGCCGAGCCCGCCGTTCTGCTGCGACGTGCCCTGGAAGTAGAGCGCCGAACTGTTCGGCATCCCCGATCCGAGGAGCACCAGCGTGTCCGCAGCGATGCTGGGCACGCCGGAGAACGACAGGTTCGCGCCGTTCGCGTTCACCGAGCTGGCGCAGCCGTTCCCGATCAGGCCCGCGTTGCCGCACGGACAGGCCGTGCCGCCGGTGCCGAAACAGAACGCGGTGACGGGCGAGCCGGACGCGCTGGGGACGTCCGCCGTGACGGACGACGCCGTCGGCGTGCCCGGCTTGAAGTAGGTCAGCGTGACGTTCCCGCTCTGCGGCGCGACGTTCGCGTCGAAGCGGAAGTTGTAGAGCGTGCCCCACCGCAACGCGTTCGCGTTCTGGTTCTGCGCAAAGGTCTGCGTGCTCCAGGTCACCGCTCCGCCCGCGGTCGAGGACGTCCAGTCGACGGTCGAGTACGGCTCACCGGAGTGGCTGTTCACGTCCTTGAACCCGATGTTCGTAAGCGTCGTGCCGACGCCGACGGGCACGCGGAACTGTCCCGCTGCGCGGTCCGAGTTCATGTTGTAGACGGCGTACTCGTAGTGCCACGTGCCGTTGCCGTTGTCCGTCGCGCGACTTCCGACGACGAAGAGACCGTCGGCTTGCACGTCCGTCAGCACGACACCCGGGTCGGCGAGCTGCCAGGCGCGGATGGCCGGCTGGCGCCGCGTGGTCGCACCGGTCAACGTCAGGTTCCAGCCGCTCGAGAACGTGCCGACGGCGATCGGGCGCCAGGACGTGTTGTTGTTCCCGTTCCCGGCCGTCGCGTCGTCGGGCGCAACGTAGTGGCCCTCGGCGTACCACGTCGCGCCCACGTTCTGCGCCGGATCGAGGTCGGCGTTCGCGATCTGGACGCGCTTGTAGATGTTGTCCCCGGACAAGCCCTGCGTCGTGTACGGATACGGGAACGCTCCGGACACCGGGTTGACCTCGGAGCGCGGGCCCAGGCCGCCCTGGTTGCCGGAGCCGGCTTGGTTGCCGTTCAACTGCGCGTCGTAGGGGTCCGAGCAACCCACGCCGAGCACCGAGCCTCCGCCCGGGTTCTGGCACGTGCAGCACAGGCTCTGGTTCAGCGCGAGGAAGCCGTGCTTGAGCCAGCCCATGCCGACCTGCTCGAAGCGTCCGCTCCGGAGCCGGTAGACGTTCTGGCCGATGACCGGGTGCTGGTTCGTGCTGGCGACCCACGACAGTCCGGCCGTGCCGACGTTGCACGAATCCGTGCCGATCGAATAGCCGCAGGTGCTGCCGACGAGGCCCCACTTGTAGACCGAGCTGAGCGCTCCGACGATGACGTCCGGGCCATTGCTGGGCGGCGTGCACTCGTTCGTGCCGCCGCCGCTCGAGATGACGAAGTTGCCGGTACCGCCGGCCGCACCGGGGTAGACACCGACGCGCAGCATGTACGGCTGGCCCGCGGTGACGCTGGCGACCAGCTCCGTCTGCAGCTGGCACGAGTCGTCTGCACACGCCAGTGCGGTGCCCACAGGGCAAGAGCCCCCGGCGTACAGCGCCATCTTCGTGTCCACGGAGGTGCCGCCACAGAGGGAGATCGTGTGCGAGCCCGTCGTCGCGGGCGTCCAGCGGTACCAGACGTCGCGGTCGATCTGCTGCGTTCCGAAGAAGTTGCACAGCGAGTCCGCAACACCGTCCGTGGTCGCCGCCGAATTGTCGAATGCGAACGTACCCACGCCGTTGATCACCGTGGCAGCCGCGCAGTTGTCGTTCGCGGGCCCGCCTCCACCTCCCGACTGGCTCACCGTGATCTGACCGGCGCCGCCGGGCGCACCGGGATAGGACCCGACGCGGATGAGGTATTGACTACCGTTCGCGCAGGCGAACGTGATCGTGGACTGCAGAGCGCACGTGTCGTCGTCGCAGTCGAGCGGCGAGCCCGGCGGACAGCTCGTGCCCGCGTAGGCCGCGATCTTCGTGTCCACCGAGGTCGCGCTGCAGTCCGTGACGGTCGCCGTGCCGGTGACGGTCGCCGTCCATCGGAACCACACGTCGAGGTTGATCTGGCTCTGGCCCGAGAAGTTGCAGGCCGAGTTCGCCGGCCCGTCGGTCGTCGCGGCCTGATTGACGAAGTTGACCGTGACGTTGCCGACGATCGCCTGCGCCGCAGCGCAGTTGTCGGAGCCTTGGGCGCGCGCGACCGCGACGAGACCGAGGGATGCGACGACGGCGCACAGCCAGCGTCGGTGGAGGTTCGTGATCATGAAGGGGGCCTCGAGGGCGGACCTGGGGTTGGACGCGCGAACGACTCCACCCTACTCCCCGCAGAGCAGCCCGTCAGCCATCCCACGCGCCGCCGATCGGCGACCGGGCGGCTTGTTCGAGCGCGCTGCCCCCCCGGCGCGAGCCAGCCGCTGGCGCGGGACGCGTTCATGGCCAGAGCCTCCTCGGTCGGGATCCGCGTATCCGCCGAGGTCGTGTCCGAGACCGCTGGGTCCCGAATGGCGGGCGCGGTCCGACTACCCGCCGCCGGCGCTCGCGCCGAACGGACCGATCATCTTCGACGGCACGACGGCCTTGTCGAATTCGGGTCCGCTCATGAGACCCATCTCGATCACGGTCTCCTTGAGCGTCTTGTTCTCGAGGTAGGCCTTCTTCGCGACCTTGGCCGCGTTGTCGTAGCCAATCGAGCGGTTCAGCGCCGTCACGAGCATCAAGGACTGGCGCATGAGCATTTCGATACGCGCGCGGTCGATCTCGAGACCGTCGACGCACTTCGTGCGGAAGCTCGCCGCCGCATCCGACAACAAGGCGATCGATTCCAACACGTTGTGCACGATGACCGGCTTGTAGACGTTGAGCTCGAAATTACCCTGCGATCCGGCGATCGACACGACGACGTCGTTGCCCATCACCTGCGCGCAGACCATGGTCAACGCCTCGCACTGCGTCGGGTTGACCTTGCCCGGCATGATCGAGCTTCCGGGCTCATTTTGCGGCAATTTCAGCTCGCCGATGCCGCAGCGCGGGCCCGAGCCGAGCCAACGCACGTCGTTCGCGATCTTCATCAGCGCAACGGCCGTCATCTTCAGCGCGCCCGACAGGAACACGAGCGCGTCGTGCCCCGCCAGCCCGCTGAACTTGTTCGGCGCGGAAACAAAAGGCAGGTCCGTTTCCTTCGCGATCTTGCCCGCGACGAGCTTCGCGTACTTCGGATGCGTGTTGAGTCCCGTGCCGACCGCGGTACCCCCGAGCGCGACCTCGTACACGCCCTTCAACGTCGCAGTCAGCGCGCGGCGGGCGTCCTTGATCTGCTGCACGTAGCCGCCGAACTCCTGACCGACCGTCAACGGCGTCGCGTCCTGCAGGTGCGTGCGCCCGATCTTGACAACGCTCTTCCACGTCTTCGACTTCGCTTGCAGCGCAGCTTCGAGTGCATCCAGTGACGGCAGGAGCCGATGCACGACCTCCTCCGCCGCCGCGACGTGCATCGCCGTCGGGAACGCGTCGTTCGACGACTGCGCGCGGTTCACGTGGTCGTTCGGATGCACCGGCTTCTTCGAACCGACCTCGCCGCCCAGCAGTTGGATCGCGCGGTTCGAGATGACCTCGTTCGCGTTCATGTTCGACTGCGTGCCCGAACCCGTCTGCCACACGACCAGCGGGAAGTGCGCGTCGAGCTGGCCCTCGATGACTTCGTCACACGCTTGCAGCAGCGCCTTCTGCTCCTTCTTGTTCAGCATCGAAAGGTCGCCCAGGTCGATGTTCGCGAGCGCCGCCGACTTCTTGACGATGCCGAGCGCGCGGATCATGGGCCGCGTGAAGCGATGCCCGCCGATTTTGAAGTTCTCCGAGCTGCGCTGCGTCTGCGCGCCCCACAGAGCGTCGGAGGGAACTTGGATGGGTCCGAAGGAGTCGGTTTCGCTGCGGTGGGTCGGCATCGGTGGAGTTCGGGATCGTTGGGCCGGTTCGAAGCCCGTGATCCTAACGACGTCGCGCGAGTA